>JBJEHM010000024.1:0-21872 GCA_051876075.1 Coriobacteriales bacterium
CCGTCATTTCGACCAAGCGAGCGTAAGCGAGCGCGTGGAGAAATCTCGGGTTGAGCCAGCGGTACCGTGACTCGAGACACGGTACCGCTGTTCAACTTGAGATTTCTCCACTTCGGCACTGCGTGCCTCCGGTCGAAATCGGTCCAGGCGGCGTCAGAGCATGACGGACGAAATGACGCCCGAGGGTGTTCTTCTGTTGCCATTTTGAGTTATCACAGCCATTAAGAAAGGAACTGTTCTTCGCATGACCCGCCGTGCTTGCGCTAGCGACAACGGGAGCCCCCAGCAGGGGCTCGCACGCAGCATAGCTGCCGCCCTCCTTGTGCTGAGCATCCCCGTGGGGCTTGCCGGCTGCAAGGAGAGCGATGTCCTCACCGAGCACATTGAAGACGAGCTGCTGGGCACGGAGAACCCTGCCATCGAGCCCCTCTACAAGGATGTTGAAGACGCTGCGCCAGACCCAACGCGCAGCTCCTCCAAGCTGGCAGAGAGCGAGCGCATCGACGAGCAGGCCTACATCGAGCCCGTGTTCGACAAGGACGCGCCTGCCAACGGCGTGGCCATCAAGCGCCTCTACAACCCCCAAAGCGCCCACGATCTGATGAGCAACGTCGGCACCCTCCCAGAGAAAGAGCAGGGTGACAACGAGGACAAGGACGACGAGGAAGAGGAGAACGGCGAGGCCCAGGAGTCCTCTGAAGAACCCGAGGAAGATGACGGCCTGGACGAGGGCGATGAGGAAGAGGCTGCGCCGGACGCAGACGCCGCGGGAGACGAGGGCAGCCAGGGCCTGGGCGGCACCGGCAAGGTCTACAACGCCACGGGCACCTACCTTGAGCTGCCGGAAGGCGTGGACGCAATCGCCGCGGCGGGCCAGTACGCAACCATCGTGCAGATGCTGGCGGGCAAGGGCGGCTTGGCCGCTTGCGACGCAGAGTGGCAGCGCTCCGTTGCCGCCAAGGGGGTGTTCCCCGGAGAAGGCGTGGAGAAGCTTGCCGCCGTGTGGAGCGGCAGCGAGGACGACGGCTACGAGCTCGACATGGACGCCCTGCTGCAGGTGCGCCCTAGCGTGGTGCTGGCAGACGGCGTGCATGTCAAGCTCAGCCAGAAGCAGAGCGAGACCCTCAACAAGGCCGGCATCGACGTGGTCACTGTGCCCGCCTTGGGTGAGCCGGACACCGCAGACGACGACATCATCCAGGCCGTGCAGCTGGTGGGTCAGCTGCTGAAGGACTCGAGCCTTGTCACCTACGACACGCAGGCCGCCGCCGAGGCCTACCTCAAGTTGCACGACAGCAGCATCAGCACCTGCCTCAAGGCCAACGGCGGCTACAGCGTGAAGATGATCGGCGGCACCAGCTACAGCTACATCTACCAGGACCCCAGCGGCAAGGGCAAGGGGACCTCCACAACCAGCATCTCCGGCACCATGCTCACCACTGCCTTCATCGATTCCTGGACCACCTCGCTCAAGACCAGCAGCGAGGCCAACCGCAGCTACTCCTCTGCCACCCCGCTCTACCTCAACGGCCAGACCATGGACTCCTCCACGGGCGCCGGTTTGAGCGTGCGCGTGGGCTCCAACGCCTTTGCCCTCATGGACTACTACCTCCAGCTGGGCGGCGTGGTGGACAACTCCTTCGACGGCCCGCGCCCGCGCAACGCAGACAGCGGCAAGTCGCTGCCCTACCTGGTGGTTCCCGGCGCCTATGCCAGCCTGGTCACCAGCAGCACGAGCGCAAAGCTCACCATGCGCAACGCCCCCAGCGCCCTGTGGTACAGCCCCAGCTCGTACAGCGGCACGGACAGCTGGGTGACGGTGGGAGATGCCTCCTTCCCCTACCTGTTGGTGCGCAGCCAGGAGCTGGCCAAGAAGGTCACTGCTTCTGCCGCCAAGGTCAACGGCCTCTACAACGTGGGACAGCCCTACAAGGTGGCTGTGGTGCCCCAGGGCCTGTGCGGCAGCTGGGCTGACGGAACGGTTGAGAGCTACCTGCTTGCTCCGTGGACCTTCTGCATGTTCCAGGAGGAAGGCGATCTTGCGGAGTGCTCCAGCCTGGTGAGCTCGTTCTACGAGACCTTCTACCGCTGCGCTGAAGGAACAGGTGCGGATCTGGTGAGCGATTACAAGAGCGTCTACGAGGCGACATGCCCCACGGAATAGGGTTGGGAGAGCAAGAAATGAGAACAGACAGGCTTGAGAAGGGGAGGTTGCGCGCCCTGGCAGCTGCCTGCACGCTGACCGCGCTGCTTGCGGCGGCGGGCCTGGGCGGTGCGTGGGCTGCAGGGTTGGCAGATAGCGGTAGCGCTGCGCAAGACTGCCAACAGACAGCAGCAGCGGGTACCCTGCAAACCCGCGCTGTGCAGGGCAGCGACCTGGCGGCCCTGTGGGGCGCTCAGGGCACGGGCAAGGAGCTGAGCCTGGGCAGCGGCAGCTACACCCTGGGCAGCGACCTTGCCACCAGCGCTGCGCTCAAGGTGAGCGGCACTGTGAGCATCGACCTCAACGGCCACACCCTTAGCATTGAGCCGGGCGCAACCGCGTCTGCCGGCATCAGCCTTGCCGGTGGCAGCTTGAGCATCATGGATTCCTCTGCCGGTGCGGGCAGGCTGGAGCTCAAGCTTGGCCGCGCGGTGGAGATCGCATCTTCTGCCGCCAGCGGCTACCAGGGCGTGGCCGTTACAGGCGGCGCCAGCTTCCAGCTGCAGGGCTGCGTGCTCAGCGTGAGCTACGTGGGTGCCTCTGCCACTATGCCGGTCTTCAGTTTGAACGGCATCAGCCTGGTCAAGGGCTCCGTTGACTTGGGAGAGGGAGCCGTGCTCCAGCTTGCAAGCGCTCCCAGCAGCGATGCCTACGGTGCCAGCAGTGCAGCGGGTATCTCTTGCAGCGCGCAGGCGGGCAGCGTGAGCGTGGCCAAGACGGCGCGCATCGAGGTCGACAACCAGAGCTGCCAGCTGAGCACGGGCAGCGTGGACTACCCCGACTACACGGGCACAGCGGGAGCGCAGTCTTCTTCTATCGCCAGCCTGCTCGAGTTCAAGCCTGCTGCGGGCAGCGAGCTGGAGCGCCAGGTGCGCGAGGCCTTCCTGGCCAATGCGATGTACGACGGCCCAGAGGACCTGGTGGGCTATGAGAGCGGCGCGGGCATCTACTACGCCACGGCCATGAAGCTTGAGAACGGCATGACCGTGTGGGCGTACTCGGACCCCGTGCTGGGTGACGACGTGGGCGACTTCAGCAAGATCGTGCCCACGCACGTCTTCATGCGCGCACCTGTCAACGAGCCCCAGAACGCCTACGGCATCAGCGCAGACGCCGGCTTCAGCGGCAGCGTGAGCGTGCAAGGCGCAGTGAGCGCGCAGACCGGCTCCGGCAACGCCTATGCCCTGTACCAGAGCACAGGCGGCAGCTGGCAGAGCAGCGGCGCTCAACTGAGCGCAAGCTGCGGCAGCGACCCCTACGTGCTCAAGGCCGGCGCGCTTGACCTCCGCAGCATCATCGAGGGCACGGAGCAGCTGCCCAGCGCGCTGACCTATCCCACAAAGTCAAGCTTCACGCTTCTCAAGATGCTGAACCCCCAGGCGGCCAAGAGCGCCGTGCGCGGCAGCGAGCCCAGCGCTGTGGTGGACCCTTCCGGCGTGGACACGACGCGCTTCTTCCCGCACCAGGGAGCCAGCGTGCAGGTGAGCTTCACCGGGATCGAGGGTAGCGGAACCAAGACTGTGACGGGCGCCTACGGCAAGACCTTGCAGCAGGCAGGCGCCGCACAGGTGAGCGCCCCAGACTACAGCAGCGGCGGCACCGCCTACCGCTTTGTGGGCTGGCGACTGGCAGGCGACTCCGTTGCCACCTATGCCTTCAGCACCCAAGCCGTCTACAGCAGCCTGGTGATGAATTCCAACGTGGCCGGCGCCGTCAAGGGCAGCGTGAGCTTCAGCGCGGTGTACGTGCCCGTTGCCGCCAACCAGCACTTGGTGACCTTCTGTGTGGACGGCTACGTGGCGGCTTGCGCGGTTGAGCACGGCACGGTGCCCAGCTTCAAGGCCGCCAACCCTGCAATCGCCACCGGTATCCCTGCTAAGGTCATAAGCGTGAGCGGTTACAGCTTCAGCTTCAAGGGTTGGCATGCCGGACTTGACGACGAGTGCCTCTGGCATGAGGGAGATCCCATCATCGCCAACAGCTCGCTGCCCGCAGCCACAGCAGACGCCAGCTATACGGCGCGCTTTGAGCGCACGGTCAGCCTCCAGAAGCTCGTGTTCTCCTTCTGGAGACAGGGCGATGACAAGCCGGTCTACTCCACCCAGGGCATCTCGAACTTCGACTGGAACGACGACGCCCTGCAGGCTGCAAACACCCTGGTCAAGGCGGGGGACTCCTTTGTCTACCAAGGCGAGGAGTACACCTTCCTAGGTTGGTCCGTGCGCATGACGGACAAGGAGCCCTACTACACTAACGGTCTGCCGCATACCACCACCACCTCCAACAACGGCGCGGTGAACTACTACGGCGTGTACTCCGTCAAGGGCAAGAGCTACACCGTTGAGTTCTACGTGGGCGACGAGCTCTATGCCAGCGCCCAGGACGTGAGCGCCGGCACGAGCATCTACAGCGCCCTCATGGCCTCGAGCAACCCGGACGAGCCGCAGAGCGGCGAGGAGGGGGTGAGCTTCCGCGGGTGGAACACCAGCCCCAAGGCGCTCACCTACCTGCTGGCCAGCATGGTGAGCGTGGGCTCGGTGGCCCAGCCGGATGGCAGCGTGCGCCTCTACGCCATCTGGAAGGACGCCAACTACCCGCTCGTCACCTTCTATGACAGCGACAAGACCACCGTGATCGACTGCCTCGAGGTGCAGAAGGGCTCCACCGTTGCCTTGAGCACCGGAGAGCAGCCCGTGCCTACGGGCGAGAATCGCGACCGCTTTGAGGGCTGGGTGGACGCCGCGGGCAACGCGTTCTCCTGCACGCAGACCGCGGTGAGCGAGGACATGGCGGTGTTTGCCACCTACACGCAGCTGGGCACCGGCACCGGCACCCTCGAGGGCGACGACGAGGGCGCCGAGGCGGGCGGCTCGCTTTCCTCGAACAGCTCCACAGGAACGGTGGGCGCGGGCGGCGCGCTGAAGGCCACCACCATCAAGCTCGACGACGGCTCCTCCTCCAAGAAGGGCGGCCTCGCTGCTGCCGGAGCCTCGCTGGAGAAGACGCGCGACGACGATGACGCCGAAGTTGAGGGTGCCGAAGACGCCGACGAGGACGCCGGCGCCAGCCTGGCCGCCGCCGGCGCCGCCGAGGGAGGCTCTAGCTCAGGCGGCGGCCCCGCAGACGGCATCGCCGCCCCCGGCGGGGACGCCGGCAGCGCAGCGGGATTCTTCATCGCCTGCGCTGTCTTCCTGCTGCTGGTTGCAGCTGCGGCCCTGTGGTTTATCCGCCGCCGCAGGGAGGACCTGGCCGAAGAGCAGCGTGCCGGCACCCCCGCCGCAGAGCCCGCCCTGACCCAGATGAGGTTCTAGCATGCGCGCTACCCAGGACAATCCCAAGCGCCGCACGCGCACGCGCTCTGGCGCGGATGCGAGCGCCCCTGTGCACGGAAGCGCAGGCAGCATCACCCTGGAAGACCAGGAGGACAGCGCCTATCGCCTGGCACGCGACGCCGGCCACAAGGTCGACCCCCGCCTGCAGGTGGTCTTCATCCTAGCCGTGGTGCTGGTAGCGCTCTACTTCCTGGGGCTGATTGTGCCCAAGGACCTGCTCAACTCCGCCGTGCACAGCGGCGGCATGAACAGCGGCTACAGCTTTGCCTGGTTTGTGGAGGACCTCCAGGCTAACGTCGCGGGTCTGGTGGGCGTGCTCACCGGCAACGACGACGGCCCCGTGCGCTTTGGCTCAACCATGATCCGCTACGTGATCATCGCCATGACGGGCGCGGGCCTGGCCCTGTGCGGTGCCGTCTACCAGGGCGCCTTCAAGAACGCGCTGGTGTCGCCCTCCACCCTGGGCGTGCACTCTGGCGCAACGCTGGGGATGATGATCTGGGTGGTCTTCTTCGTTGCAGACGACGGCAGCAACGTCAGCTGGCTTTCTGGCTATGACGGCAGCGGCAGCAGCTGGGACTACCTCGTCTCTACCTACAGCCTCTCCGTCATCAGCTTTGCGGGCTGCCTGCTGGTGGTGTGCAGCGTGCTTCTGGTGATGCGCCTAGCCGGCAGGGGGCGCAGCAACTCCGCCATCATGATGATCATCTGCGGGCAGGTGATCGGATCTGTGCTGGGCGCGGTGAGCAACAGCGTGCGCTACTGGTACGTGGCCGGCGATCCCTACGGTGCCAAGGCGTCCCTGCTCACAAACCTGCAGATCGCCAGCTTCTACCGCAACTTCGGGCTCATCGACATCGTGGCGATCGGCATCCCGCTTATCGCAACCTTTGCCGTGGTCATGGTGCTGCGCCGCCGCATGAGCTTGATGACCATGGGTGCCGAGGAGGCGCGCACCCTGGGCGTGGACGCGACCAAGATGAGCTACCTCGTGGTGGGCCTGTGCACCTTGCTCACGGCCATGCTCATCAGCTTCTGCGGCAGCGTGGGCTTTGTGGGCTTCTTGGTGCCGCACATGGCGCGCCGCCTGGTGGGCCCCGACTTCAGCTACCTGCTGCCAGCGGCAGCGGTGCTGGGCTCGGTGTTCGTGCTGGGGGCCTACGTCTTGATGTCTATGACCCTGGGCCCGGCCTACGAGACCATGGTGGGCATGTTCATCTCGATCTTTGGCGCGGCGGTCTTCCTGGTGACGGCCCTGCGCGGCGGGGGAGGTGTGCGCGGTGAGTTCAAGTAAGCGAAGGCAAGCCGGCCTGGGCGCCAAGGGCCTGGAGTGCAGTGCAGCAGACATCGCCCGCATGCGCAACGGGGCGGAGCTGCCGGCACCCGGCAGCGGCAGCCATGCCGTGGGCCAGACCCTTCCCATGAACCGCACCAACGCCACGCGCCGCCGCGAGGCGGACAGCCTGGCTGTCAAGGTGGTGGCGTGTGTGCTGGTCATCCTGGCGCTGTGCTACCTGAGCCTGTGCTTTACCGGAGCAGCTGGCCAGTACTACACGTACAGTGCCCCGTATGCCTTCTACACGCCGGTGCAGGTGGGCGCGGCCCTGCTCGAGCACGCCTACAACGCCATAGCCGTGGCAACCCATGCCTTCGAGGCTCACAGCAACCAGTGGATCCTGGACAACGTGCCCGGTTATTGGGCCATCGCCCAGCGCGCCGGTGTGGTGGGCGTCACGATGCTGTGCGCCGTGCTGCTGAGCGTGAGCGGCATGCTCTACCAGAACGTCTTCAAGAACCTCATCGCCGGCCCCGGCATGTTGGGCGTGGGCAGCGGTGTGAGCCTGGGGATGATGGTGCTGGTAGCTGTCTACGGCGGAGCGGCAACCGGCATGCTGGGCATGCGCTACGCCCTGTGCTACGGCTTTGGCGCAGCCATCCTGGTCTTTGTCATCGTTGCTGGGCGCAAGCTCTCCGGCGCGGGCCGGCCCTTCGACACCGTGACCATGCTGCTGGTGGGCTCCATCCTGAGCCAGCTGCTGGGCTTCATCGTGAGCTATGTGACGCTCTTCGTTATGAGCGAGGAGGACTACCTCACCTTCTACACGCTCAGCCAGATGCTCGTGGTGGACACCAGTGCGTTGAGCTGGCTGACGCTGGGGCTGGCCTGCCTGTGCTCGTTTGTCCCGGTGTGGTTTTTGCGCTTCAAGCTCAATGCGCTGGCCTTCGAGGAGCAGGAGGTGCGCGCCATGGGCGTGAACATGACGGCCCTGCGCGCGGCGGCCCTTGTCTGCGGCGCCGTCATGATCCTGGCGGCGCAGATCCACGTGGGCATGGTGGCCCTGGTGAGCCTGGTGGTGCCGTTTCTTTCGCGCAGCCTCTTCGGCTGCGAGTTCTCTCGCCAGCTGGCGGGCAACGTGTGCATCGGCATGATCGTGCTGCTGGTGTGCCGCGACATAACAGACTGCATTCCGTTCATCGCCGACGGCCTGGCCATCGGCTCTGTTGCAAGCGTTGTCATGGCGCCGCTGTTCGTGGTGGCCATGGCGCGCCAGATGAGGGGTTGGGAGTAGAGCATGAAGCTGAGCGTGAGAGACGTCAGCGTGGGCTACGAGGCAGAGCGCCCGCTGCAGAGGTACGTCAACTTCTCCGTGGGCAGCGGCGAGGTCTGCTGCATCCTGGGGCCCAACGGCTGCGGCAAGACCACGCTGGTGAAGACCATCTTGGGGATGAACCCGCTGCTGGCGGGATCGATAACGCTCGACGGCAGCGACGTGACGCGCTGGAGCGCCGCGCGCCTGGCCCAGGACGTGGCCTACGTTGCCCAGAAGCACACCCAGCCCTTCCCGTACCAGGTCAAGGACGTGGTCATGCTGGGCCGCGTGTCCAAGAGCGGCAGCGCCACCGGGCGGCCCACGCGCAAGGACTACAACATCGTGGAGAACGCGATGGAGGACATGGGGATCTACCACCTGAGGGATACGCCGTACTCGGACATCTCCGGCGGCGAGCTGCAGATGGTGATGTTCGCCCGCGCCCTGGCCCAGGAGCCGCGCCTGATGATTCTGGACGAGCCCACCGCTGCGCTGGACTACGGCAACGCGGTGCGCGTGATCGAGAAGGTGCGCGAGCTGGCGGCCAAGGGCTTTGGCGTGATGATGATCACCCACAACCCAGACCACGCCTTCATGACGCGCGCCAACGTGGCCCTGTTCATGCGCGGCAAGAACATGGTGTTCGGCCCGGCGCACCAGGTGATCACGCGCGAGAACATCCAGGACGCCTACGGCGTCAACGTCAAGCTGGTGGAGTTCACGCACGACAACCAAGAGGTCATGCGCATGTGCGCGCCGGAGTTCGGCGGCGTTGGCTAGCGCGCGTCTGCCAGGTACCCCGCACGAAGATTAGAGGAAAAGGAGAGCCTGATGCTCAGCCAAGACAAGGCAAACCGCGCGGCAGAGACGCTTGCCGCAATCGCAGACAACATCGAGACCGTGGTCCTCGGCAAGCGCGAGCGCGTCGAGCTCATCGTCATGAGCTTGATGGCAAAGGGCCACGTGCTGCTGGAGGACCTGCCCGGCACCGGCAAGACCACCCTGGTGAAGGCGCTCTCGAAGAGCATCGACTGCGGGTTCAGCCGCATGCAGTTCACGCCGGACATCATGCCCTCCGACGTAAGCGGCTTTTCCATCTTCAACCAGAAGACGCACGACTTCGAGTTCCGCCCGGGCGGGATCATGAGCAACATCGTGCTGGTGGACGAGATAAACCGAGCCAGCGCCAAGACGCAGTCAGCCCTGCTGGAGGCCATGGAGGAGCGCCAGGTCACCGTTGACGGCAACACCTATGCGCTGCAGGAGCCCTTCATGGTGCTGGCCACACAGAACCCCATCGAGCAGTACGGCACCTATCCGCTGCCAGAGGCCCAGCTGGACCGCTTCCTCATCAAGCTCTCCATGGGCTACCCCCTCATGGAGGAGGAGGTTGACGTGGTGCTCGGAAACGAGGACGCCAAGGCGGCCATACGCCCCGTGGCCAGTGCGGAAGACGTGCTGGCGCTGCGCAGCATGGCGCGCGAGGTGGAGGTGAGCAGGAGCGTGGCGCGCTACGCCGTGCAGCTGTGCGGGGCCACGCGCGCGGCCAAGGAGTGCAGCTGCGGTGCCAGTCCGCGCGGCTCGATCGCGCTGGTGGCTCTGGCGCGCGCCAACGCGCTGATGAGGGGCCGCTGCTACGTGATGCCGGACGACATCAAGTACCTGGCGCCCTATGTGCTGGCGCACCGCATCATCCTCACGCACGAGGCAAAGGTCAACGGGCGCGACCCCTGGGACGTCGTGGTCACGCTTGCCGAGAGCGTGGCGGTGCCCGAGGTGAGCGAGGCCGACCTCACCGGGCGGCTGGTGACGGGCGCGGGGCGGTAGGGCGCTGTGGCTGCACGCATAACCGAGAGACTTGAGCGCCGGCGCGACGATGCCCGCGCCGCCCGCCAAGCGCGCGAGGCCCGCGGGCAGGGGCGCCCGCGCCGCCGTGGCGGCAACGCTGCGGGTGAGGCCCGCGGCGGCACGCGCACGGCCTGGGGCAAGCGGGTGCTCATGGTGCTGGCGGGGCTGCTGTTCGCGTGTACGGCGCTGATGGTGGGAGACGCGGACTATCACGCCACCCTGCTGGGGTGGACGCCGCTGCTCGCCTACCTGGCAGCGCTGCTGCTGGCGCGCGGCTACCTGGCCATGCTGGCCGCCAGCCTGAGCTTTTGGGAGGAGACCGATCTTGCCGAGTGCAGGCGCGGCGAGGAGGTGGCCTTCCAGGTGGGCTTCCGCAACGCGGGGCCGGGCTTCTTCTTCCGCATCCGCACCTTCTTCTACATCAGCGACCTGGACGGCAACCTGGCCTCACAGGCAGAGAGCTCGCTGGCGCTGGGCCCCTTCGAGGAGACGAGCGTGAGCTTCAAGGCCTGCTTCGAGCATATCGGCAGCTACACGGCGGGCCTGGACCGCGTGGTGGTGAGCGACTTCTTCGGGCTGTTCTCCAAGGAGCTGCGCAACCCCGCACGCCACGAGCTGCGCGTCATGCCGCAGCTGCAGGTGCTCGACAACGCCAGCTTCTCTGAAGACGCGCTGGTGGAGAGCGCCAGCGCGGCCAAGTCTGTGCTGGCAGACAGCATGGACTACTCGCACGTGCGCGACTACGTGGCAGGAGACCCGCTCAAGACCGTGCACTGGAAGCTCTCTGCGCGCAACCCCCAGTCCAGCTACTACACGCGCCTGTTCGAGGTCTACACCAACCCCGGCGTGGGCATCGTCATGGACTTCTACGGCCCCAGCCAGCAGCCGCAGGTGCTGATGAGCATGTTCGACGCCGTGGTGGAAAGCGCGCTCTCCATCGGGCGCTTTGCCGTGCAGCGCGGGCTGGAGACCGAGCTGCTGTTTGCCAGCCGGGACGGCAGCAAGCGCTGCATGCTCATGCCCAGCGACGAGGGCATCCCGCGCCTGATGGCGGATGTCCCCAACATGAGCAACGATCCAACTGCGGCTCAACCCGCGCGCCAGATACTGGCTGACCAGGTGGAAAGCCAGCACGGGCAGAACAACCTGGTGCTGTGCTCGGCCAACCTGGACGCGCAGCTGATCAACGCCGTGCTCGACGCCAAGGTGCGCCGGCGCGCGCCGCTCTTTGTGGCTGTGGTGCCGCCAGAGCTCTCCGGCCGCGCGCTGGACAAGTACTGCGCGCCGCTCTCGCGCTTGGACGAGGCCGACATCCCCTACGTGGTGATCGCCCGCAGCGAGGAACTCGTCAAGATAGGAGTGCGATGAGCGGGGAGGAGCGAAAGGTGGCCGAGGGGACGCAGGCAGCGGCAGCAGCTGCGGCGGTACAGGGGCAGGGGAGACTCGAGCTCTTCCTGCGCAGCAGCGCCGTGGACTTTGCGCTGGTGCTGACAGTGGCCGTGTGCCTGGTGATGACGGTGTCGTTTGGGTTCAAGAGCGCGCCAGAGCTGCGCGGGAGCCTGCCGGTGGTGCTGGCGCTGTGCGCGCCGATGCTGCTGGTGCTCTTTGGCGGCAGCTGGTCCAAGCGCGCAGTAGTGCCCAGCGCCGTGCTGGCGGTGCTGGTGGCGGTGGTGGAGCTTGCGGTGCTGGGCGCTCTGGGCACCGAGCCGCTGTTCGTCGACGGAGTCCTCAACGACGCTCCCGGCTGCTATCTGGTCTTCGGCTTTGTGGCGGTTGTGGTGCCCGTGCTGGCGTACCTGCTGAGCCGCCGTCGCGCAGGTGTGCTGGTGCTGCTGGTGGCAAGTGCCCTGAGCTGCGCTTTCGTGCAGTTCATGTACCGCGACTGGGTGAGCGCCGAGCCCGGTACCGCGGTCTTCTTGGTGTGCATGGTAGCTGCCGGAGCGCTGATGGTGTTCCAGTCGTACCGCGAGGGCCTGTACGGCAGCGTGAAGACCGGGCAGCCGCGCTTTGCGGTGGCCGGGCTGTTCGCCTGCGGGCTGAGCGCGCTGTGCGTGCTGCTTGGCGCGGCCCTGTTCCTTGGCATCGTGAGCCAGCTGGGGCTGAGCACGCCGAGCATCCGCCCCTTCCAGGACTATTACAAGCGCCCGGTGGTCGAGTACACGGGCGTCTTCAGCCAGCAGCCCACGCAGGACCCGAGCATCACCACAAGCCAGGTCTCGACTGAGGAAAGCGACGCCAACCAGCAGGGGCCGGGCGGCATACAGTCGGACGCGCCGGACCAGATCGAGGACGCCAACGCGTCTGCCATCGACCAGCTGGTGCAGGCGGTGAGCTCGTTCGACATGAGCTCGTGGATAGAGAGCTTCTCTGCGGTGAGCTACCAGCAGCTGCTGCTGGACAACCTGCCGTGGATCGTGCTGGTGCTGCTGGCTGTGCTGGCTCTGGTGTTGCTGTGGAGGCACCAGCGCCAGGCGCGTCTTGCGCGCATGGCGGAAAGACCGGCTGAGTGGCGCGTGTGGTACCTGTACCACTGGCTGCTCAAGCGCCTGCGCCGGCTGGGGATAGAGAAGCCGCAGAGCTCCACTCCGCTTGAGTTCGCCATGGCGACGAGGGCGCAGCTGGCACCGTTTGCGCGCGGCACCGGGGGCGTTGACTTCCTGGCGGTGACGCTGGCCTACCAGCGGGCCTGCTTTGGCGTGGCGGAAAACCCCGACGAAGACTGCCGCCTGGTGGAGGCCTACTACCGTGCCTTCTTCAAGAACGCCCGCGAGTACGTGGGCGGTGCCAAGTGGCTGCTCATGTTCTGGCGCCTCTGACGCGCTGTGCGGCTAAGCATTCCGGCCGAACAGCACGATGCTTCCATGACGCTGTCATGTCACAATGGAGCTAGCGAGGGAGGAGGAAGCATGGGGGAGGAGCGCGTGGTCGACCCTATCCCGTATGAGGAGCGCTACAGCTTTGAGGTGGCTGCTGCGGCTGACGCGCCCCACTGCCTGGAATTCCTTGCCTTCAACACCTTTGCACGCCTGAGCGCGTACGGGCCGCTGGAGCAGGTTGAGCCTGCGCTGCTCGCCGCGCGCGACGCCTGCCGCCGCTACGAGCGCCTCTTCTCCAAGACCCTGCCGCATAGCGAGGTCGCCCAGCTCAACGCCGCGTCTGGTGCGGCGGTGTGCATCTCGCAGGAAACCTACGAGCTCCTCGAGGGCAGCATCGCGTTCTGCCAGCGCTCGCAGGGCTGCTTCGACATCACGCTGGAGCCCGTTTTGCGGCTGTGGGACTACAAGAATGGCGTTGTCCCCAGCCGGCAGAGCGTCGCACACGCCTTGCAGCATGTTGGCTGGGAGCTGCTGGAGCTGGGCGGCGAGCCCGGGGAGCGCTGGGCGCGCTTGGCGGACCCATACGCTGCGGTTGACGTTGGCGGCACGGCCAAGGGCTATATCGCCGACCGCCTCTGCGAGCAGCTGGGCGCCGCCGGCCTGCACAGCTTTGTGGTGAATCTGGGCGGCAACATAGCCGTGCGCGGTGGACGCCCAGACGGCATCCCCTTCTCCATCGGCATTCGCGACCCGCATGCGGCAGACCAGACCCTGGCATCCGTGCAGCTCTTCGACGGCTCCGTGGTGACAAGCGGCCTCACAGAGCGCTGCTTCACCGCCTCAGACGGCACGCGCTACACGCACATCATCAGCCCGCGCACCGGCTGGCCCATCGCCCCCGACGCAGAGAGCGCCACCATCGTGGCCGCCTCGAGCTTTGCAGCAGACGGCTACTCCACCACGCTGTGCTCGCTCGGCATCAAGGCGGGCCTGGCCTTTGCCAGCGCTTGCAAAGACATCCAGCTTGCCGTCTTCGTCGACAAAAACGGCGAGCTCACGAGCACCGCCGCGCTACGTTAGGTCTTGCAGGAATGCCGCAATCTACTGGCCGCGCCCAGAGCGATGATCGGGACCTCAGTAATTAGCTTCGAATTAGAGGTCGGTCTCGAAAAATGGCACTGTCATCCTTTATAGGAACACTGAGACGCTGGCATGTCTCGGCGGCCCCTTGATACGCCACGCCCATCTACTGCCTCAGCTTCTCCGCGCATATCAAGGCCTTCATCGACCGCATGTACTGCGGCATCGGCAAGCCCTTCGGCATCTCGGACACGGTGCTGCTGGCCGCGAATGTGCGTTAGACGGTGTTTTGTGGCCGCAAAATGCCGTTTGACGGTGTCCATAAAAATACGAACACCGTGAAACGTGTATTCCGGGACAGCAAACACCGTCAAACGCACTTTTTTGGACAGGCTCTTGCCGGCTCTTGCCGGCGCCCATGCGCCCTGTCTCCTGAGCGCTGTCTATTCTCGCACCCTCGTCTTCCCTGCTGCCCCTGCTGCCCGGCCGCGGCATACAGGCAGGCCTCGAGGATGCCGACGAAAGCGCTTGCGTTGCGCTTAGCCCTCCTTGACGGTGACCACTGCGTGTGCGAGGACGTGGTCCGCTGCCTTGCGGCGCTGGGCGGTTTCTCGCAGGACAAAGCCACGGCCGGTGGCCTCCAGCTGGGAGCGCGTCTGCGCAGCATCACCTTGGGGGTTGAGCTCGCGCGCTGCCTTGAGATAGTCCTCGTCTTCGAGCTTGAGCTTCTCATGGGTGAAGACGCTGTCGAGCACGTAACCCTGCACCAGCTGCTCGCGGCACTGCACCATCATCATCACAGAGAACTGCTGCTGCCCGCCGTTTTGTTCCACGTAGTCCTTGTAGCTGACGCCCTGCTTTGAGAGCTGCTGATCGAGCTCGCGCATGAGGTTGTCGCGCATGGCCTCGTATGCCTCGTCTGGGATGCGTCCCTCAAAGCGGTCCTCCAGCTCGTAGATGCACAGCTGGCGGCACTGTGCGTCGTAGGCCTCGCGGCTCTGGGCCTCCAGGCTCTTGCGGATGTCGGCCTTGAGCTCGTCCACGGTCTTGAAGACGGGCATGTTCGCCGCAAGCCAGCTGTTGGTGATGGCGGGGATGCACTCGACCTGTATCTCCAACACGGTGACCGTGGTCTCCACTGTTGTCGTGGTCTCGTTGCCAGCCATGTCAACATCCGGGCCCTCAAAGCTGAAGGTCTTGGTTTCTCCCGGCATCATGCCGATGATCTGCTCGTCAAAGCCCTGGGGCATGAAGCCCTGACCGGTGACGTAGGTGCGTGCGGCACTGCTCAGGCCGGTGTTGCGCTTGCCGTTCTCAAAGCTCTCCATCTCAAGCAGCACGGCGTCTCCGCTGCGGACTTCGTGCTGCTGCGCTGCGCGGGAGTAGCTTGTGGAGCGCTTGGCGAGCTCTTCCAGCTGGCGGTCAACCAGGCTTTCGTCCACTTTGAAGGGCGGCACGGTGATGTGTACGGGCTCATAGGAGCTGAGCACGTAGTTGGGTTTGGGCAGCAGCTCCAGGGTGAAGGTGGCTTCTGCGCCGCGGCGCAAGGGGCTCGCGCTCTTGACCTCCGGCGGGAATGCCGGCATCAGGCCGCTGCGGTCGATGGTGTAGGGGATCAGGCACTCGAGTGCGGCATCGCGCACCACGGCGTCAAGGTCCTTGATGCCCAGCTTCTCCTCGACGATCTGGTTGACGGTCTTGCCCTTCTCTGGGCGCAGTCCGGCGCCGTTCACAAACTGCAGGTAGGCGTTGGCAAAGGCGTCCTCGACCTCTTTGGCCGTTGCGCGCACCTCGAGCTGCATGCGGCCCTCTGGCAGCTTCTTCTCCTTGATCTTCACGGTAGTCCCTCTCTACTCGGGGTAGTTGCTGCTAGGGATACTACGCACGCGGGGACAGGCCCCATCCCCCATGCCTGTTGAATCTGGACTGCAAGGTCCAGACCGCCTCATACCAACAGGCTGATATCGCCCATCAGAGGCTTTTGCTGGGCTTGATAACGAGTTCGCTGCCCTCGAGCCCCGACGATGTTGCTGCGCGCCGTATCACCGGGGAGACACCGGGGAATTGAACGTCACACAAGCGGTAGCGCCCGCTTTGAAAGGACTGCTGTGGAGCATGACACCCTCTCTCCGCGCTCGCTTATGCACGCTTGATCGATGACAGAGGGGCTACCGACAATGCGGGCTACTTCAGGCAATTCGTTTTGAACTCAGGAACAGGGCTCCTCAGCAGCCGAGGCGCTTGATCAGGCGGAACTCCGCCTCGATGATCATGTTGAACGTCACAGGCACAGGGACTCCATCGTAGCCACCTCAAGACGCTCACGAGCTTCTTGAGGTCAAACAACGCCTCGCTGGCAGGGGAGGGTTTAGTGCGGCCTTCTGCCTTCTCCGCGATGGGGGCGGCCAGTGGCGTTGTGGCCATGGCGGGCTGCGTGTGCCTGTTCCCAGGCAATGAGAAGCTTGTCGAGCAGAGCTTCCAGTTGCGCTGCGTCCTCAGCATTCATGACACGGAACATAGCGCTGGGATCCTTGCCTGCAGCGCTGATATGAGCACCTTTGATCTGCGCGATGCGTCCTGCCTCAATGAGTTTGCCGGCTAGGCCCTCAAACTGCTGCCCCGCTTCATCCGGGTGTTCGCCATATGCCCGCTCGCCTCGCCCACAGCCAAGGGCCTCGACAGGGCAGCGCTTATCGCAGAGGTCGCAGTTGGTTCGGTCCTGTTCAAGCGGGTTGTTTGGCATCTTCGATCTCCTCTTATGGGTGCATGGGGCAGCTGTGCGCTTCTTGCTGTCCTGCTCGGCATGTGACGTACTTCTCGTTTGGCATGAGGGCACAATGGGTCACTGCCAGCTGCGATTCTGCTCCTCTGCACGTGCCCCTACATCCCCCGCATTGCATGCAACGCAAACGCGGTGTCAGCCTGTTGGTATGAGATCCTTGAAAGACGCGGCCATTCGTGCCAGCGGCACCTCTCATCTCTGATGGGCTTGCGAGTGCGAAAGATCCCTTTGCGCTGTAGGCTGGCGGGGTATTGTTCGCGCCGAGTCAACGTTCATCGTCTGCCCAGCAATGAGTCGATCACAGCGCTGCTCCCGGTGCCTTCTTCATTCTCTAACCATGTCTTTTGACGACTCGCGATGCTTTGTGGGGCTTGCCTGCGAAGGCTCTTGGAGATGGATGTATTTGTAGAGTGTGCTAGTGCTGATGTGGGTCTCTTCAGTAATCTGCGCGATCGTGTACTCGCGGCTGTTGTACATGAGAAGGGCTTGAGCCAGGGCATTTGGGTCCTTGGGTTTTCTCCCGCCGCTGCAGCCTCGGGTGCGCGGGGCAGATGAGGGAACGAGTAGAATCTCACGCCACTGTTCCGGGAAGCCTGCTCGCATTCCCGCTCAAGGGAGCTTTGCAAGGCGAGGAAGAGCTTTTCGTCATGAAATGCACTAGGGCAATGCAGAGCGCGAGCGCCATAGCGCGGGGCGAGGCTGTTGCAGATACTCGCGCGTAGTTGCAGCTCGACAGGCGTCACCAAGGAGGAGATAAGAGCTGACAGTGCCTGGTCGAGCTTCATGATTTCAAGGATGTCGTCCACGCTGGTGCCCGGCAGGCATGATTGCCTGTTTTCCCAGCTCAGAGCGTCAGCACGTTGGTATGAGAGGCGTGTGGCGCTCACTCAAGCAGACTGATTTCACCCTCCTCATCACCCAAGCGGGGTGTGCTTGACAGGCTCGCTCCTAATCTGTGCGCTGACGATTTTTGCATCCTGAGCACTCCCGAGGGCACTGCCCAGACACAGATGCAGATCGCAGGGCCGGCCTACATGGGCCGGTGCGAGAGAGAAGAGTCGCAAGACCACAAAGGAGGAACGAATGGCAGAAGCAAAGACAGCAGCCGCCTTCACCCCCGGTCAGCTGGACCCCAACCACCCCAGCTACACCCCGGGCAGCTACAAGCGCGGCACGCGCCTGCCCCTCAAGTCAGAGTACGGCTACGAGCCCACCCCCTGCGCCGAGACCCCCGACGTCCCGTGGACCTGGGAGGAGGACGGCATGACCGTCATCCGCTCCACGGCGCGCTCCGCCCCGGGCTGCCACAACGTCTGCGGCATCCTGACCTACGTCAAGGACGGCAAGGTCGTCAAGGTCGAGGGCGACCCGGCCGACCCCTACAACCAGGGCCGCCTGTGCAGCCGCTGCCTGTGCATCCCGGACTACATCTACCACGAGGACCGCATCCTCTACCCGATGAAGCGCGCCCGCGAGGACCGCGGAAAGGACAAGTTCGAGCGCATCAGCTGGGACGAGGCCTACGACATCATCGTGCGCGAGTTCAAGCGCATCTCCGACACCTACGGATCCGACACCATCGCCTGCTGCCAGGGCACGGGCCGCGACATCCACCAGATCACCCGCGTCAACGCCTCCATCGGCTCGCCCAACGAGGGCGTGCCCTACTTCGCCGGCAACTCCTGCTACCTGCCGCGCATCGCCTCGATGGCCTGCATGATCGGCGACGCCTGCGTCATGGACTGCTCGCAGTTCAGCCCGCTGCGCTACGACGACCCCGAGTACGTCGTGCCCGAGTACTGCATCGTGTGGGGCCACCAGCCCTTCTACTCCAACGCAGACGGCTTCTACGGCCACTGGATCATGGACCTGATGAAGCGCGGCATGAGGGTGGCCGTGGTCGACCCCAACCTCACCTGGATCGCGGCGCGCGCCGGCGAGGACTGGCTGCGCGTGCGCCCCGGCGGCGACGGCGCGCTGGCCATGGCCATGCTCAAGGTCATCTGCGACGAGAAGCTCTACGACGCCGACTTCTGCGACAAGTGGGTCTACGGCTTGGAGGCCGTGTGCGATCGCGTGGCGCAGCTCGACCTCGACGAGCTCTGCGAGCGCGCCTGGGTGCCCAAGGAGGACGTGGTCCGCGTGGCGCGCACCTATGCAAGCTCCAAGCCCGCCGCCATCCAGTGGGGCGTGGCGCTCGACCAGCAGACCGGCGGCCAGCAGGCCGCGCACTCCCTGGTTGCCATGTGGTGCATCACCGGCAACCTCGACGTCCCCGGCGGCAACGTCATCGGCCGCGCGTGCTGGGGCATCGAGCAGCCCAACTGGACCGGCACCTGGGGCTACGACGAGCTGCTGACCGAGGACGAGCACAAGAAGCGCATCGGCATCGAGCGCTACCCGATGTTCGCCGTGGGCTTCAAGAACCTCTCCTCCAACGCCACCATCGAGAAGTGGCTGGCCGGCGAGTTCCCCATCCGCGGCGCCTACTTCGCCACCAACAACTTCCTGGCCACCATGGGCGCCCAGGCCGAAAAGCAGCTCGAGTGGTACAAGACCCTGGAGTTCGCCGTGGTCGAGGACCTCTTCATGACCCCGACCATGATGGCGCTGGCAGACGTCGTCCTGCCGGCGGCCACGTTCTCCGAGCGCAACGGCTTCGGCGGCCTGAACCCCTACCGCATCTCGGCCATCACCAAGGCCATCGAGCCGGTGGGCGACACCAAGGCAGACAACACGATCTTCCTGGAGCTGGGCCGCCGCCTCAACGAGGCCATCCGCCCGGAGAACGCCGACATCGCCTGGCCGTGGGACTCCGTCGAGGAGATGTGGGACTACGCGCTCGAGGACGGCGGCTTCACCTGGGAGGAGCTCAAGGAGAAGGTCTGGAAGTACCCCAAGTTCGAGTACCGCAAGTACGAGAAGGGCCTGCTGCGCAGCGACGGCGGCCTGGGCTTCCAGACCGAGACCGGCCGCGCCGAGGTCTACTCCATGGTCTTCCACCACACCCAGTGGTCCGGCCTCGACCCGCTGCCCTCCTACGTGGAGCCGGTGGAGAGCCCCTACTCCGCGCCCGAGGACCTCGGCGAGTACCCCTACATCGTCACGTCCGGCCAGCGCGTGCCCCACTTCTTCCACTCCGAGCAGCGCCAGGTGAGGAAGCTGCGCAGCCTGCACCCCGACCCGCTGTGCCACATCCACCCGGACACCGCCGCCAAGCACGGCATCGCCGACGGCGACTGGATGTGGCTGGAGAACAGGCACGGCAAGTGCAAGTACAAGGCCTGCTACGACCCCACCTACGACCCGCGCGTCATGCAGTGCGAGCACGGCTGGTGGTTCCCGGAGCGCAAGGACCAGGCCGAGGAGAACCTCGAAGACGAGAAGAAGGGCCTGTTCGGCGTGCTGGAGTCCAACATCAACAACCTGGTGCCCTTCGACGCCGGCGTGAGCGGCTTCGGCGCGAACTACAAGGCAATGATGTGCCGCATCTACAGGGCCTAAGGGCAGCCAGAGAGGAGAAACGCAAATGACCATCAAGGGAATTCTCTGCGACGTCAACTACTGCTCCGGCTGCGAGGCCTGCGTGGTGGCCTGCCAGCAGGAGAGGGGCTTCGACGAGACCAGGTACGGCGTGCGCATCACCCAGCTGGGCCCCCTGCAGATCACCGAGGGCAAGAAGGACTGGCAGCTGGACTTCATCCCCCAGTTCACCCGCTGGTGCGACCTGTGCGAGGAGCGCGTGGCCAAGGGCAAGCAGCCCAGCTGCGTGCAGCACTGCCAGGGCCAGTGCCTGGAGTACGGCACCGTGGAGGAGCTGGCGGCCAAGATCGACAAGCCGGGGATGATCCTGGTCCCCATCAAGGAGGCCTAACTCAGGGCCCAGAGGCCTTGGTTATTAGTTAGCGCAAGAGAGCATTGGAAGGAGGGTAAGCAATGGTTGACGACAGCTTTGGATACGAGGTGGCAGAGCGCCTGATGCACGTTGATGTGCGCGCGCCCCGCGAGTTCTCCCGCGAGGTCCCCGAGTGGGCACGCGAGCAGGGTCGCATCGACTGGCGCGTCCGCTGCAGCGAGAACATGAAGAAGATGGCGCGCGGCGAGGTCACCCCGATCTATCAGAACTAGCACTACCCACTGGCGGTGCGGCGCCAACTCTCAGCAGCGCTGCACCGCACCCACTGTCAAGAAGGAGTGATCACATGAGCGAGAACCGCGTTATCGACATCAACATGCACATGCTGCCCACCGACCTCTTCACCAACGAAGAGGTGCTGAACGGCTTCCTGTACTCCGCTCCGCTGGGCTTTGGCATGAAGGCCTACCTGGGCCAGACCCCGGACGGCGCCAAGCAGCAGATGATCCTGGAGTACCCCGAGGGCAAGCAGATCCTCAACTACGTCGAAGGCGACTACACCCTCGAGGCCAAGATCGGCGCCATGGACGAAGCCGGCGTCGACATCGCCCTGCTGCGCATGCCCGTGTGGCAGGAGTGGCTGCCCCTGGACATCTGCAAGATCGTCAACGACCAGGCAGCGGAGATGTGCCGCCAGTCTGAGGGCCGCCTGCGCTTCAACGCCGTGCTGCCCCCGTATGGCCGCAAGGAGGACATCGCCGAGCTCGAGCGCTGCATCGACATGGGCGCCGTGGGCGTTCAGTTTGCCTGCTGCTACGGCGACCGCTTCCTGGACGACCCCCTGTTCAAGCCCTACCTCAAGGTGCTGAACGACAAGAAGATCCCCGCCGTCATCCACCACACCCCCGGCCAGAACGCCTACGGCAACTTCGATGAGTACACCGTTTTGCGCCGCGAGCTGGGCCGCATCCACGTCCAGGCTTCTGCCGTGGGCCGCGAGATCTACTCCGGCATGTTCGACGAGTTCCCCAACCTCAAGTTCATCCACACCATGATGGGCGGCAACTGGTTTGGCCTGCAGGAGATCCTGGCACCGCACAAGTCCACCAAGAAGAAGGAGGCCATGAACCGCCTGGCCACCAACGTGGACCGCGAGGCTTACGACCGCTACCTGGCCAACAACATCTACTTCGACCTGACCCATCCCATGAGCTGGGGCAAGAACGTGCTCGAGTGCGCCGTCAAGACCTGCGGTGCCGACCACCTGCTCCTGGGCTCTTCCTTCCCGGTGTTCTACGAGTGGATGGCCCGCTCTGTGGAGTCCATCAACGCGCTCGAGGTCTCCGACGAGGACAAGGCCCTGA
>JBJEHM010000025.1:0-5250 GCA_051876075.1 Coriobacteriales bacterium
AGCAGCTCGATCACGCCCTCCGCCGCAAGCTGCTTGGCGGCCTCGGACGCACGCTTGAAGCTGCAGCCCAGGTAGTCGGCAGCCATCTGCACGGTGAAGGTGGGGATCGCGGGCAGGCTCCTCAGCAGCTTGAAGCTCGCTGAGTCCTTGCGCAGGCTCAGCCGCCCCACTTGCTTTTCATAGAACTCCTCGCATTCCGCCATGAAGCGCGAGCACATACCCACGGACTTCAGGCAGCACGCAGAGAAGTACTGCAACCAGGCGTTGGCGTTCTGCTCAACCTCCTGTTTGGGGGTGTCCAGGCCAAAGCGGCACGCGTCGATGCCCGCCACGTAGTCGTGGTTGGAGGTGACGATTGACGGCGTGAAGGGCAGCAGCAGATGGGGCGAAGCATTCTGATGGCGCAAGATGATGTAGATGGCCATGCGGGCCATCTTGCCGTTGCCGCGCTCGAAGGGGTGGATGTTCACCAGCTGCGCATGCGCAATGCCCGCCTGCTCCACTACGGGGATGCCCGTGTCGTTCATGAAGCGGGTGCAGTCCTCGAGCAGCAGCTCGACGTCTTCTGGAGCAGGCATGGCGTACGCGCCGCCGAACAGGTGGTAGCGGCTGCCGCCCACCTGCTTGAGATTGTCGCGCAGGATGCCTCCCATGCCGGAGTGGCGCGGCGGCAGGGCCTTGCCGTGAAGCTTGCACAGCGACTCCACAGAGCAGTCTTCCCGTGCAAGTTCAAGGGCGTACTCCAGCGCGTTGCGGTCGCGCTGGTAGCGGATGAGGAAGTCGATGCTCGTCCCCGGGGCGAAGGAGGCCGCCGCCTTCTCGTAGAAGATGGTGTCTGCGCTGGGCTGCTTGCCGTCCATGCGCACGCTCGCCAGGGCCTCGATGTTGAGGAAGGCGTCTGCGTACACGGTCTTGTCCAGCTTAGTGGGGCGCTGGTTGAGGTCCCAGATGGCGTCGCCTGCCTCCACCAGGTCCGCGGCCGTGTTGTTGTGGAGGGCAAAGCGCAGCTTGCTCAGCGGGGCAAGGGAGAACGCGGTTGCGTCATGGATGTCGAACTCCGAGCTGTTCTTGTGCGTGCGCAGGGAGCCAGGCGACCCCCCCACGGCTGTTTTGGCCTGTGCTTTCGGCTGTGTGCTGCATTCGCTGCTCCCTGTTGCTGTTGGCTGCGCGGCCGTTGCTTGGGGCTTGCCCGCGCTTTCTCTCACGTACGGCATCCGCTGCTCCTTGTGGTGTCAGTTCGTGTTAGTCAAGATTATAGTTTGCTCGGAATAGTTTGTGCTTTAAACGCGCGGGATGAGTTCGCTAATGGCTTTAGCGCGGGCAGGGTCTGACTCCTCGATGGGCACCGTCACCGTGGCCGTGCGCTCGCCGGCGTCTACCTGCGCAACCGCCGCGGGGATGCCGTAGATCTCCTGCAGCAGCTGGGGCGTGAGCACCTCCTGCGGCCTGCCCGCCACGTGCTCCGCGCGGTCCTTGATGACCACCACGCTGTCCGCGCACTGGAAGACGTGGTCCGGGTAGTGCGTGGTCATGAGGATGGAGAGGCCCGCCTGGGCTAGCTGGCGTACGCACGCGAGTACGCGCGCCTGGTTGCCGAAGTCAAGGCTGCTGGTGGGCTCGTCCATGATGAGCAGGCGCGCCTGCTGGGCCAGCGCGCGGGCGATGAGGACCATCTGGCGCTCGCCGCCGGAGATGTCCGTGTACGGGCGCTTGTAGAGGTGCGCGATGCCCAGGGCGTTGAGCGCCTCCATGGCAAGCTGGCGGTCCCGCGCGCTAGGGACGCTGGCCAGGGGCACGTGGGCGCTGCGGCCCATCTCCACCACGTCTGCCACGGTGTAGGGAAAGGGCGGCGTGTGCGCCTGGGGCACGTAGCCTATCTCGCGCGCGAGCTTGGCGCGACTCATGGTTTTCGTGCTGCGCCCTCCCACGAGCACCTGCCCACCAAGCGAGGGCAGCGAGCCCATGATGGTCTTGAAGACCGTGGTCTTGCCGATGCCGTTGGCGCCCAGCAGGCAGCACACCTGGCCTGCGGGGATGCAGAAGCTCAGGTCCTCGACCACGGGCGTGCCGCCGTAGCCGCATGTGAGGCCGCTGACTTCGAGCGCGTACGTCATGACCATCCCCTCCTCCCCTTGAGGAGCAGGAACACGAAGAGCGGCGCGCCGATGACGGCGGTGAGGATGCCCAGGGGTATCTCCGCCTGCATGACGGTACGGGCCACGTCGTCCACGATGAGCAGGAAGCTGCCGCCCATGAGCAGCGACGCGGGCAGCAGGTGGCGGTAGTTGGGGCCCACGATCATGCGCGCCAGGTGCGGCACCACCAGGCCGATCCACCCCACCTGGCCGGCCACGCTCACGGCCGATCCGGTGACCAGCGTTGCGCACACGATGATCACCAGGCGCAGGCGGCGCGTGTCGATGCCGAGGGCGGAGGCCTCCTCCTCTCCCAGCGAGAGCACGTTGATGCGCCAGCGCAGCGCGATCAGCACGCCCAGCCCCACGAGCAGCGGGAGCATGATGAGGAGAATGTCATCGAAGCTGGTGGTGGCCAGGGAGCCCATGAGCCAGAAGGTGATCTCCGGCAGCTGGGAATACGGGTCTGCAAGGTACTTGGCGCAGCCGATGAAGGCCTGGAAAAGCGCCTGGATGACCATGCCCGCCAGGATGAGCGAGAGCGTTGCGGTGCTGCGGCCACCCACAGCATTGCCGATGAGGTAAGTGAGTCCTACCGCGACCATGCCGCCGCAGAAGGCCGCGAGCTGGATGACGATGCCGGGTGCGCCCATGAGGATGGCGAGCGACGCCCCGAAGCCCGCTCCCGCGCTTGCGCCCAGGATGTCGCTCGAGACCATGGGGTTGCAGAACACGCCCTGGTAGCAGGCACCCGCGCTGGCCAGCGCCGCCCCCACGAGCACGGCGGCGACGATGCGCGGCAGGCGCAGGTTGACGACAACGGAGGTGGCCGCGTCCTCGAAGCGCAGGGCCCCGCCCTCCGCGATGCGCGCGACGAGCTCGCCGAGGGAGGCCAGCACCTGGGAGAGCGGCATGGTGTAGCGGCCGAAGCAGATGGAGAGGACAGCTACGGCTACCAACAGCACGGCCATGGCGACGAGCGCCGCGCGGTTGCGCGCGATGTGGTCTTGGGGGAGGGCGCTGAGCTCGCCGGCGCTGAGGACGCGCTGGCGCGTACTGCGGTGCTGGCGGTTGTCGTCGTTCAGCTTTGGCATGTCTCCCCTCGTTGCGTGATCGTGTTTGCTGCGGACTGTTACGCGGGTGCGGCGCCTACTTCTGGTTGGTGGAGTCCGTGCTCGCCTTACGCAGACCGCGGCCGGAGAGCATCATCTGGTAGAGCTCGCCGTCGACCTCGATGCCCAGGTAGTCGCGGTAGTAGGTGATAACGTATTCCTGCAGGTCGAAGTCCTTGTAGAGCTCCGGGTAGACCGTGGCGCCCAGCCACAGCATGGCGAGCCAGGTCTCCACGCTGCCGCGCTGACCCCAGCGGGTGGCACCAACGGGAATGGTGTGGACGCGCCCGTCTTGCACCGCGCGCAGGCCCGCGCAGCTGTCCTTGGAGAGCAGGTAGTCCGAGGTGTCTGCGCTGTTGCAGATGAAGACGTCCGGGTCCCACTCGAAGATCTGCTCGAGCGTGGTGGTGTAGTCGGTGGTGGTCGCTATCTCCGGGTGCTCCGTACTTACATCGACGCAGCCCGCAGCGCTTATCCAGTCCGCGCCCACGCTGGTTGCGCCATCTGTCATGGTGAGGGCGTTGATGGCGTGATAGACGCGCACGCGCTGCGCGCTGGGCAGATCCTCCGTGCGGCGGGCGCACTCCTCGATGGTGTCCTCGTAGAGCTCGGCGAGGCTCTCCGCTCGCTCCTGCGCTTGGCCGCCGCACACCTGGCTCACCAAACGCATCATGGCAATCTGTTCATCCATGCTCACGTAGCCGACGACCACGTATGGCACGCCGCTCGCATCGAGCTGCTGGGCCTGCCCTTCCGCCTCGTAGGTCTCGCGCTTGACGATTACCACATCTGGGTTGGAGGCCATGAGCTCCTCCATGTTGACCGCGCCGTTGCTCATGGGGGCGGGCACGTCCCTGAGCTGCGGGTAGAGCTCCAAGAGCAGCTCGTCGCTTGCCACGCCCATGGGCACGCCTGCCAACTGCGGGCCGGCGCCGATCATGACCATGAGCTCACCTGTGAAGGAGTCCAGCCCGCTGATGCGCGCGGGGTTGACGGGGATGGTGACCTGGCGGCCAACGCAGTCTGTGACCGTTTGAGTGCCCTGCGCGGCAGCAGAGCCCGCGCTGCCGGAGCTTGCTGAGCTGTTAGAGCTACCGCACCCAGCGAGCCCGAGGGAGAGCGCAGAGAGCGCGGTGGCAGCCCCCACGAGGAACGCACGGCGGGAGAGCGGGCTGCTCCCCTCTACAGGTGCTTCAGTTTTCGTCGCGTTTCCAGATGCCATGGCTGCTGAGTTTTCCTTTGCAGATAAGTCTATTCTTTTGTGAGATAGCTTTGCACACAAACGGTACCTCAACCAACTTGACTGCACAAGGCCCCTGTTCAAGAGGCAGGCACTGTTTCACTAATGAGATTTGCGATGCCTTGACACCGGTGTTCTAGGTTTATGCAACAGCTGAGGGCACCTGCCTGCACTATTGCAGCGTCAGAGCAGCTTCTTACGGGCCTTCTTGAGATAGTCGCGCTTGAAGGCCGCGGCCGAGAGGCCGAAGAACTACTCGTCGGTGGCATTGATCTCATGAGCGTCGAACTTGATGCCCACAAGCTCTATCGCGCACAGGTAGTCGGCGAGGTCGATGTCTCGGTAGGGGCCCTTCCCGTACATCAGGGGCCCGGCGTGAAACGGGATGTTTGCGAGGCCCTTGTCTTCGAGGTTCCTCTCGTAGGCTTCGATGAGGGAATATGT
Source organism: Coriobacteriales bacterium (assembly GCA_051876075.1). Classification (GTDB taxonomy): domain Bacteria; phylum Actinomycetota; class Coriobacteriia; order Coriobacteriales; family QAMH01; genus W2P13-069. Next base: position 4,932 of record JBJEHM010000025.1, read on the forward strand.
CTTGCGACTGATCATGAAACACGAGGGTGACCAGCCTGTACTTGGAGGTCCCGTTCATCCCGCCCGACTCGTCGCAGAAGACAGAAAGCTCCAGCAAGAAAACCCCTCCTAAAACAAGATGCCGAAGGATAACCTTCGGCATCTTGGTAGAAGCGCTTGCCGCGCCTCCGCGTCCCTTATACCACAAGATTAGGCTGATGGCAGAAGCCGTGCCGGGAAATGTCAGCTTGAAACAAAGATGCGCAGATGCAAGGAGAAGCAGCTGCGTAGCTTCCTTACTCATCACGAGTCAACGATTCTGGCCCCATCCCCGATCTTA
>JBJEHM010000026.1:0-47145 GCA_051876075.1 Coriobacteriales bacterium
CGGGCTGGAGGGAGCGCATCCTTCCAGCCCGTTTTGCACCCTGCCTGCCCTCTGCGGGCAAAAAGTCGACTAGACTAGAGGGCACATGACCGCTTCGAGGGGAGGAGCCTGCAACCTTGTGTAACGAGGACATCAAGTACCAGGAGCTGGGGCGGGTGCTCGCCAACGAGTGCATCGCGCCTGGCGTCTACGTGATGGAAATCACCGCCCCGCGCATCTGCGTGGCCGCGCGCCCCGGGCAGTTCGTGCACGTCAAGGTGGTGGACAGCCCCATACAACTGCTGCGCATGCCCTTTGGCGTCTACGATTGCAACCCAGAGATCGGCTCCATAGAGATCTGCTTCCAGCTGATGGGGGAGGGCACGCGCCAGCTCAGCACTCTGAGCATCGGCGACAAGGTCGACGTCTTGGGCCCCATCGGCAACGGCTGGAGCATGCCGGCTGAGTCCCGCCATGCGCTCATCATCAGCGGGGGCTTGGGCGCGGCTCCCATGAACCTCCTTGCCCGCGAGCTCTCTCAGCGCGGCACCACGGTGGACATCGTCATGGGCGGGCCCAGCTCTCAGCGCCTGGTCTGCCGCGAGCGCCTGGCCAAGAGCGCGCTTGCCAGCGGCGGCCAGCTGCTCGTCTCCACTGACGACGGCTCCGAGGGCCTCCATGGCTTCTGCACGCAGATCAGCGACGAGCTGCTGCGCCAGCCGGGGCAGGAGTACGACTACATCTGCATCTGCGGGCCGGGCCCCATGGAGCGCAACGCCGTCAAGCTCCCAATGGAGCTGGGCATCTACACAGAGGCCTCGTTTGAGAAGCTCATGGCATGCGGCATCGGCGCCTGCCTGAGCTGCATCGTGGAAACCGTGGAGGGCCGCAAGCGCTGCTGCGTGGACGGGCCCGTATTCGACGTGACGAAGGTGGTGTGGTGATGGCAGAGCTCGCACCCAAGCTCCAGGTGAACCTGGGCGGTCTTTCCATGGCCAACCCCGTGACAACCGCTAGCGGCACCTTTGCCGCAGGCCGGGAGTACTCGGACTTCTACGCCCTCAACACCCTGGGGGCCGTGACCACCAAGGGTGTGTCCCGCGAGCCCTGGGCCGGCAACGACTCCCCGCGCATTGCGGAGACGCCCAGCGGCATGCTCAACAGCATCGGTCTGCAGAACCCCGGCGTTGAGGCCTTCTGCGCCGGCCCCCTCAAGTGGCTGGCCCAGCAGGACGTGCCCGTCATCGTCAATGTCTCCGGCCATTCGCTCGAGGAGTATGTGGCTGTCATCGAGCGGCTGGAGAGCGAGCCCGCGGTGAGCGCCTACGAGGTCAACATCTCGTGTCCCAACGTGGACGCCGGCGGCATGACCTTTGGCACGGACCCGGCCCAGGCTGCGCAGGTGACGCGCCTGTGTCGAGCAGCCACCAAGCGCCCGCTCATCGTCAAGCTGACGCCCAACGTCACGGACGTGACCCTCATCGCCAAGCACGTGGAGGATGCCGGCGCAGACGCCGTGAGCCTCATCAACACCCTGCTGGGAATGGCTGTCGACGCCCGCACCCGCAGGCCCAAGCTGGCTCGCGTGGTGGGCGGCCTCTCTGGCCCGGCAGTCAAGCCCGTGGCCCTGCGCATGGTGTGGCAGGTCCACCAGGCGGTGCAGGTGCCCATCTTGGGCATGGGCGGCATCATGACGGCAGAAGACGCCATCGAGTTCATGCTCTGCGGCGCCACCGCGGTTGCAGTGGGCACGGCCAACTTCGTCAACCCCAGCGCCGGCGCGCAGATCGCAGAGGGCATTGGGGAGTACTGCCGCAGCAACGGCGTCAAGGACGTCAACGAGCTCATCGGGGCGCTTGAGGCATAGGCGCTGCTCGCCAGCGGCCTTGTGTTGAAAAAGGACACATTTTCACCCTGTAAGGACACAATCGGAGCTACAGCGCAGCGTTTGTGCGCTATCGTGAAGCACATCACCAACACGCCGCCCACGCGGCAGGTGGGAAAGGACTGGACATCATGACGTGGCGAGAGGAAAGCGAGCGCGACCGCATCATCGTGGCCCTTGACTGCAGCGCAGACGAGGCCATCGTCTTGGGGGAGAAGCTCGCAGGGCATGCGCGCTGGGTCAAGGTAGGCATGACCCTCTACTACGCGGTGGGCCCTGCGATCATCCGCAGCCTTCACAAGCTCGGCTTCAAGGTGTTCTTGGACCTCAAGCTCCACGACATCCCGCACCAGATCCAGGGTGCGGCGGCCAGCATGGCCTCTGCGGGCGCGGACCTCATCACGGTCCATGCTTCTGGAGGCGCGGACATGATGGCAGCCGCCCTCAAGGGCGCTCACCGCGCAGCGCGCGAGCAGGGCGCACCCGACCCGCTCATCTGCGCCATCACGGTGCTCACCAGCATGGACCAGGCAGCGCTCGAGTCCATCGGCATCGAGGGCGAGCCCTTGGAGCAGGTGACGCGCCTGGCTCGGCTGGCACAGCAGGCGGGCCTCAGCGGCATCGTGTGCTCGCCGCAGGAGGCCGCTGCGATGAGGGAGCTGCTGGGTCCCGATGCCTGCATCGTCACCCCTGGCGTTCGCCCGCAGGGTGCCGCTCTGGGAGACCAGAGCCGTGTGGCGACCCCGGCTTCTGCCTTCCAAGCGGGAGCCTCCCACCTGGTCATCGGCCGCCCCATCACCCAGGCAGCCGACCCCGTCGCCGCCTTCGAGGAGATCGTGGCGAGCCTCTAGCACACTGTGTTGCGTGGCGTTTTTGTTCAGCAAGCCCGCCCGGAGAACGGCGGGACCCTAAAGGAGGAGATCTACATGGCACTGCCCCAGCTCACCGACGAGCAGCGCAAGGAGGCCCTGGCCAAGGCTGCCGAGGCTCGCAAGGCCCGTGCGGCCCTGCGCGACCAGATCAAGAACGGCGAGAAGACCGTCGAGGAGATTCTCGACGACATCGACAACCCCGTCGTTGCCCGCATGAAGGTCTCCATGCTCATCGAGTCCCTGCCGGGCTACGGCAAGGCCAAGGCCGCCAAGCTCATGGAGGAGCTCGACATCTCCGCCTCGCGCCGCATCAAGGGCCTCGGCACCCGCCAGCGCGAAGAGCTCCTCGAGCGCCTGGGCCGCCTGTAGCATGCCTGGCGCGCTCTTCGTCATCTCCGGCCCTGCGGGGGCCGGCAAGGGCACGCTGCTGGGCCGCGCCGTCCAGCAGCTGCCGCGCGCCTGGGTGTCTGTCAGCGCCACCACGCGCGCTCCGCGCGGTACCGAGCAAGACGGCGTCGAGTACTTCTTTCTCACGGTCGAGGAGTTCGAGCGCCGCATCGCGCAGGACGGCTTCATCGAGTACGCGAACGTGCACGGCAACTACTACGGCACCCCGCTCGAGCCCATTCGCCAGCATGTTGAGGCGGGAGATGCGGTCTTTCTGGAGATCGACGTGCAGGGCGCCTTCCAGGTGCTCGAGAAGATCCCAGAGGCAAAGCTCATCTTCATCGCACCTCCCAGCATGGAGGTGCTCGAGCAGCGCCTGAGGGGCCGCGCCACAGACTCCGAGGACTCCATCAGGCTGCGCCTTGCCAACGCCGCAGCAGAGCTCGAGGCCTCCAAGCGCTACGACCATGTGATCGTCAACGACGAACTCGAAAGGTCTACTCAGGAGCTTGTGCAGGTGATACAATCTTACGTCGGCTATTAGACAGCCACGTAGTTTAAGGAGAAGCATCACATGTCCATTGTGGAACCCCGTATCGACAAGCTCCTCGAGAAGACCGAGGAAGACAAGTACCTGCTCTGCGCTCTTTCCTCCAAGCGCTCTCGCGATATCAACGACATGATGCGCGGCCAGCGCGACCGCGCCGTCGCCCTGCAGTCTGTGAGCGAGATCGCCGAGTTCGCCGGCCGCAAGCCGCTCTCCCTCGCTATGGAGGAGATCGCCCGCGGCGAGGTCTCGTACGACAAGGCAGCATTCGAGGCGGACGAGTCCTAGAGCATCAAAGGAGGGTCGCTCTTTGTTCGAGCGCATCTGCCTGGTCCACTACCATGAAATCGGCCTCAAGGGCCGCAACCGCGCCATTTTCGAGAACCGTCTCCTGCGCAACATGGAGGCGGCTCTCTCTGTTTTTCCCTGCTGCACAGAGATACGCCGCATCTCCGGGCACCTGCTCGTGGTCGTCGACAACCCCACCAAGCTCCAGGAGGTTGCAGACGTCCTCAAAAAGATCCCCGGCATCGTGAGAGTCTCGCAGGGCTGGCGCACCGCTCGCAAGGAAGACGAGTACTGCAAGGCCGCAGAGCTCGCCCTCATGGACTGCGGGCCGTTCGACACCTTCAAGGTCCACGCCAGGCGTTCCAACACCGATTACCCCATAGACTCCATGCAGCTCAACCAGCTGGTGGGGGCGCACCTGTGCCGCTTTGCGCCAGACAAGAAGGTCAAGATGAAGGACCCGGACGTCATGGTGCACGTGCACGTCATCCAAGGTCACGTCTACGTCTACGCGCGCACGGAGCCAGCCGTGGGCGGCCTGCCCGTTGGCAGCGCCGGCAAGGTGCTTGCCCTCGTGAGCAGCGGCATCGACAGCCCGGTGGCCAGCTTCAAGCTGATGAAGCGCGGCGCCGTTGTGGTGGGCGTGCACTTCTCCGGCCGCCCGCAGACGGCCGACACCAGCGAGTACCTGGTGGACGAAATTGCCGAGGCCTTGGGGCCCGTGGGCGGCTTTGGCCGCATCTACTACGTGCCCTTTGGCGACTACCAGGCCGCAATCGCCCAGGATTGCCCGCCCAACCTGCGCATCGTGCTCTACCGCAGGCTCATGTTCCGCGTGGCAGAGCAGATCGCGCGCATCGAGGGCGCGCAGGCGCTGGTCACCGGCGAGAGTCTGGGCCAGGTGGCGAGCCAGACCCTGGAGAACATCAACGCCACCAACGCCGTGGTGAGCATCCCCGTGCTGCGCCCGCTCATCGGCAGCGACAAGCAGGAGATCATCAAGCTCGCCCAGGAGATAGGGACCTTCGAGATATCCTCGCGCCCGGCAGATGACTGCTGCACGCTCTTCATGCCGCGCAGCCCGGAGACCCATGCCCGCCTGCGCGACTGCGAGTCCGCGGAGTCCCGCTACCCCTGGGAGCAGTGGATCGAGGAGATCTGCGCACACCTGGAGTACCGCGACTACCCCTGCCCTTCGTACAAGCCGCCCAAGAAGCGCAGGCAGCACCCTGCGGCAGCAGATGCAGCAGCAGGGGTTGGGCAGCCTGCCGCATCCAGCGAGGAGGCCGCATATGGAGCGTAGCCAGGTGATGCTGGCCCTGCCCCAGGGCCTCGATGTCGCGCTGCTCTGCGGCACCAGCGATTGCATACTCCGCAAGATCGAGGAGGTCTTCAACGCGCGCGTTGCCCTGAGGGAAGACCAGGTGGTCGTCACCGGCAGCAGCGCAGACATCCCCGTCATCACCAGCCTGGTCACCGACCTCATCGGCATGGTGATGGAAGGCGGCGTGCCCACGGTTGAGGACGTGCAGGCCGGCGCAGACGTGCTGCGCGGCTCCAAGTACGCCCCCGCCATGCTGCGCGACGACGTCTTGCTCACCTACCGCGGCAAGGCGATCCGCCCCAAGACCGCCGGCCAGAAGCGCTACGTCGACGCCATCCGCTCCAACACGGTGACCTTTGGCATCGGCCCGGCGGGCACCGGCAAAACCTACCTCGCCATGGCCATGGCCATCGCCGCGCTCAAGCGCAAGGAGATAGGGCGCATCATCCTCACACGGCCCGTGGTGGAGGCGGGGGAGAACCTCGGCTACCTGCCCGGCAGCCTCTCGGAGAAGGTCGATCCCTACGTGCGCCCGCTCTACGACGCGCTCTTCGACATGACAGACATGGAGAAGGCCAACAGCCTCATCGAGCAGGGCATCATTGAGATCGCCCCGCTGGCCTTCATGCGTGGCCGCACCTTCAACGACGCCTTCCTCATCTTGGACGAGGCCCAGAACACCACACCGGAGCAGATGAAGATGTTCCTCACGCGCCTGGGCTTTGGATCGAAGATGGTCATCACAGGCGACATCACGCAGCTCGACCTGCCGCGCGGCGTGTCTGGCCTGAGGGATGTCCGCCAGGTGCTCGAGGGCGTGGAGGATATCGAGTTCTGCGACCTCAGCGGGGCAGACGTGGTCCGCCACAGCCTTGTGGCGCGCATCGTGTCCGCCTACGAGGAGTCGAGTGCCCGCAAGGAGGCAGAGCAGGTGACCCGCAAGGCCGCCCGGCAGGCCGCCCAGCTCGAATCGAACAGCTAGCCCCTGTGCAAGGCGCGCAGGTGATGGGGCGCCGGAGCGCGCCATTAACGTACCGAGAGAAAGGGAACGGGGATTACCCATGGACGTACACATAGACATCCGTGACGGTGTGGAGCTGCCGCAGGAGTACGGTGCAGAGGAGCTCGTGCTCTTCGCCCTGCGGCACATGCAGTGCCCGGACAACTGCGAGGTGTCGTTGAGCTATGTCTCTGAGGAAGAGATCCAAGCCCTCAACGACGAGTACCGCGGCGTGGACACCGTCACAGACGTCTTGTCGTTTCCCTGCGACGATCCCTATGAGGCAAGCCCCGACGAAGAGCTCATCGAGCTGGGAGACATCGTGATCTGCCCCAGCGTCATCGAGGAACAGCGCCATGAGTTCGGCACCAGCTTCAGGCAGGAGGCCTCGCTCATGACCGTCCACAGCGTCTTGCACCTGCTGGGCTACGACCACATGGAGCCCGAGGAGCGCGAGGAGATGGAGGCCTTCGAGAAGGAGATCCTGGAGGCTTGGGGCATACACGGCGTCCGCTGACATGCTGAGAGAACTGCGCTTTCCAAGCAGGCGCTTAGAACGACTACGAGAAGGGAGGCTTGCCCTATGGCAGACCTCGAGGAGATGCTGCGGGCCGCGGGCCTTGCCGGCACAGACGGCAGCTTCGTTGACCCCGAGCGGTTCCGCAGCGGCTTTGTGACGCTCATCGGCCGCCCCAACGCGGGCAAGTCGACGCTGCTCAACGCCGTGATGGGAGAGAAGCTCGCCATCACGTCCAACACACCCCAGACCACCCGCCACCGCTTCCGTGCGATCTACGACACGCCGGACATGCAGATGATCATGGTGGACACCCCGGGCCTGCACAAGCCCTACGACGCCCTGAGCGAGGAGCTCAACACCTCTGCTCTCAAGGCGCTCGAAGACGTCGACGTCATCGCCATGCTCGTCGACTGCTCCAAGCCGGTGGGCAAGGGCGACCAATGGGTTGCAAGCCAGCTCAAGGAGTTCAAGGCCAAGAAGATCCTGGTCATCTCCAAGGCGGACTTGGGCCGCAATGGCCAGGCAGACCAGCAGCTGGAGCAGGCGCGCGGCCTTGCAGACTGGGATGACGTGGTCGTCTGCTCTGCCAAGGAGAACTTCAACGTGGACGGCTTTGTCCAGGCTGTCTACAACTTCTTGCCCAACGGCCCGCGCTGGTTCCCAGAGGGCACGGGCGTGGACCAGCCCATCGAGGTGCTGGTGGCGGAGTTTATCAGGGAGAAGATCCTCCTCAACACCCGCGACGAGGTGCCCCACAGCATCGGTGTGCAGGTTGAGCAGATCGATGTCGACCCCCAGACGGGCTTTCACCGCATCTGGGCCGTCATCTACTGCGAGCGCGACAGCCAGAAGGGCATCATCATCGGCAAGAAGGGCTCCCTCATCAAGAAGATGGGGACCGAGGCACGCATGGACCTGCAGCGCCTGCTGGGAGCGCAGGTTCACCTGGACCTCACCGTCAAGGTGAAGAAGAACTGGCGCCGCGACGCCAACCAAATCCGCAAGTTCGGGTACGGGGACAGCGCGGAGCTCTAGCATGGGGGCCTCGTACAAGGCGCGCTGCATAGTCCTCAAGAAGACAAAGCTGGGCGAGGCCGACCTCATCGTCACCATGCTGGCCGAGCAGGGCACGCAGGTGAAGGGCGTTGCCAAGGGAGCGCGCAAGCCGGGCAACAAGCGCTTTGGCGCGCGTCTCGAGCCTTTCAGCGTCCTCGACCTGCAGCTCTACCCGGGGCGCAACCTGGACACCATCACGGAGGTGCGCGTTGTGGCCTCCAACGACGCATGCCGCTTGGACCTGGAGCACTCGGGCGCCTGCAGCCTCATGGCAGAGCTTGTTGCCAAGGCGATTGCAGACGGGGAGGCAGGGGAGCGCATGTTCCCCATGATGGCTGCTGCCTTCAAGGCCATCGGTGCTGCCCAGGCCCCCCAGGCCATGCTGATCGCCGAGGCCTTCTGCGTGAAGGCGCTCGCCCTCCTGGGTGTGCGCCCGGCCCTGCGCAGCTGCGCCGTGTGTGGCGAGCCCTTCGAAGCTCCCGCCGCCTTCGACCTCAGCGGCGGGGGATGCCTGTGTGCGGATTGCGCCGGCAGCGGAGCCGGCAGCCTCGACTTGGCCCTGGTCCCCTGGATAGACAGCCTCCTGGGCTCGACCTTCTCTCAGCTCGCTGCAGTTGAGGGCGCGCCACTGATGCCGTTGCTCGGCTTTGTGGAGAGCTGGGCCTGCGAGCACCTGGGCATCGCGCTCAAGACCGCAAGTTTCCTGCGCTTGTCCTCTGACAGCTGAACTCTGTTGCACTCGCGTTAATTATCACAAATCACGATTGCAGCCCCACTTGTTCAGGTAGTATGCATTGCATCACCTTCAACAATGCATAACTGAAGGTAGATATTCGGGATTTTTGTATAAGGGAGAGACCATGAAGAAGTTTACGAAGATTGCTGCTGTGGCAGCGGGCGCGGCCTTGGTCGCATGCCTGGGCCTGGCCGGTTGCGGTGGCTCCAACGCGGGCGGCTCCGCGGGGAGCACCGGCAACACCGCCGCGTTCGACACCAGCGCCTACACCCTCATCGAGGACGGCAAGCTCACCATCGGCTCCGACCTCGACTACCCGCCCATGGAGTCCCTGGTTGACGGCCAGCCCTACGGCTTTGACGTTGCCATGATGCAGGAGATCGCAGACCGCCTGGGGCTCGAGCTCAACTACCTCGACCCGCAGAACTTCGACAGCCTGATTACCCAGGTCAACGCCGGCAACACCATGGACCTCGCTGTGAGCTCCATCACCATCACGGACGACCGCGCAGAGCTCGTCGACTTCTCTGACAGCTACTACGACTCCAACCAGGCCATCGTCATCATGAAGGGCGCCTTTGCAGACAAGAAGGAGCTCAACGACCCCTCCGTCACCGTTGCCGCTCAGTCCGGCACCTCCGGCGAGGCCTGGGTTGCAGAGAACCTGCCCAAGGCCAAGTACATCCCCTTCACCGCCACCACAGACGCCGTGACCGCCCTGGTTGCCGGCCAGTGCCAGGCCGTTGTCTACGACCAGCCCATCGCCGAGACCCATGTTGCCACCCAGTTCACTGATTGCGAGGTCCTCGAGGTCATCGCAACGGGTGAGCAGTACGGCATCGCGGTCAACAAGTCCAACAGCCAGCTGCTGGCAGACATCAACACCTGCCTCAAGGCAATGGAGGAAGATGGTACTATGGAAAGCCTGCGTCAGGAGTACCTGGGCTAAGCCCGCAGGCGCAGCACACCTCGTTTGACAGGGGAGCAGGGCCTGATGGGCCTTGCTTCCCTTACGCGTGTTAGAAGACAGTTGGAGTTAAGCTCATGGATTGTACACTCAAGTCAACGCTCAAGCAGGCGCTCAAGACGGCCTTGGCGCTCTCGCTCGTGCTGACCTTCGTCATGCCGTTTGTCGCAGGCGCCCTCACGGTGGACGTCACCACCGCCAAGAGCAACGAGACAAGCAGCAACAACGTGCTCGGCGGCGTTCCCACGCGCGTCACCTGGGAGTCCGTCGTGGACGAAGGCGAGGACATCGCCTCCATCACCGTGAGCTTGCCCCAAGGGGCCTCCTTCAGCAGCGAGTCTACTGCCCGCCTCACCGTGCTCGACGGCGTCGAGCGCCTACCCTTCTCAGACGAGCCCGTCATTGACGTTGCAGCCGGCACTGTGAGCGTGGCCTTCTCCCAGCCCGTTTCACAGGGCAACCGCATCCGCCTGGAGCTCTACAAGACCTCCCTGCCCAACGAGGAGGGCCTCGTCACCCTCAGCGCAAGCGCCACCTATGCTGACGGAAGTCAGGCTCCCGCCGCCCTCGACGAGAGCGGCAACGTCTATGTGAAGGTCTCCAAGGCCTCCATGGCCGAGCAGATCAGCTCCTGGCTCGACGACCAGGCGTGGTGCCAGGCGTGGAACGAGAACACCTTCCTGCGCACCTTCTTCAAACCCCAGGTAGTGGTGAGCTCCATTCCCACCGTTGCCATGGGCTGGCTCATCTCCCTGGGCCTGGTGCTCGTGGGCTTCCCGCTGGCCATCCCCATCGGCCTGCTCTCTGCCTTCATGAAGATCTCCAACAGCAGGGTGCTCAAGTTCCTGGCAGCCATCTACACCGGCGTCATCCGCGGCACTCCTCTGTTCCTGCAGATCTACATCGCCTTCTTCGGCTTGCCCATGCTCGGCATCAACCTCAACCAGTACCTGCTGGCCATATTCGTCCTGGCCTTCAACTCCGGCGCCTACCTGTGCGAGATCTTCCGCGCCGGCATCCAGTCCATCCCCAAGGGACAGTTCGAGGCATCGCGCTCTCTGGGCATGACCTATGTGCAGACCATGAAGTCCGTCATCATCCCCCAGACGGTGCGCCGCGTCATCCCCACCATGACCTCCGAGTTCATCTTGCTCTACAAGGACACCTCGCTGCTGGCGGCTGTGGGCGTGATGGAGCTCATGCTCTACTCCAAGTCCATCGTGGCCACCACCGGCAGTATGACGCCCTACATCGTCGCAGCCTGCTTCTACCTGATCGTCACCCTGCCCCTCATCAAGGTCGTGGGCATACTCGAGAACAAGCTGGCGCTCACGGACGGCGGCAACACCAGCGGCACCAGCACCAAGAAGCGCAAGAACCGCCGTGGCGCCTTTGCCCAGATGAAGGACGAGGTCTCCCAGGCGGCTGCTCCCGCAGCGGAGGATGCGCCGGCCGCACCCGCTGCCTCTGAAGAGAAGGGGGCCCTGTAATGGCAGAACAGCCCATGATCAGCATCCAGCACCTCGAGAAGTCCTTTGGCGAAACCCAGGTCCTCAAAGACGTCAATATAGACGTCCAGAAGGGCGAAGTCGTGGTTGTGCTGGGCCCCAGCGGCTCCGGCAAGTCCACCATGCTGCGCTGCATCAACCTCCTGGAGACTCCCACCGGTGGCCATATCTTCATCGAGGGGCAGGAGATCACAGATCCCAAGATGAACGTCAACAAGCTGCGCGAGCACGTGGGCATGGTGTTCCAGCAGTTCAACCTCTTCCCGCACCTCAGTGCCAAGAAGAACGTCATGCTCGCCCAGATGAAGGTCCTCAAGCGCTCCAAGGAAGAGGCTGAGAACGTGGCCATGGCGCGCCTTGCAGAGGTCGGCCTGGCAGACCGCGCGGATTTCCTGCCGGCCCAGCTTTCCGGTGGCCAGCAGCAGCGCGTCGCCATCGCGCGCGCCCTTGCCATGGACCCGCACGTCATGCTCTTCGACGAGGCAACCTCCGCACTCGACCCGGAGCTTGTCCGCGGCGTTCTCGACGTCATGCGCCAGCTGGCAGAGGAGGGCATGACCATGGTGGTCGTCACCCACGAGATGGGCTTTGCGCGCGAGGTCGCAGACCGCGTCATCTTCATGGAGGGCGGCGTCGTGGTCGAGGAGGGCACGCCGGAGGAGGTCTTCGACCATCCTAAGTCCGAGCGCACCAAGGACTTCCTGGGGCACATCAAGTAATGCTGTACCGCCTGCTCATCGTGGCTGCCACCGTTATCTGGGGCAGCTCGTTCGTCATCGTCAAAGACGCCACCGGCTTTGCAGACCCGGCGTGGATCCTGGTGATCCGCTTCCTCATCGCGGCGCTCATCTTGGCCCTGGTGTTCATCAAGAAGCGCGCCCTCTTCTTCAAGAGGGAGTACGTGTGCATCGGCCTGCTGTTCGGCGTGGCGATGTTCTTTGCCTATTACCTGCAGACCTGGGGCGTGGCCTTCACCACGCCGGGCAAGAACGCCTTCCTCACCGGGGTCTACTGCGTGCTGGTGCCGTTCTTTGTGTGGATCGCCCACAAGAAGGCACCTACCAAGTTCAACATCATCGCTGCGTTCACCTGCATAGCCGGCGTTGGCTTCATCAGCCTGGGCTCGGAGAGCGGCCTCAACGTGGGCGACTTCCTTACCCTGGGGTGCGCGGTCTTCTACGCCATACACATCGTGCTGGTGGCCACTTTTGCCAAGGACCGTGACATCTTCGTGCTCACCATGTGGCAGTTTGCGGGGGTGGGACTGTGCGCGCTGGTGGCTGCAGGGGTCACCGGCGCAGCTGCACCGGACTTCAGCCAGCTCAACGCCGGGCAGATCGGCTCCCTTGCCTATCTCACCATCGCCTGCACGACTCTGGCGCTGCTCTTCCAGAACATGGGCCAGGCGCACATCCCGCCGGCAAGCGCCAGCCTGCTGCTGAGCTTGGAGAGCCCCTTTGGGGTGTTCTTCTCTGTGCTGTTTGGGGCAGAACTCCTCACTGGCAAGATGGTCTTTGGCTTTGCTCTCGTCTTTGCAGCCATCATCGTGAGCGAGTACCTGCCAGAGAAGCTGGCCTCGCGCAGCCAGGCAAATCCGGCTCCTGCGCCCGAGCGCTAGGGGAGGGCCCTGTCCAAGGGTCCTGCGAGTCTCAGCTTGCTGTCGCTTTCAACAGATTACATACAATACTCCTGCATCTATTTGCATAAATATCCATGATTACCCAATCTCGTGATAATGTTCTTGTGTTGGAAGCAGCACGTGGCTACACTTACGGCAGTTATGCTGCACGCATACAAGGATTGAAACAAGGAGGAGTAACCAATGAAGAAGATCGGCAAGATCGTCGCCTCTGCGCTCTGCGGCGTTGCCCTGGTCGCCGGCTGCGTGGCCCTGGCAGGCTGCGGCGGCTCTGGCGACAAGAACCAGCCTGCAGGCGACAAGGCCAGCTACACCCTGGTCGAAGACGGCAAGCTCACCATCGGCACAGACTTCGACTACCCGCCCTTCACCATGCTCAAGGACGGCGAGCCTGACGGCTTCGAGTACGGCATGATGTCTGAGATCTGCAACCGCCTGGGCCTCGAGCTCAACTACCTCTCCCCGCAGGCCTTTGACACCCTGGTGACCCAGGTTGCCGGCGGCACCACCATGGACGTTGCCGTCTCTGGCATCACCATCAACGACGAGCGCCTGGAGGAGGTCGACTTCACTGACTCCTACTACGACTCCAACCTGGCCATCGTGACCATGAAGGACTCCAAGCTCACCAAGGACGACCTCAAGGACGTCAAGGTTGGCGCCCAGTCCGGCACCTCCGGTGAGGACTGGATCAAGGAGAACGTGGGCGACGCCAACTACACTCCCTACACCGCCATCACCGAGGCCCTGCTCGCCCTGCGCACCGGCAAGGTCGAGGCCCTGGTCTACGACGCACCCGTTGCCGAGGCTCACATCGCCGGCGAGTACTCCGACATGGCAGTGCTCGAGACCATCGCGACTGGCGAGCAGTACGGCATCGCTGTGAACAAGAGCAACACCGCTCTCACCGAGGCCATCAACGTCGCTCTGGCCGAGATGAAGGCTGACGGCACCCTCGACAAGCTGGTTGCTGAGTACCTCGCGTAATCACGTACTCAATACCTGATAAAAGAGCCGCTTCTCCTTGTGAGAGGCGGCTCTTTTCTGTAGAATACAGCTTTGCGTGTCTACCCACAGCCTAGTAGCTGCCAAGACCCTTGGACAGGTACCCGGCTCTGGGCGAATCTGTACAGGGCGCCTGCGCAGCGCCCGCAAGAAGAAGGGTTACTACCATGACCATCTCCAAGGAGACCAAGGCCCAGCTCGTGGCCGAGTATGGCAAGAACGCCCAGGACTCCGGCTCCGCCGCCGTCCAGGTCGCCATCCTCACCTACCGCATCAAGGAGCTCACCGAGCACGTGAAGGTTCACAAGAAGGACCATCACACCCGTCGCGGCCTGCTCAAGCTCGTCGGCAAGCGTCGCCGCCTGCTGTCCTACATCAAGGACAATGACATCAACGAGTACCGCGAGCTCATCTCCAAGCTCGGCATCCGCGACAACATCTAGGCGCGCTATCGAGCGTAATCATGGTGCAAAGGGGGCGGCTGTGCAGTCGCCCCTTTGTTTGTAGAGGGTCCTCGACAAGGGCCCTTGCCTGCGGGGAGCGACCCGCAGGGTGTTGGAGCTGCAGCGCACGGGGTGCTGCAGCGGCAGTGAAGAGAAAAGAAAGAATCACATGAACAAGATCACACACGAGTTCGACCTGTACGGCAAGCACTATGCTCTGGAGACCGGCGAGCTGGCCAAGCAGGCCACCGGCGCCGTCGTCGTCAAGCAGGGTGACACCATCCTGCTCACCACCGCGGTTGTCTCCAAGGAGAAGCGCGACCTCGACTTCTTCCCCCTCACCGTGGACTTCATCGAGAAGATGTACGCTGTGGGCCGCATTCCCGGCGGCTACCTCAAGCGCGAGGCACGCCCCTCTGACAAGGGCACCCTCACCGCCCGCATGGTCGACCGTCCCATCCGCCCCGGCTTTGCCGACGGCTTCCGCAACGACGTCCACATCGTGATCACCACCCTGTCCTGCGACCAGGTCAACCAGCCCGACGTCATCTCCATCATGGGCGCCTCTGCTGCCCTGATGGTGGGCGGCACCCCCTTCGACGGCCCCTGCGCAGGTGTCCGCATCGCCCGCAACACAGAGACCGGCGAGTACCTGGTCAACCCCACCTTCGAAGAGGAGGAGAGCTCCGACCTCAACCTCATCGTTGCCGGCACCAAGGAGTACATCTCCATGGTCGAGGCCGGTGGCGACGAGGTCACCGAGGAGGACATGCTCGCCGCCCTGGAGTTTGCCCAGAAGGTCATCGGCGAGTTCTGCGACGAGCAGCAGAAGTTCCTGGACATGTGCGATATCGAGCCCAAGCACTACGAGCTCGATGAGCCCGTGCCCGAGGTCATCGAGCAGGTTGCCACCTTCTACGACCAGATGTACGCCGCCCTCAAGGACGTAGACAAGCAGTCCCGCCTGGCCAAGGTCGAGGAGCTGAAGGCCCAGATCAAGGAGTCCTTCACCGAAGAGCAGCGCGCCGCCTACGGCCGAGAAATCGCCGCTGCCTGCAAGGCGCTCGAGAAGAAGGCCATGCGCACCATGGTGCTCACCACCGGCGAACGCGTTGACGGCCGTGCGGTCGACGAGGTGCGCCCCCTCTACATCAAGCCCGGCTACCTGCCCCGCGCACACGGCTCCGGCCTCTTCCAGCGCGGTCAGACCCAGGTGCTCTCTGTGCTGACCCTGGGCATGCTCAACGAGTGGCAGCGCCTCGACACCATCGACCCGGCCGAGGGCAAGCGCTACATCCACCAGTACAACTTCCCGCCGTACTGCACCGGCGAGGTCGGCCGGATGGGCGCTCCCAAGCGCCGCGAGCTCGGCCACGGCGCCCTCGCCTCCCGCGCGCTGGAGCCCATGATTCCCTCCGAGGAGGAGTTCCCCTACACCATCCGCATCGTCTCTGAGGTGATGGAGTCCAACGGCTCTTCCTCCATGGCATCCACCTGCGGCTCCACCCTGGCCCTCATGGACGCCGGCGTGCCCATCAAGCGCCCTGTTTCCGGCGTGGCCATGGGTCTCATCAAGGAAGGCGACGACACCGTCATCCTCACCGACATCCAGGGTCTCGAAGACTTCCTGGGAGACATGGACTTCAAGGTCTGCGGCACCGAGAAGGGCATCACCGCCCTGCAGATGGACAACAAGGCCAAGGGCCTGTCCACCGAGATTCTGGGCCGCGCCCTCGAGCAGGCCAAGAAGGGCCGCGCAGAGATCCTCGCTGCCATGCTGCAGGAGATCCCCGCACCGCGCGCCGATCTCTCCGAGTACGCACCGCGCATCATCACCATCACCGTCCCTGTGGACAAGATCCGCGAGGTCATCGGCAAGGGCGGAGAGACCATCCGCGCCATCCAGTCCGAGACCGGCGCCTCCATCGACATCCAGGAAGACGGCACCGTGCTGATCGCCTCTGTGGACACCGGCGGAGAGCAGGCCAAGAAGATGATCGAGGAGATCGTCCGCGTTCCCGAGGTGGGCGAGGAGTACGAGGGCACGGTCGTCAACATCCAGTCCTTCGGTGCCTTCGTCAAGCTCACCGCCAAGCAGGACGGCCTCCTGCACATCTCCCGCGTTGCCAACGGCCGTGTGGGCCGCGTTGAGGACGTGCTCTCCGAAGGCGACGTGGTCAAGGTCAAGGTCATCGAGGTCGATGAGAAGACCGGCAAGATCAGCCTGGACCGTCTGGACAAGCCCGATGCCCCCGAGGGCTCCTTCCAGCCCAAACGCGAGGGCGGCCGCGACCGCAAGGACCGCGGTGACCAGGGCGAGCGCCGCGAGCGCCGTCCCCGCCGCCGCGAGCATCGCGACTAAGAGCGCCGCTCGCCGCTGACTTGCGTTGATGAGGGCCCTGCCTGCAGCACAGGCGGGGCCCTCTTCGGTGTTGGACGCGTGTTGATGGTAGAATTTCTTAAGTGTGTACGTGTACATTTCGGCCCTAAGCGAGGAGCCATGGCATTCAGAAGACGTCAACAGGGCATTCCTGGACTCTACGGCGGTGACGCCAGGGGTCTGTATGGCTCGCGCAGCTACGGGCGCCGCTCCATGATCTACGGCAAGCCCCCCACGCCCCTGTGGCAGAAGATCCTGCTCGCAGTGCTCTTGCTCTTAGTCGTTGGACTCTGCATCAGGCAGTTCGCCTGCGGGGGTATCTTTCCCAAGGAAGAGCAGCCCCAGCAGCAGGAGCAAGCCCAGCAGCAAGAGCAGCAGCCTGAAGAACAGCCTGCGGACGCGCCGGCCGGTCTCAGCGGCACCATCACCATCACCGCGATGGGCGACTGCACGCTCGGCACAGACCCCAACCTGGATGCAGACACCAACTTCACATCTGTGTACAAGACCAACAACGCTGCCTACTTCTTCAAGCGCGTCACCAAGTACACGGAGGAGGACGACTTCACCATCGTCAACCTGGAAAGCGCCATCACCGATGAGGGCGACTTCCAAGACAAGGGTGAGAACAGCTTCAACTTCAAGGGCCCGTCCTCCTACACCAACATCCTCACCAAGGGCAGCGTGGAGATCTGCGGCCTAGCCAACAACCACAGCTTCGACTACGGGACGGACGGCTACGCAGACACCAAGAAGAACCTCAAGGCCAAGGGCATCGGGTATGCGTGCTCCGACCTCGTCTACACTGCGGAGGCAGGCGGCATCAAGCTGGGCTTCTTGAGCATCAACGGCACCTCTGGCTACGACAACGCCACAGAGGTGATGGAGCAGGCTGTTCAAGACCTCAAGGCAGAGGGCTGCAACCTCATCGTGGGCAACTTCCACTGGGGCACCGAGGCCCAGTACAGCGTTGATGCAGAGCAGGTCAAGCTGGGCCACGCCGCCATCGACGCCGGCGTCGACCTTGTTCTGGGCAGCCACCCCCATGTGCTGCAGGGCGTGGAGGTCTACAAGGACCGCTACATCGTCTACAGCCTGGGCAACTTCGTCTTCGGCGGCAACGACCACCCCATGGACTTCTCGACGATGATCTTCCAGCAGAGCTTCAGCTTTGAGAACGGGGAGCTCGTTGCCGACGCCAGCCTCAAGAGCGCGCGCATCGTTCCCTGCAGGGTGAGCTCGACCACCACCATCAACAACTACCAGCCCCTGCCTCTCGGCGGTAGCGAGGGCGCCCAGATCGTCAAGGACGTCAACAAGCGCTCTGCCGCCCTCAAGGGGACTGGCGTCAAGTTCTCAACCAAGCTCGACGAGGACAACTTCGCGCAGCTCGCTTCCTAGGAAGGCCGCGCTCAGGCCCTGCACGGGCCGTACCTGAAGGTTCTAAACGGAGGATCAAGTTTTATGGCACTTTCCATCGGCATCGTGGGCCTGCCCAACGTGGGCAAGTCCACCTTGTTCAACTCGCTCACCAAACAGAACATCCTAGCGGCAAACTACCCCTTTGCCACCATCGAGCCCAACCAGGGCATCGTGCCGGTGCCTGACGAGCGCCTGCAGATCTTGGCAGACATCGTGCACCCTGGCCGCATCGTCCCGGCAACCGTCGAGTTCGTCGACATCGCGGGCCTCGTGGCCGGCGCCAGCAGGGGAGAGGGCCTGGGAAACCAGTTCCTCGCAAACATCCGCGAGTGCGACGCCATCTGCGAGGTAGTGCGCTACTTCAAGGACCCGGACGTCGTGCGCAGCGAGTGCTGCACAGATCCGGAAAGCGACTTCGAGACCATCCGCACCGAGCTTGTGCTCGCAGACCTGGGCACCGTCGAGAAGGCCCTGCCGCGTCTTGAGAAGGACGCAAAGCGCGACAAGGAGCTCGCCCTCAAGTTCCAGACCGCCAAGCGCCTGAGCGAGTGGATGGACGAGGGCAACCCCGCCCGCGACATGGAGATGACTGACGAGGAGCGCGAGTCCATCCGCGACCTGCACCTCATGACCATGAAGCCCATCATGGTGATCGCCAACGTGGACGAGGACCAGGCAACGGCAGACCTCCCGCCCATCGGCGGCATCAAGCCCCTGCCGTTGTGCGCCAAGATCGAAAGCGAGATCGCAGAGCTCGACGACGAGGAGGCTGCGGTCTTCTTGGAGGAGCTTGGGCTGGAGGAGTCCGGCTTGAGCCGCCTTGCCAAGGCTGCCTACAAGCTCCTGGGCCTGCAGAGCTTTTTCACTGCAGGCGAGATGGAGGTCAAGGCCTGGACCGTCAAGGTCGGCGCAAAGGCCCCGCAGGCCGCAGGCGTCATCCACTCGGACTTCGAGCGCGGCTTCATCAAGGCAGAGACCGCATCGTACGAGGACTATGTGAGCCTGGGTGGCGAGCAGGGCTGCAAGGCCGCCGGCCGCCTGCGCCAGGAAGGCAAGGAGTACGTTGTGCAAGATGGAGACATCATGCACTTCAGGTTCAACGTATAGACGAGTCGAGCCGTTGCGCTGACAGGTTCAGCGCGACGGCTCTTATGCAGGCGCTGCCTGCGCAGTTCGGTAGCAATGGGGCTTGCACGGCCCCAGGAGGAAGAGGGGATTCCAACCATGTCCAAAGTGCTCGTCCTGGATTTTGGCGCGCAGTACGGCCAGCTCATCGCCCGCCGTGTGCGCGACCTGAACGTCTACTCAGAGATCGTCCCGTGTGACACCCCCGCAGCAGAGATCGCGGAGATGGGTGCAGATGCCCTCATACTGTCTGGCGGCCCTGCCAGCGTCTATGCAGAGGACGCGCCCACCGTTGACCCCGCCATCTTTGAGCTGGGCTTGCCGGTGCTGGGCTTTTGCTACGGGCACCAGATCACCGCTGTGACTCTGGGCGGCACTGTCGGCCACTCAGAGATCGGCGAGTACGGCCAGGCCATCTTGAAGCGCAGCGGCGAGTCCCAGCTGCTCGATGGCACGCCGGCAGAGCAGCAGGTGTGGATGAGCCACAGGGACGCCGTGAGCGCCATCCCTGCAGGCTTCACCGTCACTGCCTCCACCGAGGTCTGCCCCGTGGCGGCTATGGAGTGCGCCGAGCGCCGCATCTACACCACGCAGTTCCATCCCGAGGTTAAGCACACGCCCAACGGCCAGAGCATGCTCTCCAACTTCCTCTTCAAGATCGCCGGCATCCAGGCGGACTGGAACATGGACACCATCATCGAGGACTCCGTCGCGGCCATCCGCGAGCAGGTGGGCGATAAGCGCGTGATCTTGGGCCTGTCTGGCGGCGTTGACTCCTCCGTCGTTGCAGCGCTGTGCTCCAAGGCCATCGGCAAGCAGCTGACCTGCGTCTTCGTCAACCACGGCCTGCTGCGCAAGAACGAGCCGGAAGAGGTGGAGGAGGTCTTCTCCAAGCAGTTCGACTGCGAGTTCATCCACGTTCACGCAGAGGAGCGCTACGCCGCGCTGCTAGCCGACGTGACCGAGCCGGAGGAGAAGCGCCGCATCATCGGCACCCAGTTCTGGAACGAGTTCTTCGCCGTTGCCCAGGACATCGCCGAGGACGGCCGCCCTGTGCAGTTCATGGCACAGGGCACCATCTACCCGGACATCATCGAGTCTGGAGCACGCAAGACCGGCGGCAAGGCCAGCACCATCAAGAGCCACCACAACCTGATCCCCTTCCCAGAGGGCGTGCACTTCGACCTCATCGAGCCGCTCGACCACTTCTTCAAGGACGAGGTCCGCGCTCTGGGCAGCGCCCTGGGCCTGCCCGACCACATCGTGCACCGCCAGCCCTTCCCGGGCCCGGGTCTTGCCATCCGCATCATCGGCGCGGTCACGCTGGAGAAGCTCGAGATCCTCAAGAACGCAGATGCCATCGTGCGCGAGGAGCTCGACGCCTACAACGAGCGTCTCTTCCAGGAGACGGGAGACCGCAACAGCGAGCACTCCTGCTGGCAGTACTTTGCCGTTCTGCCGGACATCAAGTCCGTTGGTGTCATGGGTGACGAGCGCACGTACCAGCGCCCCATCATCCTGCGCGCCGTCGAGTCGAGCGATGCTATGACCGCAGACTGGGCCAAGCTGCCCTACGACGTCCTTGCAAAGATCAGCAGCCGCATCGTGGCCGAGGTCCCCGGCGCCAACCGCGTCTGCTACGACATCACAAGCAAGCCACCAGCCACGATCGAGTGGGAGTAAAACCCGGGGCACAACACCCCGTCACAGCAGGTGGCAAAAGAGCACGTTTCCGCAGGTCAACCGCCGTTTTTTGGGTTGGCCTGCGTTACGTTAGGAAACAGCTCAAAACGCTCCGTTCGGGTTCCTTTGCATCACTTTTGCATCACTTTTGCATCACCCCCGTGACCATATTTGCATCACCTGCCGGAGCCATTAGCACCACCTGGACAAGGTAATTTGCACATGACTCGCCGTCTGTGTTTGGGTTGTTGGCGTCTCTCTGTTTGTTGCGCGTTTGCAACGGCTTCTGAGAGTTTGCAGGGCTTGTGGTAGATTGAAAACATACGTTGTAAATGAGCCAGGAAGGCTGTGATGGCTTCAACTAAGAACATCGGTGAGCAGATTCACGACGCAGTGCAAGACGCTGTGGGCTCGCAGGACTACAGCAAGCTCCAGCAGACAATCGAGCAGTCCATCGAGATTGCGGCGCAAAACATCGGCCGTGGTATCGCACAGGCGCAGGAGAGCTATCGCAAGGCACAGGTAGAGGCTGTCTCAAAGCAGCGGGCTGCTGGCTCGTCGGCGCCAGAGCCTCCCCAGGGTGCGTTCGAAACCCAGGGAAGGACGAGCGAATACCACCAGGAGAGCAAACGCCGTGCAAGCGAGCGCGCTACTCAGAGAGAGCTGCGCAAGCGCGAGCAGGCGCTGCTTGCCCAGAGGGAAAACGCCCTCTACACGCGTACCGGCGGCAGGCTTGGCGGCAGCATCGCCATGATCGTCTTCGGCGCGATCTTCACGCTTACCTTCACACCCATCGCCATCGCTGCCCTGGCGTTTGAGAGCTTTCTCACCGCCGGTATCTTGGGAGTATTCGCACTGGCCGGCATCGGGGGCCTGATCGCCGGAATCGTGAGGACGGTGTTCTGCAGCCGCGCGTCCAAGTACCGCAAGATCATCGGCGTCAGGGACTACTGCTACCTCAGGGACATCTCCGCCGTTACCGGCGAGCCCCAGCACAAGGTGCTCGCACAGCTTAAGAAGATGCTGCGCAAGGGAATGTTCCAGCAAGCCGCTCTCGACGACGACCAGACCATGATCATCATGACCTCCGAATGCTACGAGCAGTACCGCCAGGCCCAGCGCCTGGAGCAGAGCCGCAAGCGCCAGGAGCGCATAGCCGGCAGCGTGGAGGAGCCACAGGAAGACGTCACCCTCAACGCCGAGCAGAAGGCGCTGCTCGCGCGCGGTGAGGCCTACATCGCCAAGATCCGCCTGAGCAACGAGGCCATCCCCGGCGAGGAGATCTCCAAGAAGATCGACCAGATCGAGCATGTGGTACGGCTCATCTTCCAGCGCGCAGCAGAGCAGCCCCAGGTGATCGCCGACCTCGGCCAGCTCATGGACTACTACCTGCCCACCACTGTGAAGCTGCTCGATGCCTACCGCGAGCTCGACCAGCAGCCCCTCCAGGGCGACACCATCGTGCAGTCAAAGCGGGAGATCGAAGGGGCCCTGGACTCCCTGTCCGTTGCCTTCGAGAAGCTGCTCGACTCCATCTTCAGGGACATGGCCTGGGATGTCTCATCGGACATCTCCGTACTCCACACCGTTCTGGCGCAAGAGGGCTTGGTTTCCAGCCCGTTTGATGCAAGCCAACACTAGGGAAGCTGCGGCGTAACAGCCGTGACAACACAGGAAAGGACAGCACCCATGAGCTTGACCGCAGAAGGCACCGCAAGCGCAACCCCCACGCTCACCCTCACACCCGTCCTCGACGACGCCCCTGTGTCGCCTGTGGTGCAGGAGGTGGCAGAGCTCTCGCAGATCCCCCAGGAGCCCGCCCAGCTCGATGACAGCATGCTCTCTGAAGAGGAGAGGAGCATGGTCGAGGCCTTCTCACAGCAGATCGACCTGCGCAACTCCGTAGCCGTCATGCAGTACGGTGCCGGCGCCCAGAAGAAGATGGCCGACTTCTCTGAAAGCGCGCTTGAGAACGTGCGCACCAAGGACCTGGGCGAGGTCGGCGGCCTGATCGCTGACGTGGTCACCGAGCTGCGCGGCTTTGACGCGACAGAGGAGAAGGGACTCTTCGGGTTCTTCAAGAAAACCGCCAACAAGGTCGAGTCCATGCGCGCCAAGTACGACAAGACAGAGGCCAACGTCAACAAGATCGTCAAGGCGCTGCAGGGCCATCAGAAGACCCTTATGAAGGACGCGGCGCTGCTCGACAAGATGTACGCGCTCAACCTAGACTACTTCAAAGAGCTCACCATGTACATACTCGCCGGCAAGAAGAAGCTGCAACACGCACGCGAGGTAGAGCTCGCTGAGCTCGTTGCCGCCGCCAACGCCTCCGGCCGCGCAGAGGACGCCCAGGCTGCCCAGGACTTCGAGGCCATGTGCACCCGCTTTGAGAAGAAGCTGGCCGACCTCGAGCTCACCCGCACCATCTCCATGCAGACCGCACCGCAGATCCGCCTGGTGCAAAACGACGAGGTCGCCATGGTGGAGAAGATCCAGACCACCATTGTCAACACCATCCCGCTGTGGAAGAGCCAGATGGTGCTGGCCCTGGGGATCGCAAACTCCCAGGAGGCCGTGCGCGCCCAAAACGCCGTAACGGACATGACCAACGAGCTGCTGCGCAAGAACGCCGAGATGCTCCACAGCTCTACTGTCGAGGTGGCCAAGGAATCCGAGCGCGGCATCGTCGACATCGAGACCCTCAAGCACACCAACGAGCTGCTCATCAAGACCTTCGACGAAGTCATGCAGATCCAGGAGGAGGGTCGCCAGAAGCGCGCTGAGGCAGAGGTCGAGATGCGCCGCATGGAGGCAGAGCTCAAGCAGAAGATGCTGGAGATTCCCCGCGTCTAAGCGCGCGGTACAGGCTGCACAGCGCTGCTCAACGTGAGGCCTTGGCATTTGCACCCGGGCCTCACGTGGACGTATGACCTCGAGCCCCCATCACGTCATTTCGACCAAGCGAACGTTAGTGAGCGCGTGGAGAAGTCTCGGGTTGAGCCAGGAGACCGAAGCTCGAGTCACGGCCTAGCTGCTCAACCCGAGATTTCTCCACTCCGGCACTGCGTGCCTCCGGTCGAAATGACGGTCCAGAGGGTAGTTTCGATAAAGCAAAGCCCTCCTGTTACTCGCTGTCTGCGAGCTTGCGGTACTTCTCGTAGCGCCTGGCGGCGTCTTCGCTGCCCAGCTTGAAGAGCTGCTCTGCCTCCTGGGGGAAGCTCTTTTTGAGCGATGCGTAGCGCACCTCTCCGTCCAGGAAGCTCTCGTAGCTGGCGCTGGGAGCCTTGGAGTCCAGGCTCATGGGCTGCTCCTTGCGCGGGTCATAGCGGTAGAGATGCCAGTAGCCAGCCTCAACGGCGCGCTTCATCTCTCCCTGGACATCGTGCATGCCGCACTTGAGGCCGTGGGTCACGCAGGGAGCGTAGGCGATGACCACGGAGGGGCCGTCGTAGCTCTCTGCCTCCTTGAGGACCTTGACCAGCTGGTTGTAGTCCGCTCCCATGGCAACCTGGGCCACGTAAACGTTGCCATAGCTCATGAGCATGGCGCCCAGGTCCTTCTTGCGGGTCTTCTTGCCGCTTGCGGCAAACTGCGCCACAGCGCCTACGGGCGTGGCCTTGGAGCTTTGGCCGCCGGTGTTGGAGTAGACCTCCGTGTCCACCACGAGTACGTTGAGGTTCTCCCCCGTGGCGATCACATGGTCCAGACCGCCAAAGCCGATGTCATAGGCCCAGCCGTCGCCTCCGAACATCCAGAAGGTCTTCTTGGCCAGCTGGTCCTTGTGCTTGAGGACTTCGGCACCAAAGCGCGCTGCACTGCGGGTGAGCTGCGGTGTGAGGCGCTCGATTGCCTGCACGAGCTCGTCTGCCGTGCGGCGCGAGTCCTCAAAGCTGTCGTAGGCGGCAAGGTAGCTCTCGCTTGCCTCCAACAGCTCCTGCATGGCAACGGGGTCGGGGTTGTCCCCGCGGTCGTCGTGCAGTTTGGCCATGCCGCATTTGAGGCTCTTGACCAGCTGCTTGACACGCTGCAGTTCTGCTGCGCGCTGCTGCTGCACAGAGAGGAACATGCCGTAGGCGAGCTCTGCGTTGTTCTCGAAAAGGCTGTTGGTCCATGCGGGGCCAAAACCGCGCTTATTGGTGGTGTAGGGGATGCCGGGGAAGGGTGCACCCCAGGCCTGCGAGCAGCCGGTGGCGTTGGCCCAGTAGATGCGCTCGCCAAAGAGCTGGGTGAGCAGCTTGGCGTAGGGGGTCTCTCCACAGCCGGCGCAGGCAGCGGAGAACTCGAGCAGGGGAGTGTTGAACTGGGAGCCCTTCACAGAGTACTTGTCGAAGAGACCGTCCTTGTCCTGCAGACCCAAGCAGAAGCCCCAAGCGTTCTTGCTCTGCTCGCAGGGGCGCGCGCCCTCCATCGCCAGCGAGCCGCTGGGGCAGACCGTGGCGCAGCTGCCGCAGCCTGTGCAGTCGAACTCAGAGAGCTGCAGGCTGTAGCCCAGGCCCTGGGCGGCCTTGCCCTTGGCGTCGGCAACACTCACACCCTGCGGTGCGGACGCGCGCTCATCGCTGCTCAGCAGGTAGGGACGGATGGCTGCATGGGGGCAGACGAAGGAGCAGCGGTTGCACTGTATGCAGCTTGCCGCATCCCAGCGGGGCAGGCGCACGGCTATGCCGCGCTTCTCATAGGCGGTGAGGCCCATGTCGATGACGCCGTCCTCATAGCCGGTAAAGGCGCTCACGGGCAGCTCGTCGCCCTTTTGGGCGTTGACGGGCTGCAGGATGCCGGTAACCACGGCGGGCAGCTCGCTTTCTGGGGCGGCGGTAGTGTCCTCTGCCTGCGCCCACGAGGAGGGCACCTCGACCTCGACGACCTTGGCAGCGCCTTCCTCGATGGCGGCGATGTTGCTCGCGACGACAGCCTCGCCCTTGCGGGCGTAGCTCGTGCGGGCAGCGTCTTTCATGTAGTCGAGCGCCTGGTCTGCAGGCATGAGGCCGGTGATGGCAAAGAAGGCGGACTGCAAGACTGTGTTGATGTGGCTTCCCAAGCCAACGCGCTGGGCGATCTCCACGGCATCGATGATGAAGAAACGCACCTTGTTGACCGCGAGGTAGCGTCGCAGGGGGGCGGGCAGCTTGTCCTCGAGTTCCTGGGGCTGCCAGGAACTGTTGAGGAGGAAGATGCCGCCGGGCTTGATTTCCTGCACGATGTCGTAGCTGTTGACGTACGACTGGTTGTGGCAGGCCACGAAGTCCGCGCGCTTGACGTAGTAGGTGCTGCGTATGGGCTTCTTGGAGAGTCGCAGGTGGGACTTGGTGACGCCAAAGGACTTCTTGGAGTCGTACTCGAAGTAGGCCTGGGCGAACATGTCCGCGCAGTCGCCCAGGATCTTGATGGTGTTGTGGTTGGCGCCGACGGTGCCGTCTCCGCCCAGGCCCCAGAACTTGCAGCTGAAGACATCGTGATCGTCAAAGCCCTCCAGCGGCTCTATAGGCAGCGAGAGCCCGGTGACGTCGTCGTCGATGCCGATTGTGAAGCTGTTGACGGGGTGCTCGGCGGCAAGGTTGGTAAAGACGGCAACGATCTGGGCGGTGTCGGTGTCCTTGGAGCTCAGGCCGTAGCGGCCGCCGACCACCTGGATGCACTGCGCGCGCCCGCAGTGCGCCAGTGCGGTCACCACGTCTTGGTAGAGGGGCTCACCGGTGCCGCCCATGACCTTGCAGCGGTCGAGTACGGCCACGCGCTGGGTGCTCGCTGGCAGCGCAGCGCAGAGGAGCTCGGCAGAGAAGGGGCGGTAGAGGTGCACCTGAACAAAGCCGTAGCGCTCGCTGCTGCCGCTTTGAACAGCGCGGGCGTTGAGGTAGTCCACAGCCTCCTGCACCGTGCCGCTCACAGAGCCCATTGCGATGACCACGTCGGTTGCATCTGGCGCGCCATAGTAGTCGAAGGCGCGGTAGCGGCGCCCTGTCACAGCCGCGCAAGCCTCCATCACCTCTTCGACGATGGCTGGCAGCTGTGCATAGGCGGTGTTGTTTGCCTCGCGTATCTGGAAGTAGACGTCCCCGTTCTGCACGGTTGCGCGCAGCTGCGGATGCTCCGGGTTGAGCGCATGCGCGCGGAAGCGCTCCAGGGCGTCCATGTCCATGAGCTTGGAGAGCTCGTGCACGTCCGGCATGTCGATGCGGCTCAGCTCATGGCTGGTGCGGAAGCCGTCGAAGAAGTGCATGAAGGGGATGGAGGCCTTGACGGCGGAGAGGTGGGCCACTGCCGCCAGGTCTGCTGCCTCCTGCACGCTGCCGGAGCACAGCTGGGCAAAGCCCGTGTCGCGGCAGGCCATGACATCCGAGTGGTCGCCGAAGATGCTCAGCGCATGGGTTCCCACGGTGCGGCTGGCAACGTGCAGCACGCCTGGGAGCCGCTCGCCGGCGATGCGGTAGAGCACGGGCACCATGAGCATGAGGCCCTGGCTCGAGGTGAAGCTGGTGCTCAGCGCGCCCGCTTGCAGGGAGCCGTGAACAGCGCCGATGGCACCGGCCTCGCTCTGCATCTCGCTTAGGCGCACGCGCTGCCCGAACATGTTCTTCCTGCCCTGGGCGCTCCAGCGGTCTGTGTGCTCGGCCATGGGGGAGGACGGCGTGATGGGGTAGATGGTGGCGACCTCTGTGAACTCGTAGGCCACGTGGGCCGCCGCCTGGTTACCGTCAACTGTGACGTAGTTGCTCATGTGGACACCTCGCTGCGCGTGTTACTTGACCAGGTGCTGCAGGCCCAGCTCCTCAACGGCGGCCTCGCGCATCTTGTACTTGAGGATCTTGCCCGCGGCGTTCATGGGGAAGGAGTCGACGAACTTGATGTAGCGCGGCACCTTGTGGCGGGCGATGTTGGCCTTCATGTAGCTGCGGATCTCATCCTCGGACAGCTCCTCGCCCTCCATGAGGATGATGCAGGCCATGGCCTCTTCCCCGTACTTGGCGTCTGGCACGCCGATGACCTGGCAGTCGGAGACCTTGGGGTGCGTGATGACGAAGTCCTCGATCTCCTTGGGGTACACGTTCTCTCCGCCGCGGATGATCATGTCCTTGATGCGGCCCGTTGCCACAAAGCAGCCGCGCTCATCGCGCATGAGGAGGTCGCCGGAGTGCAGCCAACCCTCTTCGTCGACGGTGTCGAAGGTTGCCTGGGGCATCTTGTAGTAGCCCTTCATGGTGTTGTAGCCGCGGCTGCAGAACTCGCCCATGGCGCCGTCGGGCATCTCCTCGCCGGTGTTGGGGTTGATGATCTTGCACTCCACATGCGGGAAGGCGTAGCCGACGGTCTCTGTGCGCAGGTCAAGCGGATCCGTCCAGGCGGACATGGTGGAGCCGGGGGCGCTCTCTGTCTGGCCATAGACAGAGACGATGCCGGTCATGTTCATCTCGTCTGGCTGGGCGGCGCGCTTCATGAGCTCCGGCGGGCAGCCAGCGCCGGCCATGATGCCGGTGCGCATGTGGCTGAAGTCCGTCTTGCGGTAGTCCTCGTGGTTGAACATGGCGATGAACATGGTGGGCACGCCGTTGAAGGCGGTGATCTTCTCCTGGGTGATGCAGGAAAGGGAGGCCTTGGCGCTGAAGTAGGGCATGGGGCACATGGTGGTGCCGTGGGTCATAGAGCTCGTCATGGAAAGCG
Source organism: Coriobacteriales bacterium (assembly GCA_051876075.1). Classification (GTDB taxonomy): domain Bacteria; phylum Actinomycetota; class Coriobacteriia; order Coriobacteriales; family QAMH01; genus W2P13-069. The sequence goes on from JBJEHM010000026.1 coordinate 28,426, forward strand.
TCATGCCAAAGCAGTGGAACATGGGCACGTGGATCATGAAGCGGTCCGCCGTGGAGAGGCCCATGCGGTCGCCGATGCACTTGCCGTCGTTGACCACGTTGCGGTGCGTGAGCATGACACCCTTGGGAAAGCCGGTGGTGCCGGAGGTGTACTGCATGTTGCAGACGTCGTCCGGCTTGACCTCTGCGGCCATGCGCAGGATCTTCTCGAGGGGTACCAGCTCGCTGCGCTCCATTGCCTGATCGAAGGTAAGGCAACCCGGCATGGAGAATCCAACGGTGATGACATTGCGCAGGAAGGGCAGGCGCTTGCAGCGCAGCTGCTCGCCGGGTGCGGTCTGGGCGATCTCTGGGCAGAGCTCGTTGATGATCTGGGCGTAGTTGGAGTCGAGCGCGCTCTCGATCATCACCAGGGTGTGGGTGTCTGACTGGCGCAGCAGGTACTCGGCCTCGTGCACCTTGTAGGCGGTGTTCACGGTGACCAGCACGGCGCCGATCTTGGTGGTTGCCCAGAAGGTGATGTACCAGGCGGGCACGTTGGTGGCCCAGATGGCGACCTTGTCGCCCGGCTTCACGCCCATGCTCACCAGCGCTCGGGCGAAGGTGTCAACGTCGTCGCGGAACTCCTCGTAGGTACGGGTGTAGTCGAGCGTGGTGTACTTGAAGCAGTACTGGTCGGGGAAGGTCTCGACCATCTTGTCGAGCACCTGGGGGAAGGTCATGTCGATGAGCTCGTCCTTCTTCCAGACGTACTCGCCGGTGCCGTCGTGGTTGACGTAGAGGCCGCGGCGAGCGGGGCGCCTGCCCTTGCTCTTGAGCTGCTCCAGGTAGTTGACGTAATGGGGGAAGATGACCTCCTTGTCCTGGAGGTCTTCCATCCAGCTGGGATCCCACTCAAGAGACACATAGCCGTCGTAGTCGATGGAGGTCAGCGCCATGACAACGCGGTCCAGCGGCAGCACGCCTTCGCCCACGAGGTTGAAGGAGCCGTCTTCGTCTGCATCGCGCATGTGTACGTGCTTGACATAGGCGCCTAGCGCCTTGATGGAGCTGTCCGGGTCCTCCTTGGCAGTGCAGCAGGTGCCGTAGACGTCCCACAATGCACCGGTGTTGTCCGACGGGTGGTTGTCCAGCGCCAGCGCCAGGCGAGAGGTATCGGCGTAGATGCCGGAGGTCTCGATGAGGAGGTTCACGCCGTGCTGCTCGGCCAAGGGCACGAGCTTGTCCAAGGCGCTGTAGACGGCTGCGTCGTCATCGGTCTGCACGGTTACGCACACGCTGGGGACCGATGCGGCTGCGGCAAGCTCAATGAGTTGGGCTGCCTGCTCAACGGCCTGCTCGCCAGCGGCTATGTCGATGGAGGAGTCGAGCGCGGGGATGGAGAGCTTGCGCTCCTTGAGCGCGCGCGCCGTTGCCTGCACGTTGTAGTGGTCGAAGGGTGCCCCCTTGCCGCTCAAGCTGGGCTGCTTGGCGATGTCGTGGATCTCGATGCCGGCAAAGTCTTGCTCGACGGCGGTTTCAACCAGCTCCTCCCAGGAGCAGGAGGTCCAGCCTCGGGTAGAGAACGAACACTTCATTACTGCTCCTCGTAGACGATCTTGTTGACGGTGTTGATGAAGGCATGGATGGAAGACCCCACGATGTCTGTGGAGACGCCGCGGCCGGAGTAGACCTTGCCGTCGCAGATGAGCTTGATGAGGGCCTCGCCCACGGCCTCCTGGCCTTCGGTGAGGGAGCGCAGCTTGAAGTCGTCCAGCTCGTAGTGGTGGCCGATGATCTCCTCAATGGCCATGAAGGCGGCGTCGATGGGGCCGTCGCCAGCGCACACGGCGCTCAGCTCCTCACCGTTCTTGGTGAGGACGATGTGGGCGGTTGCCTTGATCTTGTTGCCGGAGTTGATGGTGTAGCTCTCGACCAGGTAGGTGGGGGGCACCTGCATGGCGACTGCGGCGATGATGGTGTCAAGCTCCACGCTGTTGATGGTCTTCTTCTTGCTGACGATGTCCTTGAAGGCCTTGTACACGCTGGCGATGTCTTCCTCAGAGAGCTCGTAGCCCAGTTTGAGGGCCTGGGCGGCGATGGTGTCCTGGCTGTCCTGAGCGCTGAGGCTCACGATGTCTTCGAGCTCGGAGAGCGGTGTGGAGCCAAAGCGGGTGGAGTCCTTCTCGATGATCTGGGCGATGCGCGCAGCGGCGCGGTTGATCTCTGTGGTGCGCACGCTGCAACCCACCTGGCAGGCGTCCTGGCGCGTGGCCAGGATCTTGCACACGTTGTCGAGCGAGACGGCGTTGAGGGGATAGGTGCAGCCCTTGAACATGTCCACGCCCGCTGCAACGGCGGCGACAGCGCAGGCATCTGCCATGAAGAGCTCGTTGGAGCAGGAGATGCCCAGGCATACGTCCTCGAGCTGGGGGAGGTCGGACTTGATGGCTGTGATGAACTGGGCGAACTCCTCCGGCAGCATCTTGCCGGCCGCGTCTGCCAAGGTGACGGTGGTGGCTCCTGCCTGGATGGCGGCGCTGATGATGCTGCGCAGGTAGGCCTCGTCTGCGCGCGTGCAGTCTGCAGCCACGAACTCGACGTCGCTGCACAGGGCGCGGCACTCGGTGATCACACGCTCGACGTCGGCCAGCATTGCGTCTGCCTTGCGGTGGTGGATGTACTCCATGTTGGCAGGGGAGACCGCCACCTCGAGCTGCAGGCGCGGGGCCTTGGCGTCTTGCAGGGCGCTCCAGACTTGCTCTGCGGAGCCCGCTTCAAGGCTCACCGGCACCGTGAGGGTGCAGTTCTTCACCAGGCTGGCAAGAGACTTGATACGGAGGCTGTCTGCCTTGGGGCTCTCGATGCCCTCTACCTCGACGGCGCTGACGCCGATCTTGTCGAGCTGCTTGGCAAGCTCGAGCTTGTCTTTGAAGGAAAGGCTGAGGGTCTTGGCGCCCACAGCCTGCTTCATCGTGATGTCGCATACCTGTATGTCTCGCATAGGTGCTCCTGTCATTCGGGTATTTGCCAACATGGATGGGCAGAGATTGTCGTTAATCACAAAATTGTAGTGAAGGGAGGGGCGGTTCAGCGTTTGTCCAAGTGTTTGTGCAGCTAAAATCGGCAAAGGAACGCATCAACACGCCGCGCGCGAACACTTTGTGCAAGAGAGGCTTCCCTGCGTGCGCGCCGTTATTGGGGTTGGCCTGCGCGATTTGGGCGCCGGTAAACCACCAGGAAGCTCATCTCCTCACGCGCCAGCGCTGTACTCAGGCGCAGAGGAGTTGCATATTCCTGACAAAAGCACCCATACCAATCCGGAACGCAAAAGACGCAAATCCGGTCTTTGGGCGCAGAGCACGCGCAGCGCCAGTGCGGCACGGCAGGTTCTCCCGCCTTCCAACACAACCACTCTTTCCGCTAGAATCTAAAACACCTGATGCGTAACCCGTGATTCGAGGCAGGATGTTCTACGTCAAGTTCCAACTGGCATGCCTGGTTGTCATGCTCTACATCATAGGCATCTACGTGCACGACTCCCGCCAGTACCGCGTGCCCTTCAACCGCCTCTTCGTCGCCTACATCATCATGTGCCCGCTTGCAGTGTTCTTCGACGGGGCCACGTCGTGGACGGTCAACCACATGGACGTGGTCCCGGCTGCGCTCAACCTGGGGCTTCACGGCGCTTTCTTCATCTCCATGGTGATCGTCTTGATCATCGCCTTCCTCTACATGGTGGAGCTTACCAACGGCATTCCGTCCTCTCGCGCTAAGAGGGCGCTGTTGCTGGCGCCGGGAGCGCTCAGCATCTTCCTCATCGTCGTCTTTCTCCCGCAGCTCTACTACATCCAGGGCAGCATCACCTGGTACTCCATGGGCGTTTCCGTCATCGCAGCCTATGCATCTGTCATCGTGCACTTCGGCCTCATCGCTGGGCTCCTTGTCTTCAAACGCCACAGCATCGAGGCACGCAAGTTCGCCAGCTTTGCCACCTGCCTGTTCCTCTCGTTTCTCTCCCTCTTTGTGCAGGTGATCTGGCCCGAGACCCTTGTCTCCGCGCTGCCCGTCACCTTCATGCTCGTGTGCTTCTACATCAACATCGAGGCCCCCGCTATCAAGCAGCTGCACCGCTTCAACGCCACGATGGTCATGGGCTTTGCCACCCTGGTTGAGAACCGCGACAACAGCACGGGCGGCCATATACAGCGCACCAAGGGCTATGTGGAGATCCTCCTGCGCGCCATGCGACACCAGCCGCGCTATGCGCGAACCCTCACCAGGGACTACATGAACAACGTCGTCAATGCCGCCCCCATGCACGACATCGGCAAGATCGCCACGCCAGACAGCATCCTCCAAAAGCCGGGCAAGCTCACGAGCGAGGAGTTCGCCATCATGAAGGAGCACGCAGCACATGGCGGCGACATCATCCGCGAGACCTTTGCGGATATCGACGACCCCGAGTACAGCACGATCGCCTTTGAGATGGCGCGGTACCACCACGAGAAGTGGAACGGCCGAGGCTACCCCGACGGCCTGAGCGGCGAGGAGATTCCGCTGCACGCACGCGTCATGGCCGTCGCAGATGTCTTCGACGCCGTGTCTGCCAAGCGCTGCTACCGCGATGCGCTGCCTCTCGACACCTGCTTCAAGATCATCGAGGATGGCGCGGGAAGCGACTTCGACCCGCAGCTGGTAGAGCTCTTCCTCCAGCAGCGCAGCGAGGTCACAGCTCTCTGCGAGGCCCTGCGCTAGGGTTGGCAGCGCGCTTCTGTCTCAACAGCGCCTTCTTCTTGGATATGCGTGCCGAGCTCTGTCTGAGGTGTTCTATACTCACTTAAGCATAGTCTCGAGGAAGGATGCTCAATGAGCGAGAACGCTGTCCAACGCTCCAAGCGCACGCTGATCGTCAACGGCTCGCCGCGCCCCAAGGGAGACACGGTTGCCCTCATCAACGAGATGAAGAAGACCTTAGAGGGCGAGGTCATCGAGATCTCTGCCTTCCGCTCCAACATCGCACCCTGCGTCGACTGCAGGGGCTGCAAGAAGACCGCGCAGTGCGTGGTTCACGATGACATGGACTTCATCTATGCAGATGACTACGACAATGTCGTCATCGCCACGCCGGTTTACTTTGGAACCATGCCCGGGCAGATGCTCTCACTGCTGAGCCGCTTCCAACCTCAGCATGCAGCGATGTTCTTTTTGGACATCCCGCGCAACATCAAGCCCAAGAAGGCGGGGCTCATCCTGGTAGCGGGCAGCAAGAAGAACGAGAAGAGCGCCCTGCGGCATGTGGACTGCATGTTCAGCATGTTCAACGCCCGCGGCTATGAGGACTACATGGTGGTGTCGAACAACACGGACGAAGTCCCCGCCTGTCAAGACGAGGAGGCCAAAGCCGCTGCACGCAGGTTGGGCAGCTATCTCAACGAGGACTGGCCTGCCGATGCGGACCTGCGAGACCTCTGGGACATCAAGCGCGGGCGAGCATGAGCTTGTGGCACAAGTGCTTGTGCCTCGATGATTCCGAACACACCATACTCGCATCAACATACAAGATATTGTGTATATACTTGGAATTACCCACAATATATATAGAATTTCTCGTCATCAGCTGAACGAAATGAGGCTAGAATAGCCACCATGCACTAACAGCTTAAGCCTTTGGAGGTTGCCCATGGAATGGAAGAAAGACGAGGTCGACCGCAGCGTGCACCCCAAGAAGGAGTCCGGCGCGTTTGCCAACGCCTACTCCGTAGAGGATTTCAACGTTGTCGTCTGCTGCGATGACGAGCTCACAGATGCAGAGGTGACTGCTATCGCCGAGCGCGCCACCAAGTGCAACGAGCCCATCCGCTGGGTTGAGGTCTATGTTGACGGGGAAGAGCTCGAGTGCGGCTTCCATACCTCCGAGCCCCAGTCCTTCGAGCGCATCCGCCGCATCACCGGCTACCTGGTTGGCACGCTCGACCGCTTCAACAACGGCAAGCGCGCCGAAGAGCACGATCGCGTCAAGCACGCTGTCAGCTGCGACTGCTGCGCCTAGCGCCATTCTTCGCATTGCTCGCGGCTGCCCCTGTCATGCGGGGGCAGCCCCTCTTGTCTCTAGAGGCGCTTTGACTCGCGCTTCTCTCGCGCCTTCTCCTGCAGGCGGGGAATCAGGCTGGCAGCCAAGCCCTCCTTGCCCTGATGCTTGAGGTACTGGTACCCAAAGATGCTGAATACGATGGCCCCGATGAAGTTGACTAGGAGGTCGCCCATCGTGTCGAAGAGCCCGATGTCGAGGTAGCCGCCCAGGCCGTAGTCGACGCCGTTGATCGTGGAAGACGTGATGTTTGAGACAACCAGCGGCCTGGTGCCGTCGCCACCCAGCATCACAGAGGCAAAGCCGTTGACAACGGTGTCCTTCTGCATGTCGAAGCTGAAGAAGCGGTCCATGCTGAACTCGAAGAACTCCCAGACCACGCCCACGGTCATGGAGAAGCACACGGCTACTACCGCGCAGAAGACCGGGCTCAGGTCGAACTTGATGCTGGGGTCGCGGTTGAGCAGGTCCACCATCGCAAAGCCGATGGCCGCCGCCAAAAAACCCCACAAGGTGTGCAGCATGGTGTCCCACCAGGGGAAGACCTGGTAGTAGCCGCCGATTTCTCCCAGTATCTCTGCCGCAAAGACAAAGAGCAGGATGATCTTCTCCAGCGTAGAGGGGAGTTCGAGCTTGAGGCGGTGCGCGAGAATCGAGGGAAGGAGCATGAGGAAGAGGACCACAATGCAGAGGAAGAGCTGTTCCCAGCGCTGCACCCACGCGCAGCGCACAGCGACCAGTATGACGATGACGCGCAAGACGATGAAGAGGGTCCATGTCCCTTTGTTGGCGCTCATCTCCTCTTTGATTGCCGCATACGATTTCTTGAATCCCATAGAGCATCTCCCCAAGCCCCATCGTTCACTCACAAGTCTGATTTTTGCATACAAGACAGCTTTGAAAAAAGGCTTTCCAGCCAGTATTTGCTTTAGGAGTTGAATCATCTGGGAGCTGTTGAGTAAAGACTGTGGAAAGAATCGCTTTCGCGTTGCGGCACTGTTGCCGGGGCGTGCGACAATCTCGCTGTGAGGAAAGCACACGCACTAGCCCAACACCATAAAGGAGGCTCGCTTTGGATACGAAGACGCTGCTGTTCGACCTGGACGGCACGCTGCTCAACACCTATGACATCATCCTGGCGTCCATGCGCCACACCATCAACGGCATCGCCGGCAAGAGTTATTCCGACCAAGAGCTGATGAGCCTGGTGGGCACCCCGCTGTACGACCAGATGCTCGCCCTGGGCGGTGGGGGAGAAGAACGTGCTGAGGAGCTCACTGCTCTGTACCGCCAGCACAACGATGCCATACACGACGAGAACGTGAGGACCTACGAGGGCATCCCAGAGGCCCTTGAAGAGCTCGAGCGCCGCGGCTACCGCATGGGCATCGTCACCTCAAAGCGCCACCACATGGCTGTCAAGGGCCTTGAGATCTGTGGAATCAGGCGCTTCTTCCAGATCGTGATCGGCTCTGACGATTGGCCTGAGCACAAGCCCCAGCCCGGCCCCGTGCTCCACGGCGCAGAGCTCATGGGCGTTGACGCGCGCGACTGCTACTACATCGGGGACAGCCCCTTCGATGTTCAAGCCGGCGGCGGCGCCGGATGCACCACCATCGCCGTGAGCTGGGGTATGTTCGAGGCAGAGAGGCTGGGGGGAGAGCAGCCTGACCATCTCATCGCCAAGCCCTGCGAGCTCTTGGACATCTTGGCCTAGCGCTTGGCGTGCCGCTCGGGGTGCTCCCAGCTGGGCGCTGCTCGCGAGTAGCGCCTTACAGCTCCAGCTGGGGGAACCAGACGACCTGCGGGTGCGTGCCGTCCTCGTGCGAGGCTATGTGCTTCTCAAGCCAGCACATGTCGTACCAGGTGTCGAACTTGTAAGCGCACTGGTGGAAGATGCCCACCATCTCGAAACCGAGCTTTTTGTGGAAGCGCACGCTGGCGGTGCTCAGGCGCGGGGTGTCATGCTCTGTGTAGGCTACGCAGGCGTTGATGTTGGTGATGCCCATCTGTACGAGCAGCTCCTGCAGCCTGGTGTAGAGCTGACGACCCACGCCGTGGCGGCGGGTGTCCTGCTTGACGTAGATGGAGGCCTCGACAGACCAGTCGTAGGCGCGGCGGCCCTTGAAGGCACCGGCGTAGGCGTAGCCGATGACCACGCCGTCCTCCTCTGCCACCAGCCAGGGGTAGCGCTGCAGGGTGGTGGTGATGCGCGAGCGGATCTCTTCGACGCTGGGGGCCTCGTACTCGAAGGTCACAGCGGTCTGCTCCACGTAGGGTGCGTAGATGGCCTGTACGGCCTGGGCGTCTTGCGGGGTTGCCACGCGGATCATCAAGCTCATCTGCGCTCGCCTTTCTGCTCGGTTCTCGTGAGACCACAGCTTAGCGGCGCGCCTGCGCTAAAACCAGCATTGCAATACAGGCGCATATCTGCCAATGGGTAGGCTCCTGCGTTGATAGTGCCGAACACCTGCTGGCACCGGCAGGGAATACCACCTACAATGTGTAGAGCAATCACTACCAAGGAGGCACAAATGGCAGGAATCAACATTTCCATCCGCATGGATGAGGACCTCAAGCACCAGGCAGACGAGCTTTTTGACGAGCTGGGCCTGAGTTTTTCCGGTGCTGTCAACGTCTTTGTCCGTCAGGCGGTGCGCGAGGGCGGCCTTCCCTTTGCAATCACCAAGAACGTCCCGGGCGTCCGCCAGCCCAACGAGTTCTAGAGGCGCACCATGACCCTCCAGCAGCTCCGCTATATCATCGCCATCGCAGAGAGCGGCTCTATCAGCGGTGCGGCACACGAGCTCTTCATCTCCCAGTCGAGCCTCTCGGTTGCCGTCAAGGAGCTCGAGCAAGAGACGGGCATCACCATCTTCCAGCGCTCCAACCGCGGCATCGCGATAACGAGCGAGGGCATGGAGCTCTTGGGCTATGCCCGCCAGGTTGTGCAGCAGGCAGACCTCATGGAAGAGCGCTACAAGGGCAACTTTGCCGGCCCCGCACACCAGCGCCTGGCTGTCTCCACCCAGCACTACACCTTCACGGTCGAGGCCTTCGTCGACTTCGTCGAGGAGCAGGCGCTCGACCAGTACAACTACGTGCTGAGGGAGACCCGCACGGCAGAGATCATCCAAGACGTAAAGGACTTCCGCAGCGACATCGGCATCCTCTACATGGACAACTACAACAGCAAGATCATCTCGCGCGCGCTCGAGGACGCGGGCCTCACCTTCACCCCGCTGTTCAGCTGCGAGCCCCATGTCTTCGTGGGCTCGCACCATCCGCTGGCAGGGCGTGCGGTGGTCACGGCAGAAGATCTGGCCGATTACCCGCGCTACTCCTTCGAGCAGGGCACCAACAATTCCTTCTACTACAGCGAGGAGCCGCTGAGCTATCTGCCCCATAAGAAGCGCATCATCATCTCCGACCGCGGCACGCTCTCCAACCTGCTCACGCACCATAACGGCTACACCGTGTCCACCGGTGTGCTCTCTTCCGAGATGCACACGGGCATCGAGTCCCTGCCCCTGGACACAGACGAGACCATGACCCTGGGCTACATACTCCACGGCGAGCGCTCCTTGAGCCCGCTGGTGGAGCATTACATCCGCTGCCTGCAAAAGCAGATCGAGGCCTACAGCGTAAGCAACGACATTCAGCAGCAGTAGGACACAACGAAGGGCGCCTGCTCGGCTGAGCTGGCGCCCTTTTTCGAGTGCTACTGTAGTAATGCTTAGCCGCGGGCCCTGCGGTGGTCGAGCTTGACGGCGAGCTTGTCGCCGATGCCCTGGAAGATGACGACCAAGATCACGCAGAGCACCAGGGCGGCCATCATGACCTCGCCGTTCCAGCGCTGATAGCCGTAGCGGATGGCAACGTCGCCCAGGCCGCCCGCGCCTACGACGCCGGCCATGGCCACGTAGCCAAAGAGGTTGACGAAGGTGATGGCAACGCCGCGGATGAGCGAGGGCAGGGACTCCTTGAGCAGCACCTTGACGATGATCTGGGGAGTGCTCGCGCCAAAGCTATGGGCAGCCTCCACGACGCCTGCATCGACTTCTGCCAGGGACTGCTCGACGATGCGCGCCACGAAGGGGGCGGCAGAGACGGTCAGGGGAGGAATGGCTCCCGCCATACCCAGGGAGGTGCCCATGATGAGGCGGGTGAGCGGAATCATGGCAACCAGGAGGATGATGAAGGGCACGGAGCGGCCGATGTTGATGATCCAGCCGAGTATGGTGTTGACCGCCTTGTTGGGGTGCAGGCCGTTCTCTGTGGTGATGTGGAAGCCCACGCCGATGGGCAGACCGATCACATAGGCGAGCAAGCAGGACACGCAGGTCATGAACAGCGATGCGCCGGTAGCCTCGACGAGGATCCAGCCGTAGTCGGCGATGAACTGGGAGACGGCCTCCATCTAGATCACCTCTCCCTTCTCGTCTTCTGTCTCTTGGCCGGCATGATGGGCGATGATCGCCTTGGCGGCGTCTGACTGCGGGTTGCTGAAGACGTCCTCTGTGTCTCCCAGCTCGACGATCTTGCCGTGGGAGATGACTGCTATGCGGTTGCAGGCCTTGCGGGCCACCGCCATTGAGTGGGTGATGAGCACCATGGTGACGCCCAAGCGCTTGTTGATGTCTTCGAGCAGGTCGAGGATCTGCACCGTGGTGCGGCTGTCGAGTGCGCTGGTGGCCTCGTCGCAGAGCATGATCTTGGGGTTGGTGGCCAAGGCGCGCGCGATAGCCACGCGCTGCTGTTGCCCGCCAGAAAGCTCGCTGGGGTAGCGGTCCTCGCGGTCCTTCAAGCCGACGATCTCAAGCAGCTCCTCTGCTCGCTTGCGAGCAGCAGCTTTGTCCTTGTGCTGCAGCTCCAGGGGGAAGGTGACGTTCTGGAGGACGGTGCGCTGCTGGAAGAGCGAGAAGTTCTGGAAGATCATCCCAATGCCCTGGCGCATGTCTCGCAGCTGCTTGCCCTGGAAGGCGGTGACGTCTGTGCCGTCGATGAGCACCTGGCCGGAGCTAGGGCGCTCGAGCAGGTTGATGTGGCGCACTAGGGTGGACTTGCCCGCACCGGACTCGCCGATGATGCCAAAGACGTCGCCGCCGTTGATGGTGAGGCTCACATCGTCGAGCGCGGTGAAGGGGCCTTCTTTGGTCTCGTACACCTTGGTGATGTGCTTGAGTTCGATCATTGCGTGAATCCTTGTCTTGTCTGAAAACGCAAGTTCCCATGATACGGGTGCCGAAGGGGATTCATCTGAGCTGTGCCATTCAATCAGGGTATAGCCTGCCATCGCTTTTTGCTATGGCTCTCTAGAGGCACAAAGAGAGGCGCCTCGGGGACGCCTCTCGCTTGCAGTGCTGTAAGGGTTTAGCTCAGGGGCAGGACTGCGCCGTTGTAGCTGTTGTTGATGTAGTCCTTGACTGCCTGGGAGTTCAGGGCGTCGAGCAGGGCCTTGGTCTTCTCGGAGTCGAGCTGGTCAGCTGCAACGCAGAGGATGTTGGCGTAGGTCTGCGCTGCCTCGCCGGATGCGTCCTCGATCACCAGTGCGTCGGTGGAGGGGTTCAGGCTTGCCTGCAGCGCGTAGTTGGAGTTGATGGCTGCGATGGCGACGTCCTCGAGGGAGCGGGGGATCTGAGCTGCCTCGAGCTCGACGAACTTGAGGTTCTTGGGGTTGGAGGTGACGTCCTTGGGGGTGGCGGTGATGCCGGCGGCGTCGTCGACCTCGATCAGGCCGGCCTGCTCAAGCAGCAGGAGGGCGCGGGCCTCGTTGGTGGTGTCGTTGGGGATGGCAACCTTGTCGCCGTCGGCCAGCTCATCGAGGGAGGCCTTCTTGCCTGCGTAGAGTCCGAAGGGCTCGTAGTGGATCTTGCCGGCAGAGACGAGGTCGGTGCCGTTCTCCTCGTTGTAGGAGTCCAGGTAGGGCTGATGCTGGAAGTAGTTGGCATCGGCTGCGCCCTCGGTCACGGCGACGTTGGGCTGGATGAAGTCGCCGTACTCGACGACCTCGAGGGTCCAACCCTGCTCCTCGAGCAGCGGCTTGACGGCCTCGTTCAGGATCTCTGCGTGGGGAGTGGGGGAGGCAGCCACGGTGATGGTGCCCTTGTCCTGCGCCGGTGCAGAGGAGCCGCCGTTGTTGCCGCCGCAGCCAACCAGGCCGAGAGATGCGACGAGTGCTGCAGATGCGCCGAGAATCAGCGCCCTGCGGGTGATGGAAGCGAACTTCATGATCCTATCCTCCTTGCTGTGGGCATGTGCCCTGATGAACGTACCCTTGCGGGACTTGACGTGTCTTTGTGACGGGTAGGAATACTATTCCAGCCACTCTGAGCATTCAATACATCTGGTCATAGGGCTTGAACGAGCTTAGCTATCGCTTTTGTCTATGGCACTTGTGCATGTGTTGCATAGGTGGTTGGGATGACTCGCGGCTTGGACCTGCGAGTTCGACGGCTGCGAGCGGCTCGGCACGTGCGATGCGCAGCGGCTAAGCCACAAACATGAAATGCCGCCGAAGGCGGCTCTATTAGAGCGGTGGAGGCGCACGAGCGCCGCAAGGCGCGAGCAGCCGGAGCGCCCGGAGCATCGCATGCGCCGTGCCGCTCGCAGCCGCCCTCGCAGGTTGAGTGAGCCCTCTAGCGCTTGACGCGGATGATGTCGTGGGGGTGCAGGCGGAACGCGCTGAGGGCGCGGTAGTCCTCGTTGGTGCGGTTGGCGAGCTCAACGGGTTGGGCAGGCTCAGCGGGGTCTGCCGGGAGGAAGGCGAGCTCGCTCAGCTGCAGGGGTTTCACCGGTTGGTGGGGGGAGAGCAGCTCGAGGGTGGCGTTGGGCTCGAAGCGGTTGCGGCAGCGCAGGGAGCAGGGGTAGAGGCCGTCCTCGTTTGGCTCGTTGGCGCAGGACAGCACTTCCGCCGCCCATTCCCACTGGCGGATGTAGTCGATGCTGCCGTGGGTTTGGTGGGCGGGCCCGAAGTAGAAGCCCGTGGAGTAGGGGCGATGGCTCACGGTCTCCAGCTCGCGGGCAAAGAGCGCCGGGTCTGCCCCGTCGAGCACCTGGCGGTAGGCGTTCACAACGGTGGCCACGTAGTAGGCCTTCTTGTTGCGGCCCTCGATCTTGAGGGAGTCGATGCCGGCGGCCTGCAGCTCGTCCAGGTGGCAGAGCATGTTCATGTCTTGGGCGTTGAGCAGGTAACTGCCGTTGTCGTCTTGCTCGATGGGGTAGTACTCGCCAGGGCGCTTCTCCTCGACCAGGGCGTAGTTCCAGCGGCAGCTCTGGGCGCAGTGGCCCTCCAGGGCGCTGCGGCCGGTGGTGTAGTCGCTGATGAGGCAGCGGCCGGAGTACGCCATGCACATGGCCCCGTGGACGAAGGCCTCGAGCTCCAGTTCCGGCGGCAGCGCGCGGCGCATGGCTGCGATGTCCTCGAGGGTCAGCTCGCGTGCGCACACGATGCGACTCGCTCCCAGATGGTGCCACATGAGCGCTGCCTGCGTGTTCGATACGCTGGCCTGGGTGCTCACATGCACGGCGACCTGTGGCGCCACGCGGCGCGCAACGGCCAGGGCTCCCAAGTCGCCAAGGATGAAGGCATCAACGCCTGCGTCTGCGAGCGCAGCCATGTAGTGCTCGAGCTCTTGGAGCTGGCGCTCGTGCATGACGATGTTGCAGGTGACGTGGACGCTTGCATCGCGCTGGTGACAGTACTCCACCACAGCAGGCATCTCGTCCAGGCTGAAGTTGCACGCCCGCGCCCGCATGCCGAACTTGTCGCACGCCAAATAGACCGCGTCTGCCCCAAAGCGGATGGCGTACTCGAGCTGCTCCCACCCGCCAGCAGGTGCCAGCAGCTCCGGCTTGTTGCCGTGCGCCTTGGGTTCACTGCAGATCTGCTCGTCCATGGCTTTGAGGCGCTCCTTCGCACAGGTCACTGCTCCGCAGAGGCAGTGACCACCGCCGGCGATTACGTTTAGAACAAAGAGATGAGGCCGGGGAAGCCTATCGTGAAGAACTGCACGGCCCCCACCACAAGGAACACGGCAAAGAACGGTGCGCGCTTGCCGTTTGCAGCCTTCATGAAGGCCCAGCACAGCAGCGCCGCTGCGATGGCGGGCAGGAGGTTGCCCCAACCCATGAGGGCGGCGCTGAAGAAGACCATGACGAGGTCGACCTCGCAGAAGGGCACCTTGTCTGGGCCCATGCGCCACATGAGCAGCGCGGCAACGAGCATCAGGGCCAGCGCTGCCAGCACACCCAGCACCACTGGGACGATGGTCATGGAGAAGATGTTGCCCATGATGAGCGAGTAGACGCGCAGCACCACGCCGGCCAGCAGCAAGAGAACGGTGGCGATGCCGGTTGCGAGCACGTAGCCCTTTGACGCGAAGAAGGTGACCTCGCCTTGGAGCTGGTGTGATGCCTCTTGGGCGCGCTCTTGCTCCCAACGCTCGTGGGCGCGCTCTTCCCTGGTCTTGCCCTCGTCGTCGACAACCTGGGCCTCGACGTCGATCGGGGTGTCGTCGTCGGCAGCCTGCTGGGGGGCTTGCCGTTGCCCGCCCATCATCTGCTCGACAGCCGCCTGACCGAGCATGCGCAAGAGTATGTTCATCATGGGGTTGTAGTACATCTGAGAGAGCAGCTCCTTGAAGTTGCCGTTTTTCTCGATTTTCACTTGACGGCCCCGCAACGTCAAGCGCTGCGGGGCCGGCTGTTTGAATCTTGGGTGCTATCCGTTACGGGGACAGCTGTATTCCTAGCCTTCGATCTGCTTGATGAGGTTGACCATCTCGATGGCACCGCAGGCGCACTCGTAGCCCTTGTTACCTGCCTTGGAGCCGGCACGCTCGATGGCCTGCTCGATGGTGTCCACCGTGAGGACGCCGTTCATGACGGGGATGCCGCTCTCCAGACCCACCAGGGCAACGCCCTTGGCGCACTCGTTGCAGACGATGTCGTAGTGGCTGGTGGCACCGCGGATCACGGCGCCCAGGCAGATGACGGCGTCGTAGCTGCCGGAGTTGGCCATCTTCTTGGCGATCAGGGGGATTTCGAACGCACCGGGGACCCAGGCGATGTCGATGTCGTCCTCGCTCACGTCATGGCGCACCAAGCCGTCAACTGCACCGCCTACGAGTTTGTTGACGATGATTTCGTTGAAGCGGGCTGCCACGATACCCACCTTGATGCCTTCGCTTACAACCTTGCCTTCGAGCTTCCTCATTGCTGGTTCCTTTCTCTTGGGGGCTGGTCCGCCCCATCGGTTTCTGGTTTGGGGGCCTTACTCGATGTCGAGCAGGTGGCCCATCTTCTCCTTCTTGGTCTTGAGGTACCCATGGTCATGCGGGGTTTCCGGCACCTGGATGGGCACGCGCTGCACGATCTGCAGCCCAAAGTCCTCGAGCTGGTAGACCTTGTCCGGGTTGTTGGTGAGCAGGCGCATGGTCTTCACGCCCAGGGCGCGCAGGATCTGGGCCCCGATGTAGTACTCGCGCTGGTCTGCCTCAAAGCCCAGGGCCAGGTTGGCCTCGAGCGTGTCCATGCCGCTGTCTTGCAGCTCGTAGGCGCGCAGCTTGTTCACCAGCCCGATGCCGCGGCCCTCCTGGCGCATGTAGAGGACGATGCCGCGTCCCTCGTCCTCAACCTGCTGCATGGCTGCTGCAAGCTGCTGCCCGCAGTCGCAGCGCTGCGAGCCAAAGGCGTCGCCGGTGAGGCACTCGCTGTGAACGCGCACCAACACGTCTTCTCCGTCGCCGATCTCCCCCTTGACCAGGGCCACGTGATGCTCGCCGTTGAGCTTGTTGACGAAGGGCTTGGCGCGGAACTCGCCATAGCGGGTGGGCAGCGCGCAGTCTGCGACCTGCTCCACCAGGATCTCCGTGCGCTTGCGGTAGGACTGCAGCTGCTTGATGCTGATGAGCTTGAGCCCCAGCTTTGCAGCCAGCTCCTTGAGCTCGGCTGTGCGCATCATGGTGCCGTCGTCCTTCATGATCTCGCAGCACAGCCCGCATTCCCTGAGCCCTGCCAGGCGGCAGAGGTCCACGGTGGCCTCGGTATGGCCGTTGCGCTCGAGCACGCCGCCGGGTTTGGCGATGAGCGGGAACATGTGGCCGGGACGGCGGAAGTCCGTGGGCTGGGCGCTCGGGTCGACGCACATACGCGCTGTGTAGCCGCGCTCTTCGGCCGAGATGCCCGTGGTGGTGTTGACGTGGTCGATGGAGACGGTGAAGGCGGTCTCGTGGTTGTCTGTGTTCTCAGACACCATGGGCGGCAGGGCCAGGCGGTTGGCGACCTCTGCGCTCATGGGAGTGCAGATGAGCCCGCGTGCCCATACAGCCATGAGGTTGACGTTCTCTGTGGTGGCAAACTCTGCCGCGCAGATGAAGTCGCCCTCGTTCTCGCGGTCTGGGTCGTCAACGCACATGATCACCTTGCCAGCGCGCAGGTCTTCCAATGCTTCTTCGATGGTGTTGAAATCAATGGTCATGTGGGTTCCTCCTAAAAGCCCAGGGCAGCAAGCTGCTCGAGCGTGATCTGCTGTTGGGGTTGCGGTGTTGGAGAGAGCAGTTTCTCCACGTACTTGCCCAAGATGTCGGTCTCTATGTTGATGATGCTTCGCGTGCGCTTTTCGCTGAGATTGGTGCATGCGCGGGTGTGGGGGATGACGCTCACCTTGAAGCTCGAGCTGTCAACCGCCGCCACGGTGAGGCTGATGCCGTCGAGCGTCACCGAGCCCTTCTCCACGATGTAGCGCAGCAGCTGGGGCTCTGCGGCTATGGTGTACCAGACGGCGTTGTCATCAGCCTCGATGCGCTCGATGGTCCCGCAGCCGTCGATGTGGCCAGACACGATGTGCCCGCCAAAGCGGTCCCCCAACGCCATGGCGCGCTCGAGGTTGACCTTGGAGCCCGGGCGCAGCGTGCCCAGGCTGGAGCGATCGAGGGTCTCGTGCATGACGTCTGCGGTGAAGCCGCTGGGGGTGAGGCCGGTCACCGTGAGGCAGACGCCGTTGGTGGCGATCGAGTCTCCCAGCTTGGTGCCCTCGAGCACCTTTGCGGCCCCGATCTCTATAACGGCGCTTGCCGCGCCCTTGCGAATGCCCTTGACGGTGCCCAGCTCCTCGATGATCCCCGTGAACATCTAGGCCACCTCCTCTTCAAGGGTGTAGCCCTCGACGAGGAGGTCGCTGCCCAACGGCGTGACGCTTACGTCTTGAAGGGGCAGGGCCATCTCCATCAGGGGAATGCCGGCGCCCTCGACAGGGGAGGGGGCAGCCTTGCCGCCGATGAGCTTGGGGGCGATGTAGGCCTGCACGCGCTTGACCATGCCGGTGGCAAGGAGGCTGCCGTGAAGCTGCCCGCCGCCTTCGACGATAACGTCCTGGAAGCCCTTCTCGCCCATGGTTCGCAGCAGCTCGTGGAGGTCGATGCGGCCCTCGCGCGCCGGCATGGTCCAGATCTTGCAGCCAGCGTCCTTGAGCTCCTCGCGGCGGCTTGCCGGGGCATCTGGCTCGCAGACGATGTAGGTGGGCTGCTCCCAGGCGGTCAATGCCAGCTGGGAATCTGCCGGGGTGCGCAGCTGGCTGTCGAGCACAAAGCGCGCCGGTTGATGGGGGTTCTCAACGCCCTGCGGGCGCGCGCTGAGCAGCGGGTCGTCTGCAAGGACGGTGCCCACGCCCACCATGATGGCAGCGGCTAAGGCGCGGTCCTCGTGCACACGCTGTCGCGCATGTTCCCCGGTGACCCACCTGGAGTCCCCCGTGCAGCTGGCGATCTTGCCGTCGAGTGTCATGGCGTACTTCATGGTGACGAAGGGCAGCTTGGTCTGGATGTAGTACAGCCAGGCCCTGTTGATAGCGCGGCATTCCTCGACCAGCACGCCTTCGACCACTTCGATGCCAGCATCGCGCAGCTGGCGTATGCCCTTGCCGGCAACCAGGGGGTTGGGGTCGGGCGCGCCCATCACCACGCGGCTGATGCCGGCCGCGATGAGAGCCTCCGTGCAGGGAGGCTGTTTTCCCGTGTGGCAGCAGGGCTCGAGCGTGACGTAAGCCGTAGCACCCCTTGGGTCTTCGCCACGACGCGCGCAATCAGCCAGGGCCTCGCGCTCTGCGTGAAGCTCTCCGTATGCCGTGTGCCAGCCTTCTCCGATGATTGTGCCGTCACGCACGATGACGGCTCCGACGTGCGGGTTGGGTGCAACCCAGCCCGCTCCCTTGGCAGCCAATGCCAAGGCTCGCCGCATAAGCGGCTCATGATTCATATGACCACCTTCTTCCATCCAGACTGTACTGTCGGTCACGGAATCGCACCGTGTCTGCCATGAGGCTCGCGGACTGTCACCGCCGGTCGGGAATCTCACCCTGCCCTGAAGATGCAGTGAAAAGGATAGAGGCTGCGCTGGGGGAACTCAAGGGACAGATCTTGCGATTTGTCGGGATTAGGCTGCCCGCGAATGCCGTGCGCGTCGAGGCCCGCGTTGCGGCGAAGGCTGCGCACTCGAGCCGCCTTTCCGGCTCAGCAGCTGCGGAACTCGGGCCTTCGGCCCTCAGACAGTCCTCGCTCCCGCTTCGCCTTCAAGGCGGCTCTGCTCCGCATACGCCGCCACGCGGGCCTCGACGCGCACGGCATTCGCTACTCGTCTGGTGTCGCAAGGGGG
>JBJEHM010000026.1:47245-48606 GCA_051876075.1 Coriobacteriales bacterium
TGAGTTGCGGTGTCCTGGCTCCACCTGACATCTCTCCACGCGCTCACTGGCGTTCGCTTGGTCGAGATGACGCGCAGAAGGGTTACCGCCATTGCGGGTTTGCGCAGCCATAATAAAAGCGAGGGTCCCTGCCGGGGCCCTCGCTATTTAGTGCGTGCAGTAGGTCAGGTGCTTAGTCTTCGACCTCGACAAGGGTGATCTCGAAGTTGAGGTGCTTGCCGGCCATCTCGTGGTTGGCGTCGAACTCGATGGCCTGGTCGTCCTTGAAAGTGACGGTGACGGGGATCTGCTGGCCTTGGGGGCCGGTGAGGACCACGCGGTCTCCCACGCTCAGACGCTCGGCGCCGGGCATGTGGTCGATGGGAGCCTTGATGACGTTGCGGGGATCGCGCTCGCCGTAGGCCTCTTCAGGGGCGAGGCGGATGTTGACGGTTTGGCCAACCTCCATGTCTTTTACAGCCTTGTCAAAGCCGGGGATCATCTGGCCTGCCATGCAGGTGAAGTCCAGGGTCTGACCGCGGTCATAGGAGCTGTCGAACTTGGTGCCGTCGTCCAGGGTGCCGGTGTAGTGGACCTTGACCTTCTTGCCGGTGTTCATGGGCATGCCTTTCGCTTGCGGTTTTGTCGTGCCGCACAGTGTAGCAACACAGCTTTGCCTGCCGCTAGCTTGTTGCACAGGCGTTGAAGAGAAAAGTGCGGTACCCTTGTGCGGCAAAGCACACGTACAGAATGCAGGTAGTAGATGGCTGTCAACTTCCACAACGCGCAGTTCGCTGCGGCATACGGCACTTCCAAACAGCTCCCCAAGGGCGTCTTGCCCGAGGTAGCCGTCTGCGGGCGCTCAAACGTTGGCAAGTCGTCCCTGCTCAACAAGCTGATGTTTCGCAAGAACCTGGCCAAGGTATCATCCAAGCCCGGCAAGACGGCTACCGTCAACTTCTACGAGATAGACAAGAAGATCAACCTGGTCGACCTGCCCGGCTACGGCTTTGCAGCAAAGGCCAAGACGGAGAAGGAGCGCTGGAGCGAGCTGATCGACGGCTACTTCGACCAAGAGCGCCCCTTCGCCATGGTGCTGAGCCTGGTCGACATACGCCACGAGGCCACCAAGCTCGACATCGCGATGATGAGCTACCTGTTATCCCGTGAGCTGCCCTTTGCGGTGGTCCTCACCAAGGCAGACAAGCTCTCCCGCAACCAGCAGAACAAGATGGAGTCTGCCATCCGCAAGCAGCTGGAGCTGCCCAAGGAGGTTCAGATCCTCAAGACCTCCAGCGAGAAAAACGACGGCATCGAGGAGCTCCGGCGCTTCATAACCCAAGCCACCGGCAAATAGCAGAGCCAGAAGCGAGCCTCGCGTC
>JBJEHM010000026.1:48706-74824 GCA_051876075.1 Coriobacteriales bacterium
CCTGTCGCGCGGGACGAGTGCACCTGGCTCCTGCCGCCCTAGAACTGGCGCAGGCTGTCTTCCAGGAAGTCGACCCTGCCTGTCTCAATGTCGTAGATGGCACCCATGACCTTGACGCCGTAGTCGTGCTCCACGGCCTGGATCTTGAGGCTGTTCTCGATGGCGTGCATGCTGTGGCGCACGTTGTGGTGGCAGGCCTCGTACGGGTCTTTCTCCGCGCCGATTGCCTCTTGAATCTCCTCGACTATGTACTTGATGTAGCCTTCGGAGTCCCCTGCGATGGCGGCGTTCACCGCTCCGCAGTGGGTGTGCCCCAATACGAGCACTAGGCGGCAGCCCAGGTGCTCGGCGGCATACTCGATGCTGCCCAGCTGGTGGTCGTCGATGACGTTGCCCGCCACGCGGATGACGAAGAGGTCGCCGATGCCAGCGCTAAACACGACCTCGGGCACCACGCGGCTGTCCGAGCACGTGATGACCACGGCGTAGGGGTTCTGGCCATTCTCGGCGGTGTGCTGGCGCTGAGCTGCGGAGATGTTGCCGCTGTTCTCTCCAGTGGCCACGTAGCTGTAGTTTCCGGCCTTCAGCAAGGTGAGCGCCTTGTCTGCGGGTATGCCCTGGGCATGCATGACTGCCTCCTTTGGATAGCGTATGTGGCAACTGTACTCCTTTGCCCGCCCTGAGGGTGTCGATCAGCTTTCCTTCCGCAAACGGCCTTGACAGGGTCGCCTTTACGTATAACATATGAGCAGATGTTCATATGTTAGGAGTTTGCTATGGAAGACCGCGAAAGCACCATGCAGGATGCAGAGCTGATCTGCCCGGTTGATGCGGGCAAGCTCGCTGGAGAGCTGCTCCCAGACGAAGAGATGCTCTACGAGCTCGCCGACCTCTTCAAGATGTTCGCAGACAGCACGCGCATCAAGATCCTCTATGCCCTCATGGAAGATGAGATGTGCGTCGCCTGCATCGCGGACGCGGTGGGGGTGAGCCAAAGCGCCGTTTCCCATCAGCTGCGTCTCTTGAAGCAGGCGCGGCTGGTGCGCTACAGGCGGGAGGGCAAGCAGGTCCTCTACGCCTTGAGCGACAACCACGTGCACAGCATGCTCGCCCAGGGCATGAACCATATCTGCGAGTAAACGGGAGGTACTGAAGATGAAGCGTTCATTGAAGCTGGAGGGGCTGTGCTGCGCCAACTGCGCCGCAAAGATCGAGGACGGCATCAACGCCCTGCCTCAGGTGGAGAGCGCCAAGGTCGCGTTCATGACAGAGAAGCTCATCCTTCAGGCACCGGACGAGGCTTGGGAAAACGTGCTCGAGCAGGCACAACAGGTCGTCTGCAAGTACGAGCCCGACTGCCGCATCGTCCGTTAGCGACGCGATTCCGCCAACTCTGCCGGGCTATCACCCGGTACGACACTTGAAGGGAAAGCCCCATGGAACTGTTACGCCAAGCAAAGACGCAGCGCCTGATCGCCGCGCTTGTCATCTTCTTCGCCATCATGCTGCTGCCCTTGGACAGCTGGCTTGAGAACCCCTACAACGTCTACACGGAGTTCTGCCTCTTCCTCATCCCCTATGTGCTGGCCGGCTACCCGGTCTTTGCAAAGGCGGCACGCAACCTGGCCCGCGGCAACGCGCTCGATGAGAACTTCCTCATGGTCGTGGCGAGTGCTGGCGCCTTCCTCATGGTCTTCTTTCCCCAGAGCCAGCCGCACATGGCAGAGGGCGCTGCCGTCATGCTCTTCTTCCAGGTGGGGGAGCTCTTCGAGGACTATGCCGTGGGCAAGAGCCGCCGCTCCGTCAAGGAGATGATGGACATCGCTCCCGAGTACGCCAACCTCCTACGCGATGGCCAGCCCCAGCAAGTCGACCCCTATGAGGTCGAGGTGGGAAGCCTGGTGCTGGTGCGCCCGGGAGAGCGCGTCCCCTTGGACGGCACAGTGGTCGAGGGCAGCACGAGCATCGACAGCTCTGCGCTCACGGGAGAATCGCTCCCTGTCGAGGCAGGGCCCGGCGACCAGCTCGTCTCCGGCTGCATCAACCTGAGCTCTGCCGTGACGCTGCAGGTCACCAAGGCCTACGAGGACTCCACCGTGAGCAAGATCTTGGAGATGGTGGAGAGCGCGGCAGAGAAGAAGGCGAGCACGGAGAGCTTCATCACCTGCTTTGCGCGCGTCTACACGCCGGTGGTGGTGGGAGCCGCAGCCATCCTGGCCGTGGTGCCCCCGCTGCTAGGCTTTGGCGCCTGGAGCGACTGGATCTTCCGCGCGCTCACCTTCCTCGTGGTCTCGTGCCCGTGCGCGCTCGTCATCAGCGTGCCCATGAGCTACTTTGGCGGCATCGGCGGTGCCAGCCGCCTGGGCATCCTCGTCAAGGGGAGCAACTACCTCGAGGTCCTGGCACGGGTGGACACCGTGGTCTTCGACAAGACGGGAACGCTCACCACCGGCCGCTTTGGCGTGAGCAGCGTGAGCTGCGAGCCCGGCGTGGAGCGGCAGGAGCTCCTGGAGCTCGCGGCACATGCAGAGCAGCACTCCACGCACCCCCTCGCGCTCTCTGTTGTGGAGGCCTGGGGTGGCACGCCGGACGCGCGCCGTGTGAGTGATCTGCACGAGCACGCCGGCAAGGGCATCGAGGCCCATGTTGACGGAAGGCAGGTGCTGGTGGGCAACGCCGCCCTCATGGAGGCCTTCAACCTGCGCTTCACGCCGTCGCAAGAGCAGGGGACCGTCCTCTATGTGGCCGTCGAGGGCCGCTTTGCCGGCTTCCTGGCAGTGCGCGACCAAGTCAAGCCCGGTGCTGCAGAGGCCGTACGCGAGCTCGGCAGAGTGGGCGTGCACAAGACCGTCATGCTCACAGGGGACAGCCAAGCTGCTGCGGCACAGGTGGCTGGGGAGCTGGGCTTGAGCGAGTTCCGCGCACAGCTGCTCCCCCAAGACAAGGTGTCGCAGGTCGAATCACTGCTCGCAGGCAGACAGGGGAGGGGCAGCCTGGCCTTTGTGGGAGACGGCATCAACGACGCCCCCGTCCTCACCCGCGCTGATGTGGGCATCGCCATGGGAGCGCTTGGCTCGGACGCGGCGATCGAGGCCGCAGACGTGGTGCTCATGGACGACGACCCCCGCGGCATCGCCCGCGCTGTGAGGCTCGCCCGCAAGACGCACGGCATCGTGTGGCAGAACATCGTCTTCGCCATCGGGGTCAAGCTGCTCATCCTGGTCCTGGCAGCAGCCGGTGTGGCCACCATGTGGCTGGCCGTGTTCGGCGATGTGGGCGTGGCAGCGCTCGCCATCCTCAACGCCATGCGCGCTATGAGCGTGGGCAAGCTGCGCTAGCTGCTGAGCGTGCGGCGCACGGCGTCCTTCCAGCCTGCCAGAAGCTGATCAGCCTGCTCGCGCGGCATCTGCGGCGTGAAGACCTCGTCGCTGCCGCGCAGGGCCGCAAGCTCGTCTGTGCTCTTCCAGTAGCCGGTGCAAAGGCCCGCCAGATACGCCGCACCCAAGGCGGTTGTCTCTGTGTTCGCGGGGCGGCGCACCTGGGTGCCGAGCACGTCGCTTTGGAACTGCAGGAGGAAGTCGTTGCGCGCAGCACCGCCGTCGACGTTGAGGGTTTCGATCTTGAAGCCTGCGTCTGCCTCCATGGCAACTGCGAGGTCGTGCATCTGGTAGGCCATGGACTCGAGCGCCGCTCGGGCTATGTGCGCACGGGTGGCGCCCCTCGTCAGGCCGTAGATGGCCCCGCGTGCGTCGCTGTCCCAATAGGGGGCGCCCAGCCCCGTGAAGGCAGGGACTATGTAGACGCCCGCGTTGTCGGGCACGCTGAGAGCGAGCGCCTCCGTCTCCTGCGCGCTCGAGATGAGCCCCAGGCTGTCGCGCAGCCACTGCACGAGCGCACCGGCGACAAAGACGCTGCCCTCCAGGGCGTAGGTGCGCGGTTGCCCCGGGGCGCTTGCCGCGATGGTCGTGACCAGGTTGTTCTTGCTCTGCGGGGCATGCTGGCCGGTGTTCATGAGAAAGAAGCAACCCGTTCCATAGGTGTTCTTGGCCTGACCCGCGTTGAAGCAGCACTGCCCGAAGAGCGCCGCCTGCTGGTCTCCCGCCACACCGCAGATGGGGATGCCCAGCGGCAGGTTGGGGTTGGCGGTGGCTCCAAAGCTTGAGGAGGAGGGGCGCACCTCCGGCATCATGGAGGCGGGGATGCCAAAGAGCTCGAGCAGGTAGGGGTCCCACTCACCCGTGTGGATGTTGAAGAGCATGGTGCGGCTGGCGTTTGTCGGGTCTGTTGCGTGGACGCGGCCGTTGGTGAGGTTCCATACGAGCCAGCTGTCAACCGTGCCAAAGGCCAGTTCTCCGCGCTCTGCACGCTCGCGTGCACCGGGCACGTTGTCGAGCAGCCAGCGAACCTTGCTCGCAGAGAAGTACGGGTCCGGGCGCAACCCCGTGCGCTGCACGATCTGCTCGCGCACTTCCTCGCTGTCACCGCATATGTCCTGGATCACCTGGGCCGTGCGGCGGCACTGCCACACGATGGCGTTGGCGACGGGCTCGCCGGTGGCGCGGTCCCAGATGATGGTGGTCTCCCTCTGGTTGGTGATGCCGATGCACTCGATGTCGTCCGGTGTGAGGTTGAACTGCGTCATCAGCTCTGTGAAGGTGCCCAGCTGGCTTGCCGCGATGTCCTTTGGGTCGTGGTCAACCCAGCCTGGCTGGGGGTAGATCTGGGGGAACTCCCGCTGCGCGCAGCCCACGGCGCGGCCATGCTCGTCGATGAGCATGGAGCGGGAGGAGGTGGTGCCCTGGTCGAGTGCGATGACATAGCGCTTGCCCATGTGCTGGCTCCTTTGCCTTGTGCGGGAGCGGCGCCGCAGCAGGGGCGCCCCTCAAGTAAACCGTTGGGTTTCACAGAAGCTATTGTAGGGCCTCCGCCACACCGATGCTCTACACTCCCCCAAGTACGAGCTTGCAGAGAAAGGGAGCGTAGATGGACGCGCAGCGCTTGGAGAAAGACATCATCGACCAGATCGTTGAGCTGCAGGTCAAGCTGGGCTATGCCTACGAGTCAACCCGCTTCTACTACAAGACGGAGTCACTCAATGCCATGCTGGGCACGAGCGCTCCGGATGCCGGCAGCCTCTGTGCTCTGCTGCAGCGCGAGCGCGCACTGGAGGGATCGCCGCTGGGAGACGTCAGCTTTGGCACCCATGAGGACCGCATCGAGGTGCGCATCCCGCCTGCTGGCAGCCTCTACGTGCACGAGCAGGTGCCTGCGCCTGCCTTCCTCGCAGACCTCATCGAGCTCTTCCTCACCAAGCACCACCCCTCCAAAGAGGAGGTCATGGGACTCTTTGCAAAACACTCCGCCAGCTACGCGGTGGACGAGATGCCCCCGGGCTCTGAGTTCGACTACGCCGTGCATTTCGAAGATCCCGGCATCGACCCCCACTACTACTGCTTCAAGGAGGAGATGGGCCACCTCGTCTACCACCGTTTTGCGCGAGAGGATTACGAGCAGCTGCTTGCATAGCCCAGCAGGTACAATGCCTGCAGCGTGCGCAAAGGGCAAGCAGTGAAAGGAGTCAAGCAGTGAAGTTCATCGATGAGTTCAAGGAGTTCATCAATCGCGGCAACGTCATGGACCTGGCAGTTGGCGTGATCATCGGCGGAGCCTTCACGGGCATCGTCACCGCGCTCACCACCAACATCATCAACCCGCTCATCTCCGTGATTGCAGGCGGCGGGGCCAACGTAGTGAGCGGCCTGGTCATCCCGGGCACAGAGATCGACTTCGGCGCCTTCATCAGCGCCGTCATCAACTTCCTCATCGTGGCGCTCGTGGTCTTCTGCCTGGTCAAGGCCATCAACAGCGTGCAGCGCGCGGGAGAAAAGCTCGCAGGCAAGGGCAAGGAGGAGCCCGCGGAAGAACAGCCCGCTCCCACCTGCCCCTTCTGCCTGGAGGAGGTCAAGGCCGGCGCCACCCGCTGCCCGCACTGCGCGGGGGCCTTCGACAAGCCGGCAGAGTAAGCTTAGAGCTGAGACAGCTGGTTGACCACGCCCTCTGAAGCAGCCTGCAGCAATGCGAGCTGCTTCAGCTCTTTTTGGCGCCGGTGCTCTTGAGCGCGCTCCTGGCGCTGGGCTTGCGCCTCTGCGATGGAGAAGCGGCACCCGCAATAGTTCTGGCGGTACATGCCAAGATCGCGGCTGCGGCGCGTGGCCTCCTGGTAGCAGGCACTGTAATCTGCGCCGGCGCTTTCGAGGCCCTGGGCCAGCGCGGCGCGCTGGAGCTCCTCGAGTATGGTCTGGGTGTACTGGTAGGGGCTGATGGTGAGCGTGCTCCCAATCGCGTCATAGCCCAGCTCCCGTGCCGCAGCCGCAAGGCGCTCGAAGCGCAGGCGGTAGCACGCACGGCAGCGCTGCTCGCGTTGGGTGCCCCACACGCCAACGCGCTCCTCCCATTCCTGGCTGCTGTACTCGTCTTCTTCGAAGGGGAGCCCGTTGGGCTGCACCACGTACTCGCGAATGGCCTGGAGCCGGCGCAGGTACTCATCATGGGGATGGATGTTCGAGTTGCTGAAGAAGATCCCGAACTCCGCGCCGTCTTCCATGAGCATGCGCACGGGCTCGAGCGAGCACGGCCCGCAACACGCGTGCAGCAGCAGCTTCATGGCTCCTCCCTACCGTCATGCCCTCAAGGGCACGTTCCAGACTTTGCTAGTATAGGTGCTTCGAACAAAGGAGCACATATGAGAACCGCAGACTTCGACTACGAGCTGCCACAACACTACATCGCACAGGCACCGGCGGACCCCCGCGACTCCTGCAAGCTGCTCGTCATGGACCAGGCTGGCCGCATCGAGCACCGCATCTTCCGCGACATCATCGACTACCTGCAGCCGGGCGACCTCTTGGTGGCCAACGAGACCAGGGTCTTGCCCGCGCGCCTGCTGGGCCGCAAGCGGGCAACGGGCGGCCAGTGCGAGTGCCTGCTCCTCAACAAGCACGAGGGCGCGCCGGACTGCGCAGATGAGCAGACCTGGGAGTGCCTGGTCAAACCGGGCAAGCGTCTGAAGGAAGGCGCTGTCATGGAGTTCTGCGATGCAGACGGACAGGTCATCCTTGCAGGCGAGGTCCTTGGCATACTGCCGGAAAACGGTGCCCGCATCGTGCGCCTGGCGCCGCAGGGCAACGCCGTTTCCGTCGACCTCGCCATGCACCTCGTGGGGCGCACCCCGCTGCCGCCCTACATCACCGACTACCAGGGCGACCAGGAGATGTACCAGACGGTCTACTCCAAGACCGAGCGCTCGGCTGCTGCGCCCACAGCGGGCCTCCACTTTACCGAGGAGCTGCTCCAGCGCATACATGACAATGGCGTGGGCTTTGCCACCGTGGACCTCGAGGTGGGGCTGGGGACCTTCCGCACCGTCACTGAGGAAGACGCCGCAGACCACGACATGCACGTCGAGCTCTACACCGTGCCACAGGAGACTGTGGATGCCGTGCAGCGCACCAAAGAGGCGGGCGGCCGCGTGATCGCCGTTGGCACCACCAGCGTGCGCTCGCTGGAAAGCGCTGCTGCCAGCGGCCGCCTGTGCGCCCAGGACCGCGCGAGTACCAAGCTCTTCATCATGCCCGGCTACGAGTTCAAGGTGGTCGACGCCATGATCACCAACTTCCACGTGCCGCGCTCCACGCTGCTGATGCTGGTGAGCGCCTTCAGCGGCCGCGAGCACGTGATGGCCGCCTACGAGGAGGCAAAGCGGAAGAACTACCGCTTCTTCAGCTTTGGCGACGCCATGCTGCTACTGTAAAGCCTCTGTTTCCGTACTGACGCACACCCCTGCAAACGGGGTATGTTGAGCGCAGCGCAAGCTAAGCGCGCGCTTTACCGCAAGGAGCCACATGTTCGAGTTCGACCTCATAGCACAAGACCCGCACACGCATGCGCGCAGGGCTTGCCTCCACACGCCCCATGGAGACATCCAGACCCCCATCTTCATGCCGGTGGGCACTGCAGCCAGCGTCAAGGGCGTGATGAACCACACGCTCGAGGACCTGGGCGCGCAGATCATCTTGGCCAACACCTACCATCTCTACAACCGCCCCGGCACGGAGATTCTCGAGAAGGCTGGCGGCATTCACGGCTTCATGCACTGGGACCACCCCGTCCTCACAGACAGCGGCGGCTTCCAGATCTTCTCGCTTGCAGACACCCTCAAGCTCGATGCAGACGGCGTGAGCTTTCGCTCAATCGTAGACGGCAGCCATCACCGCTGGACGCCAGAAGACAACATGCGCATCCAGGAGGCCATCGGCGGAGACATCATCATGCAGCTGGACCAGTGCCCGCCCTACCCCGCGGCAAAGGAGGATGTGGAAGCTGCTGTCGACCTTTCCATCGCCTGGGCGCGCCGCTGCAAGGAAGCCCACACGCGCCAGGACCAGGCGCTCTTCGGTATCGTCCAGGGCGGTGTGCACCTTGACTTGCGCCTCAAGAGCGTTGCCGCGCTCACAGAGATGGACTTCCCCGGCTACGGCATCGGCGGCTACAGCGTGGGCGAGGACCACGAGCTCATGTTCGAGACACTGGGCACCGTGGCACAGGCCCTGCCGCAGAACAAGCCCCGCTACCTCATGGGCGTGGGCAATCCCACCACCCTGGTGCGCGCCGTGGGCCAGGGCGTGGACATGTTCGACTGCGTCCTCCCCACGCGCACCGGCCGCATGGGCACGGTGTTCTCCAGCCAGGGCCGCATGAACATGCGCAACGCCAAGTACAAGGATGACTTCACACCCCTGGACCCGGCATGCAGCTGCCCGGTGTGCCGGGAGCACACGCGCGCCTACATCCGCCACCTCATCAAGTCCCACGAGATGGTGGGCAGCATGCTGTGCACCATACACAACCTCCACTACCTGCTCGACCTCATGCGCCGCGCACGCGAGGCCATCGAGGCAGGGGAGTACGCAGCCTTCGAGCGCGCGTGGCTGGAGAGCCCCGCCGCCAACGACTACTGATAAGCGCCAGACAGACAGGAGGCACCCATGCGCATCGCACTTGCCCAGTTCAACCCAAAGCTCGGAGACATCGAGTCCAACGCCACAGATATCCTCGAGGCTGCCGCCATCGCCAAGGAAGAGGACGTCGACCTGCTCGTGATGCCCCCGCATGCGCTCACCGGCTGGCCGCTGGACGGACTTGCCGAGCACCCGCCCTTCCTCGATGCCGTGCGCGAGCAGCTCTCCAGCATCGCCGAGCAAGCGCCTGTGGCCCTGCTGATGGCAGAGACCACCGCCCAGGACTTCGAGGGGCTCGACGTTGCCGCAACTGAGCTCTTCGTGCTGGAGAACAGCATGCCCAACTCCCTGGGCTGCCCGGAGCTCGCCCTGCCAGACGAGTCCTTTGGCATCGACTTCGGCTGCGACGGCATCTCCATCTGCCTTGAGGACCACTTCGAGGAGCCGGTGGCAGAGGAAGGCGACACGGTGCTCTTGGAGCTGTGCTGCGACACCTTCGACAGCCCCTACGCCCTTCCCGCAGCGCGCGGCAAGCTGGAGCGCCTGCAGGAGCTCGCGCGCGAGTCCGGCCGCTTTGTGGCCTACCTCAACCTCACGGGCGCAGCAGACGCCACTGTCTTTGCCGGCGGCAGCTGCGTGCTCACCCCGGCAGGCGAACTCATCGGCAGTTGCTCTGCCTGCAAGCAGGAGCTCATCTCCTTCGACACCAAGCCACTCGAGGAGCCCGAGCTGCTCGACGCGCAGGAGCAGCTCGTCGACGAGACAGAGCTCATCTGGAACAGCGCCGTCATGGCCACGCGCGACTACATGAACAAGAACGGCTTTGCAGACGCCGTGATCGGGCTTTCCGGCGGCATCGACTCAGCGGTTGTGGCCGCCATCGCGGCAGACGCCATAGGCGGTCAGTATGTCCACGGCGTGCTCATGCCCTCCAAGTACTCCAGCACCGGCTCTGTGGACGACTCCGTCCTGCTTGCCGCCAACCTGGGGATCGAGACCGTCAAGATCTCCATCGAGCAGCCTGTCGAGACCTTCCACCAGGTGCTCGCCGCACCCTGCGGGGGAGAGGTGGCCGGCCTTGCCGCAGAGAACCTTCAGGCGCGCATCCGCACCGTCTACCTGATGGCGCTCTCCAACGCCCACGGCTGGATGCTCCTCAACACGGGCAATAAGTCTGAAGCTGCCATGGGCTTCTCAACCCTCTACGGAGACACTGCCGGCGCTTTTGCCCCCTTGGGCGAGCTCTACAAGACCCAGGTCTACGAGCTGGCCCGCTGGCGCGCCGCACAGGGCCCCTCGATCCCCCAGGCCTGCATAGACAAGGAACCCAGCGCAGAGCTCTACGAAGGCGCACGGGACGCAGACAGGCTGCCGCCCTACGAGCTGCTTGACACCGTGCTCGCAGCCCATATCGAGGCGGGCATGGGAGCGCGCGAGCTCAAGGAGGAGGGCTTCGATCCCAAGCTGGTGGACCGCGTGCTCAAGACAGTGGCCCGCAACGAGTACAAGCGCCGCAACGAGCCCATAGCCCCGCAGCTGGGAGGTGTTGCGCTCAGCACCATGCGCTGCTGGCCGGTCACCAACGGATGGACAGACCGCGGCTAGGGCTGCGTAAGCTACAATGGGGAGCGTGTTCCCACCATCAAAGCAACAAGGGAAAGGATTTGCCATGCCCCAGATCACCCGCGAGGACGTCCGCGTTCCTGCAGACGTCATGCCCGAGGCCCGCGAGACCTACATCGACAACATGATGGCCGCCACCCAGGGCACCGGCCGCCTGATGCTCTTTGCCTGCGACCAGAAGATCGAGCACCTCAACAAGGACTTCTACGGCGAGGGCATCGACATCGCAGATGCCGACCCCGAGCACCTCTTCCAGATCGGCAGCCAGGGCATCTGCGGCGTGCTGGCGGGCCAGCGCGGCCTCATCGCCCAGTACGCGCCCAGCTACCCAGAGATCAACTACCTGGTCAAGATGAACTCCAAGACCAATCTGGTCAAGACCAGCCAGCAAGACCCGTTCTCGCCCCAGCTCTGCGACATCGAGGCCGTGCTCGCCATGAGGGAGGCCGGCGTCAACATCGTGGGCCTGGGCTACACCATCTACCTCGGCAGCGAATACGAGTCCCAGATGATGGCGGAGGCCGGTGAGCTCATCGCCGAGGCACACGCCGAGGGCCTCATCGTGGTGCTGTGGATCTACCCGCGCGGCAAGGCCGTGACCGACGAGAAGGACGCCGCCCTCATCGCAGGCGCAGCTGGCACCGCCCTGTGCCTGGGCGCGGACTTCGTAAAGGTCAACCCGCCGTCCCCCACGGATGACGCCAGCAGCGCAGAGCTCCTGAAGATCGCCTCCCTCGCATCCGGCCGCTGCGGTCTGGTGTGCGCCGGCGGCTCCACCGTTGACGCCCGCACCTTCCTCTCCCAGCTCTACGACCAGATCCACGTGGGCGGTGCATGTGGCAACGCCACTGGCCGCAACATCCACCAGCGCAGCCTCGACGAGGCCGTCCGCCTCACCAAGGCCATCAGCGCCATCACCTTCGCCGACTACGACGTCGAAGAGGCCATGGACGTCTTCGAGGGCAAGGAGAACTTCACCCTCTAGGCGCTTTAAGGCACTGTAGGAAGGACGCTTTGATGGCCGGGCTCGCGTCCGGCCATCTTGCTGAAAAAGGACCTTCCATATTCGCGTGGTTCTGCTAACATACCGTCTTGCCGCAAATCGCGGTTACTGCTTGGGCTCGGGTGATGGCGCAGTTTGGTAGCGCACTTGACTGGGGGTCAAGGGGTCGCAGGTTCGAATCCTGTTCACCCGACCAGCCCAGGGCAGAGAACGTTCAGATCGGGTGATGGCGCAGTTTGGTAGCGCACTTGACTGGGGGTCAAGGGGTCGCAGGTTCGAATCCTGTTCACCCGACCATCTGAATTCCCAAGGCCGCCTTGTCAGGCGGTCTTTTTCGTTGTGGGGAGGGGAGGGGCAGTGCCCGATCTTGCACCGTACCAGATGAGCGACCGCGAGCTCGCACAGGGCTCCTGGCGCGGCACCCCGGCTTTCCTCGCAGAGTCTGAGCTCGTGCTGCGCACGGCAAGCGAGTGCGGAGCCGAGGTCTTGAGCATGCTCAGCACACCGGCGTTCGCCTTCCCAGACATCCCCTGCGCGTGCAGGGAGCTCGTGAGCGCGCAGGAGTTCCGCCAGATCACCGGCTACCCGCAGACGCGCAGCGCTGTGGGCATCTGCCGCCGCCCTTGCAACCCCGGGTGGCTGGAGCTTGCTGAGCGCAGCCGCCGCCTGCTCGTCATCGAGGACTCCACAAGCGGCGTCAACATGGCCACGCTGTTCCGCATCGCCTGGGCGTTTGGCATCGACGGGGTCCTGCTGAGCCCCTCCTGCGCAGACCCTTTGTTCCGCCGGGCCGCCCGCATGTCGCGCGGGAGCGTCCTGCGCGTGCCTTGGGCGCGCATCCCGGGCCCAAGGGAGTGGGCGCCCCAGGGCGCACCCCAGCTGCAGGAGCTTGGCTACGCGCTCGCCGCCCTGGCGCTGAGCGAAGACAGCGTCTCGCTCCAGCAGCTGCCGCACCCGCCAAAGCTCGCTCTCGTGCTGGGGACGGAGGGGGAGGGCCTGCGGCAGCAGACCATCGCCTCGTGCGACCTCACCGTCAAGATCCCCATGCGCCCTGGAGTGGACTCCCTCAACGTTGCCGCAGCGGCAGCCGTTGCCTGCTGGGAGGCAACGCGCTAGACACGCGCACGGCCGCATGGCTCAGGTGCTATCATCCTTGCTTGCACCGCGTCCCACCAGCATTCAGATCACAGAGGAGGTCCCCGTGGAGGGAACAGTTCTGCTTGCGTTCCAGGCCATCCGCATCGGAGGCCTCACAGAGCTCATGGCCCTCATCTCCGCGCTCGGCAACTCCGCCCTGCTGTGGGTCGTGTGGGCGCTGGTCCTGCTGATCTTTCAGGAGCGACGCCGCTGCGGGGCCATACTCATCGTCACCATAGTCGTCACCTCCATCGCATGCATACTCATCGGCAACGCCGTCGCGCGCCCGCACCCGGGAGACATGGTCACGGGCCTGGTGCCCGTCATGGGTGTGAGCCACCCCGGCTACTCCTTCCCCTCGCTGCACGCGGCTACGGGGTTTGCGGCCTTTGCCGTGCTGTGGCGCAGCAGGTTCTGGGGCATGAGCAGCGCAGCGCTCGGCTTTGCCGTGCTCGAGAGCGTCTCGCGCCTCTACCTGGGAGTGAACTACTTCACCGATGTGCTGGCAGGCGCGGTCTTGGGTCTGCTCTTCGGCATCATCTGCTTCACCGCCTTGAACAGCCTCCTCTCGCTCGTTGACTACCAACCTTCCAAACCGGCGCGCAAGCAGGTCAAGGCCTCCAACCGCGGACGTCATTCCCGCTAGGTTTTTAGCACCCGCTTTCATGTCACAGCCCCCGGGTATGCTGTGCGCTGCCCTACGATAGAGAAAGGTTGACCCATGCTCGACTTGTCCGTCCTCAACCCCGCCCAGGCAGAAGCCGTCCTCACTACAGAGGGACCCCTGCTCGTCTTGGCTGGCGCTGGCAGCGGCAAGACGCGCGTGCTCACCTACCGTATCGCCCACTTGGTGCAGGACCTGGGGGTGGCCCCTTGGTCCATCTTGGCGGTGACCTTCACCAACAAGGCCGCCAAGGAGATGCGCACCCGCCTCTCCGGCATACTGGCAGGGGACGTGCGCGGGATGTGGATCAACACCTTCCACAGCATGTGCGTGCGCATGCTGCGCGCAGACGCCCAGCTCCTGGGCTACGGCAAGGACTTCACCATTTACGACGCAGACGACTCAAAGCGGCTTGTCAAGGACATCATGGCGGAGCTTGGCTATGACACCAAGCGCTTCCCGGACGCCGGCGTGCGCAGCCGCATCAGCGCCGCAAAGAACGACCTCAAGCTCCCTTCAGACATGCCCTCTGCAGACCCGTACTCCAAGTGCGTCGCAGCGGTCTACAAGGCCCTCCAGGCCCGCCTCAAGCGCTCCAACGCCATGGACTTCGACGACTTGCTGCTCAACACCTACCTGCTCCTGCGTGACAACCCCCAGATCGCCACCGCGTACGGCCAGCGCTTTCGCTACATACTGGTAGACGAGTACCAAGACACCAACCGCGCGCAGTACGCCATCACCAAGATGCTCGCCCAGGTCTGCGGCAACCTCATGGTGGTGGGTGACGACGACCAGTCCATCTACTCTTGGCGCGGCGCAGACATACGCAATATCCTCGACTTCGAGCGCGACTGGCCGGCCGCCAAGACGGTCAAGCTCGAGCAGAACTACCGCTCCACCGGCAACATCCTGGCTGCGGCAAACGCGGTCATCGCCAACAACGCCTCCCGCAAGTCCAAGAAGCTCTTCACGCAGAGCCCGGCAGGGGAGCAGATCGGCCTCTACCTGGCCGCAGACGAGCGCGACGAGGGCCGCTGGATCGCATCCCGCATCGAGCAACTGCATGACGGGGGCACCAGCTACAACGACATTGCGCTCTTCTACCGCACCAACGCCCAGTCGCGCACACTCGAGGACATGCTTCTGCGCGCCGGCGTCCCCTACCAGATCGTGGGCGGCACGCGCTTCTTCGACCGCATGGAGATCCGCGACTGCATGGCCTACCTCAAGCTCACCGTCAACCCCGCAGACGACGTCTCTGCCCTGCGCGTGGTGAACACCCCGCGCCGCGGCATCGGCAAGACCACCGTGGAGCGCATACAGGGCACCGCCCGCGTGCGCGGCATCTCGTTCTTCGAGGCTGCGCGCGAGGAATCTCTCGACCCAGCCTGCCGGGCCAGCACCCGCAAGGCGCTCGAGTCCTTCGTCAAGGTAATTGACGAGGCACGCAGCTACGCCGGCCCGCTCGACAAGGTGGTGGAGATGATCATCGAGCGCTCCGGCCTCATCCCCGCGCTGCAGGCCATGCGCACAGAGGAGGCAGACGCCCGCGTGGAGAACATCAAGGAGTTCGTCTCTGTTGTGCAGGAGTACGTGGAGTCCCACCCCCTGGTTGAAGACGAGGCGCTCCTCCCTGCAGAAGGCGTGCTCGAGCTCAACGGGCAGGAGTTCTCTGCGCATCCGCCCACGCTGGCAGACTTCATGGAGTGGCTCTCGCTGCGCACAGACTTGGACAGTGTGGAGGAGTCTGAGGAGAAGGTCACCCTCATGACCATCCACAGCGCAAAGGGTCTGGAGTTCGATGTCGTCTTCGTGTCTGGCATGGAGGAGACGATCTTTCCCCACAGCAACTCGATGATCGAGCGCGGGGTGGAGGAGGAGCGCCGCCTGGCCTACGTGGCCATCACGCGCGCCCGCAAGCAGCTCTTCCTCACTCATGCGCAAACCCGCCGCCTCTTCGGCCAGCCCCAGGCAAACCCGCGCAGCCGCTTTGTGTCAGAGATCCCCAAGGAGCTCATCCACAGCGAAGGCATAGGCAGCCTGGGCCTCAGCGGCACCGGCTGGGAAAAGCGCGGAGACCGCCACAGCACCTACGGCAGCGGCAGGGGAGAGGAGATGTACGGGGGCCGTGTCTTTGGGCGCGGGAACTCCTCATCGTCCCTCTCCTCCAAGGCAGAGCCGCGCAGGGACGTCCCGGAGCTGGGAGAGCTCAAACCAGGGGACGTTGTGGATCACAAGACCTTTGGGCGGGGCACGGTGCTGGCTGTGGAAGGCGACAAGCTCACCATACGCTTTGCCAAGAGCGGCCAGACGAAGAAGCTGCTCAAGGGCTATGCGCCGCTTGTCAAAATCCAGGAATAAAGCGCCCGCGCGCACCATAAGCGGCTGACGCCAAACCGCGCGCCGCAATGTCACTGCTGCGTTACGTGCGCGTTGCCCAGCCACAGGTATAATTCGCCCGATTTACAGCTGTTCGCTCAGAGGAGAATTCCTATGTCCCAGATCTATGTTGTTGGTCACAAGAACCCTGACAACGACTCCATCATGGCCGCTTACACCTTTGCCCACCTCAAGGACATGGTTGACCCGGACAACGAGTACATCCCCTGCAGGCTCGGGCCCCTTCCCGCAGAGGCAGAGATGATCTTCTCCGAGTACGGCATCGAGAACCCCCCGCGCCTCATCGAGCGCGTTGGAGAGGGAGACAAGGTCTACCTTGTCGACCACAACGAGCTGGGCCAGGCGGTTGATGGCCTGCAGGACGCAGAGCTCGTGGGCGTTGTGGACCATCACCGCATCGCAGACGTCACCACTGCCGCGCCCATCGAGTTCCTCAACCTGCCGGTGGGCTCTACCACCTCCATCATCACCATGCTCTACGAGCTCAACGAGATCGACATCGAGCCCTCCATCGCCGCATGCCTGGTCTCCGCCCTGCTCACAGACACCGTGATCATGAAGTCCCCCACCTGCACCCCCGTCGACGTGGACCGCATCTACAAGCTCTGCGGCATCTTGGGCGTCGACCCCGTCGAGTTCGGCATGAAGATCTTCAAGTCCCGCGGTGGCGACGACGACGTCAGCGTCCAGGACATCTGCAGCAGGGATTCCAAGGAGTTCAACTTCGGCGGCCGCAAGGTCTGGGTCGCCCAGTACGAGACCGTCGACTTGGAGGGCATGAGGGGCCGCATCCCAGAAGTCAGCGCCCAGGTTGCTAAGATCCAGCAGGAGGGTGGCTACGACGCAGCCCTCATGCTCCTCACAGACATCATCAAGGAGGGCTCTGAGTTCATCGGAGCCGGAGACCTCGGCTTCATCGAGGGCGCCTTCAAGATCAGCTTCGAGCAGGGCTCCGTCTGGATGCCCGGCGTTCTCAGCCGCAAGAAGCAGGTTGCCGCCGTCCTCGTCGACTACGCCGGCTAGTTTCTGTGCATTCTCAAGCCCCGCCTGCCCTGCAGGCGGGGACATCTTTATGTAAGCGAGGGATCTGATCTGCCAATGGGTTACCAGAACAACAACAACTTGATCTACATCCAAGCCGAGCGCGACGCAAAGCGCCGCACCTTCATCGAGAAGCTCACCTCCATGGAAACCCTGGGCTCCATCATGATGGTGCTGGCCGCCGTCATCGCCATCATCCTGGCCAACACAGACGCCTTCGAAGCCTACGAGAACTTCCTCAACTTCGAGCTGGGCATCACGCTCAACGGCTTTGGCTTCGACAACTTCTTCATCGGCATGACGGTGGAGCACTGGGTCAACGAGGTCCTCATGACCCTGTTCTTCCTCGTGGTGGGCATGGAGATCAAGTACGAGTTCTTCGTGGGCGAGCTCAAGGACATCAAGGCCGCCCTGC
Organism: Coriobacteriales bacterium; assembly: GCA_051876075.1. GTDB lineage: Bacteria > Actinomycetota > Coriobacteriia > Coriobacteriales > QAMH01 > W2P13-069. Next base: position 66,010 of record JBJEHM010000026.1, read on the forward strand.
TGCCCATCATCGCCGCGTGCGGCGGTGTCCTGGTGCCCATCATCATCTATGTGAGCCTCAACTTCGGCGGCGAGCACGTCAAGGGCTTCGGCATCCCCATGGCAACGGACATCGCCTTTGCCATCGGCGTCCTCACGCTGGTGGGCAAGGGCATCCCCCGCGGTCTCACCGTCTTCTTGAAGACCCTCGCCATCGCGGACGACATCATGGCCATCGTGGTCATCGCCCTGTTCTACGGGCACTCGCCAGACCCGTTCTGGCTGGTCATGGCCGGCCTCACCGTCTGCATCCTCATGGCAGGCAACAAGATGGGCATCTGCCGCTGCAAGTACTACGTTGTCTTCGGCATCGTGCTGTGGTTCTGCGTGTACTTCTCCGGCATCGAGTGCACCATCGCAGGCGTCATCCTGGCCTTCACCATCCCCACCAAGGCAGAGGTCAACCCACGCGTCTTTGGCAAGTGGACCATCGCCAAGGTGCTCGAGGCCCGCGACCGCTTCATCCCCGGTGAGCCCATGCTCGCCCAGGGCGAGTACGCAGACAGGGTCTACATGATCCACAAGATGTCGCGCCGCGTCGAGCCCACCCTCAGCCGCATGGAGCGCAAGATCAGCCCCTGGTCCAACTACCTCATCCTGCCCCTCTTCGCCTTCTGCAACGCCGGCGTCCGCCTGGCCGGGGTCGACATCATGAGCATCGTCATGGACCCTGTTGTCCTGGGCGTGTTCTTCGGCCTCTTCCTGGGCAAGCCCATCGGCATCACGCTGGCCTCCTTCGTCTCTGTCAAGCTGCTCAAGCTCCCCATGCCCACCAACTGCGGCTGGCGCCACATGCTCGGTGCCGGCATGCTGGGCGGCATCGGCTTCACCATGTCCATCTACGTGGCCAACCTCTCGTTCTTCGGGCCCACCGCCCTCGAGGTCACCATGATGGCCAAGGCCGCCATCCTGTGCGCCTCCGTCGTCTCCGCAGTTGCGGGCGTGGGTTTCCTCAAGGTCGTGCTCGCGCAGGACCGCAAGGCCGGCGTCAAGCTCGATGTCGAGGAGGACATCGACGAGGAGATCAGGGACGACGCCAAGATCCTCAAGGACATCTCCAAGACCGCAACAGACACCACCATGGGCGAGGGCGAGCACCTCATCCTCACCGACTTCATGGGCCAGGTGTCAGACGACGAGCTCTTCGAGGCCTTCAAGAACGTCATCAACGAAGGCGACGTCTACATCAGCCCAGAGAAATAAGCTGGGGAGCAACGCATGGAAGAGCTCGACACCGCACTCGACTCGACCATAGAGTCCTCCCAGGCGTTCCTGCAGGGCGGCTGGTTCGGCGTCATCGCCACCGCCCTCGTTATCATCGCTGTCACTGCCCTTGCCGCCGAGGTCCTGGTGCGGGTCTTCCGCAAGGCCTACCACGTCACTCGCGACGGCGACAAGGCAGGCTCCATCATCACCGTGGGCCTGCGCGCGGTGGTCTGGGCAGGCGGCGCCTACATGCTCTTCAAGAACTGCTTCGACATCGACCTCTCGGTCCTGTTGGGCGCCCTGGGTATCGGTGGCCTCGCCTTGTCGCTCGGCATGCAGGACACCATCAAGAACCTCTTAGGCGGTCTGCAGATCACTTTCTCGCACGAGATAAACATCGGCGACTGGATCATGGTGAGCTCGGTCGAGGGTATCGTCACAGACGTCAACCTGCGCTATACCACGCTTGAAGACGACATCGGACAGACCCACGTCATCCCCAACTCCGTCATCAACTCGAGCATCGTCACCCGCAAGCCGGAGTTCTTCCGCGTACCGCTGGCCCTCACTCTGGCACGCGACATCGACCTTTCCGTCGAGTCTCCCAAGATCTGCGCCATCGCAGACGCCGCGCTCGACGAAAAGGGCATGCGCTTTGCAGACAAGCCCTCCATCATCGTCGAGGCGGGTGTCGGCGCAGACGGTGTTCAGGCAACGCTGGCGGTCTTTTCCACCTGGGAGTTCTCTGGCGTGCAGGTGAAGAGCACCGTGCTTTCCCCCGTGGTGCAGTACCTACAGGAAAACAACCTCATCGGCCGCTGGTCGTAAGCCCCCGCACGCCACTGTTTACAGCGGCGTAACTCAAGCCCTCCTTGCATACCGTATAAAGAGCCGTAGGGCCAGCGCACGCCACCCAGCTCTTTGCATATTCGTGGCCCCCCGCTTTGGGTATAAAATGAAACTTCGTATACCTAGGCTAATAGCAACGAGTAAAGGAGCCAGATCCGTGCGCAAGCAGGTCGAGGAAATCGTAGTCAAGGCCCTGGAGGAAGCCGTCAACGCAGGCGAGCTGCCCCTGGAGACCATCCCTGATCCCGGGCTGGAACGCCCGCGAGACAAGTCGAACGGAGACTGGGCGACCACCGTTGCCATGCGCTGCTCCAAGCAGGCCCGCATGAACCCCCGCGCCATCGCAGACATCGTAGCCAAGCACCTCGCCGGAAACGAGCTCATCAGCTCAGTTGAGGTCGCAGGCCCCGGCTTCATTAACCTGCGCCTCTCCAACGCAGCGCTGCAGAGCGTCTTCAGCACCGTCCGCACCCAGGGCGCCCGCTACGGCAGCAGCACCATGGGCACGGGCACCAAGATCGACATCGAGTTCATCTCCGCCAACCCCACGGGCCCCATGCACCTGGGCCACGGCCGCTGGGCCGCGCTGGGAGACGCGATCTGCCGCGTGCTCGACTTTGCCGGCTTTGACGTTACGCGCGAGTTCTACATCAACGACGCCGGCAACCAGATGAACGTCTTTGCGCAGAGCGTCTCGTGCCGCTACCAGCAGGTTGCCCGCTTGATGGGGGAGGGCATGACCCCCGCACAAGCCTACGAGCACATCATCGCCAACACAGAGGAGTACCGCGCGCAGCTGCCTGAGAACTGCTACGCCGGCGCCTATGTCATCGACATCGCCATCCAGATCATCGAGCAGGAAGGCCTCGCGTGGCTCGACGCAAGCGAGGAGGAGCGCGAGGCTGCCTTCATGGACATGGCCTATGCAGCCGTCCTCTCCCACAACAAGAAGGTACTCGAGGACTTTGGTCTCGAGTTCGACGTCTGGTTCTCCGAGCGCACTCTGCACGCCAAGGACGAAAACGGCGAGTCGATCATCTCCAGGACCATCGCCCAGCTCGACGAGCTTGGCTACATCTATGTCAAGGACGGTGCCACCTGGTTCCGCACCACTGACTTCGGCGATGACAAGGACCGCGTGCTCGTCAAGGCAGACGGCGCCTACACCTACTTCGCCCCGGACATCGCCTACCACAAGAACAAGCTCGACCGCGGCCACGAGCGCTGCGTGGACCTGCTCGGCGCAGACCACCACGGCTACATCAAGCGCATCCAGTCCGTCGGCCATGTCTTCGGCCACCCCGGCCAGCCAGAAGTCATCATCGGCCAGATGGTCAACCTCTTCCGCGACGGAGAGGCCGTGCGCATGTCCAAGCGCACGGGAGAGATGGTCACCTTCGAGGAGCTCATCGACGAGGTCGGCGCAGATGCGACGCGCTACCTGATGCTCTCGCGCTCCACAGACCAGACCATCGACTTCGACATCGCAGAGGCAAAGCGCCAGGACTCCAGCAACCCCGTCTACTACGTGCAGTACGCGCATGCGCGCATCTGCTCCATCCTGCGCAAGGCAGCGGGGGAGGACATTCCCGCAGACGAGGCCGCAGCACAGCTCATCCCCGCGCAGGCGGAGCTCAGCGCGCTCACCGACGAGGCAGAGCTCAACTTGGCGCGCAAGATCGACGAGTTCGGCGAGCTGGTGGAAAGCTGCGCCCGCGACCTCGCCCCCTTCCGCCTCACCTATTACGCACAGGAGCTGGCGGCGTGCTTCCATCAGTTCTACACCCGCTGCCACGTCCTCACAGACGACCAAGCGCTCACCACCGCGCGCCTCTGCGTCTGCGACGCAACAAGGCGCGTCCTGGAAAACGCCCTCTCCCTGCTGGGCGTGAGCGCCCCGGAACGCATGTAAGACCCTAGGAAAGGACCAGATCCCCGATGTCTCATTACGAACGCACCGCCATCGATCCCGACAACCTCACCGTCAGCGAGCTCCTGGGCGTGGCGCCCATCACCACCAAGGTCGAAGACGGCAAGGTCTCCATAGGCGGTGTGCCCCTCGAGAAGATCATCGAGGACTACGGCACCGCGCTCTTCGTCTACGACGAGGCCACCCTGCGCCAGCAGCTGTCCTCCTACCTGCAGGAGTTCCGCAGCCGCTACCCCGAAAGCGACATCATCTACGCTGCCAAGAGCTTCTGCTGCGTTGCCATGGACAAGATCGTTGCTGAGGAGGGCGTGGGCATCGACGTCGCAAGCGGTGGAGAGCTTGCCGTGGCCCAGGCAGCGGGCTTTCCCATGGAGCGCGTGTTCGTCCAAGGCAACAACAAGACCCCGCAGGAGATCGACGAGGCAATCGACGCTGGTGTCGATTGCTTTGTGGTGGACACGCATGAGGAGCTCGAGCGCATCAACCTGGCAGCTCGTGCTCGCGACATCAAGCAGAAGGTCATCCTCCGCATCTGCCCGGGCGTCGAGGCAGACACCCTCGACTACATCATGACCGCCAACGAGGACTCCAAGTTCGGCTTCAACATCAACAACGGCGCCGCCAAGGCAGCCACGGCCTTCGCCCTCGAGCACACCCATCTGGACATGGCCGGCTACCACATGCACATCGGCTCCCAGATCTTCGACCTGAGCTGCTGGCCCGTCGCCGTCAAGGTCATGTTCGACTTCATGGACCAGATGCGCGCGGAGCTGGGCTACACGGCGCGCATCTTCGACCTGGGCGGTGGCCTGGGCATCCCGTACCTCAGCACAGATGAGCCCAGCTCCATCGCAGAGTTCGCAGAGGTGGCAACCAGCGCTGTCAAGGAATGCGCAGCTGCGATCGACTACCCGCTGCCGCACATCTACGTCGAGCCCGGCCGCTCCATCAGCGCCAACGCCGGCGTCACGCTCTACACCGTGGGATCTGTCAAGGAGAACGGCGGCATCACCTACGTGGCTGTGGACGGCGGCATGACAGACAACATCCGCACCGCCATCTACGGCTCCGAGTACGAGGCTTTCGTCATCGAGGAGGCCTGCCAGCCCCGCAGCATGGTCTGCGACGTGGTGGGCAAGCACTGCGAGAGCGGGGACGTCGTCGTCCGCAACCGCAGCCTGCAGCCCTGCACCGCCGGACAGCACGTCTGCGTGCTCGGAACCGGCGCCTACTGCAACGAGATGGCATCCAACTACAACAAGCAGGTGCGCCCTGGTATCGTCATGGTCAAGGATGGCAGCGCGCGCCTGGTGGTCCGCCGAGAAACCTACGCGGACCTCATCGCGCGCGACGTACTCTAGGCGCGCTCCGCACACAAGCTGCACATGAACGAGTTCTGGGAGGGACACATGCGCAAAGTAAAGATCGGCTTGATAGGCTGCGGCACCGTTGGCGGTGGCGTGGTCAAACTCCTCTTCAAAGAGGGGAGCAACTACCAGGACCGCTTTGGGCCGGAGATCGAGCTTGCCAAGGTATGCTCGCGCACCAGGTCCAAGATCACGGCGCTGGGCGTTCCTGAAGACCGCATCGTCGACGACTACCATCAGATCATCGACGACTCAGAGATCGACATCGTGGTCGAGCTCGTGGGCGGCACTGGCTTTGCCGGAGACGTCGTGCGCGACGCCCTCAAGGCGGGCAAGAACGTCGTCACCGCAAACAAGGCCCTGCTTGCCGAGTACGGCGAGGAGATATTCCACCTGGCAGACAGCGGCAAGGGCAGCGTCTCCTTCGAGGCCGCTGTGGGCGGCGGCATCCCCATCGTCGACCCGCTCAAGCGCAGCCTGGTGGGCAACCGCATCAACAGCGTGATGGGCATACTCAACGGCACCACCAACTACATGCTCACCCGCATGGCAGACGAGGGCCTGAGCTATCAGGACGTCCTGGCAGACGCCCAGCGCCTGGGCTATGCAGAGGCCGACCCCACCGCAGACGTCGAGGGCCACGACGCCGCAGCCAAGATCGCGCTGCTGAGCTCTATGGTCTTCAACTCCCGCGTCAACGTGCACGACGTCTACACCAACGGCATCAGCACCATCAGCCCGGTCGACTTCAAGCGCGCCGAGCACATGGGCTACGTCATCAAGCTGCTGGCAATAGGCCGCCGCACTGCCGAGGGCATCGACGTGCGCGTGCACCCCGCTATGCTGCCCAAGACCCACCCCATGGCATCTGTCAACGGCGTCTACAACGCCGTCTACATCACCGGCGAGCCCATCGGCGACGTCATGTTCTTCGGCCAGGGTGCCGGCGAGGGCGCTACGGCGAGCGCCGTCATGGGCAACATCATCGACGCCGCCCGCTGCATCGCAGAGGGCTCCCCCGTGGGCTTTGCCTGCACCTGCATCTACAAGCTGCCCTACATGCCCATCGAGGACCTGGAGAGCCGCTACTACATCCGCCTGGAGGTCAAGGACCAGCACGGCACCCTCCACGCCATCTCCGAGGTCTTCGACGACTGCGGCATCTCCATCCGCACCATGAGCCAGTCCCTGCTCGACGACTCCAGCTGCGAGCTCACCTTCGTCACACACACCGCCCGCGAGTCGGACGTTCAGCAGGCACTCAACAAGATCTCGCAGCTCAGCTGCCTGCAGAGCATCGGAACCCTCATCCGTATCGAGGAGAACTAAATGTCCCTGACAGAATCAGACATCCGCTCCATCGCGGAGTACGTGCGCATCGGGCTCACCGATGAGGAAGTCGTCACCATGACGCGCGACCTCAACAACATCATCGACAACAACCTCAAGCCCATCACGGAATACGAGCTCGACGGCGTCGAGCCCACCTTCCATCCCATCGGGGACTTGAGCAACGTCATGCGCGAGGACGTCGTCAAGGCACCCTTCCCGCGCGAGGTCGCGCTCTCCAACAGCAGCTCGGTGAAGGACGGCTGCTTCATGATCCCGTCCATCCTCGGCGGAGAGGGGGACCGCTGATGACAGGCTTCCAGACCATGGGCGTGCGCCAGATCAACGAGGGCCTGCGCGCCAAGGAGTTCAGCGCAAGGGAACTCACAGACGCAGCCTATGCCGCTATCGAGCAGCGCGACAAGAATGTGCACGCCTTCCTCGAGCTCACCCCGGAGCTCGCCTACGCTCAGGCCGATAAAATCGACGCCGCCGTGGCAGCAGAGGAGGAGCTGGGCATACTCGCCGGCGTTCCCACCGCCTTCAAAGACAACATGAACCAGGTGGGGACCCACACCACTTGCGCCTCCAAGATGCTCGAAAGCTATGTGAGCCCCTACGACGCCACTTGCGTTGCCAAGGCTGTTGCAGCCGGGGCCATCCCGCTGGGCAAGACGAACATGGACGAGTTCGCCTTCGGCTCCACCACAGAGAGCTCCTACTTTGGCAAGACCTCCAACCCTTGGGACCTCGGCCGCGTGCCTGGTGGCTCCTCTGGCGGCTCTGCAGCCGCCGTTGCCGCAGGCATGGCTACCGTCACGCTGGGATCCGACACCGGCGGCTCCATCCGCCAGCCGGCGAGCTTCTGCGGCGTCGTGGGTCTCAAGCCCACCTACGGCGTTGTCAGCCGCTACGGCGTCGTGGCCTTTGGCTCCTCGCTCGACCAGGTGGGCCCCTTCGCCCGCTCTGTCGAGGACGCAGCCTACACCCTCAACGCCATCTGCGGCCGCGACCCGCTCGACTGCACAAGCCAGGAATGCAGCGTCGACTTCACCGCCAACCTGGGCTTTGGCGTTGCCGGCATGAAGATCGGCGTTGTCCCCGCCTTCATGGAGATGGGCGGTCTTTCCTCAGAGGTCAAGGACGCCTACGCCAAGGCCTGCCGCGACCTCGAGGGGCTGGGTGCCCAGATCGTCGAGGTCGAGCTGCCCCACGCCGCAGCGGCGATCAGCGCCTACTACGTTATCGCCCCGTGCGAGGCCTTCTCCAACCTCTCCCGCTTCGACTCTGTGCGCTACGGCCACGTGGGGGCGGGGCGCGACTTGGGCGAGCGCTACGAGTCCTCCCGCGCAGAGGGCTTTGGCGCCGAGGCAAAGCGCCGCATCATGCTCGGTGGTCACCTTCTGGCAAGCGGCGTGTACGACGAGTACTACTACCGCGCCCAGCAGGTGAGGACCCTCATCACCCAGGACTACGTCAAGGCCTTCAACAAGGTCGATGCCATCATCATGCCCAGCGCACCGCAGGTGGCCTTCAAGTCCGGCGAGATGACCGACCCCGCTGCTATGTACCTCTCGGACATCTTCACCATCAGCCTCAACATCGCCGGCAACGGCGGCATGAGCCTGCCGGTGGGGTTCGGCGCCGAGTCCGGCATGCCTGTGGGTCTGCAGATCATCGGCCCGCAGTTCCGCGACGAGATCATCCTCCGCGTGGGCGCTGCCTTGGAGTCCTGCTGCGACATGAGGGGCCGCATCGCCCCGCTTGAAGGAGGTGCCCGCTAATGAAGGAGCTCGAAGAGGTCCTCAAGGACTGGGAGGCGGTTATCGGCTTGGAGATCCACGCCGAGCTCACCACCCTCAACACCAAGATGTTCTGCTCCTGCCCCATCGAGTTCGGCGCAGAGCCCAACACCCATACCTGCCCCGTCTGCTTGGGTCTCCCCGGTGCCCTGCCGGTGCCCAACAAGGCGGCTATCGAGAGCATCGTGCTCGCCGGCCTTGCCACCAACTGCGAGATAGAGAAGCGCACCATGTTCTACCGCAAGGGCTACTTCTACCCGGACATGGCGAAGAACTTCCAGACCACGCAGGGCC
>JBJEHM010000027.1:0-1184 GCA_051876075.1 Coriobacteriales bacterium
ATGGGCTCTTTTGCGCTCGATATGCCGAATACGCTCCAAAACCGCCCGTCTGGGCCCGCTTTCCTCGTGCGAGTTGTGAAGAGGCCGGTGCGTTAGCGGAGCTGCTGCTCGATCCAGGTGAGGATGTCTCCCATGGGCTGGGTGCGCTCGTCTTCGTTGAGGATCTCGTGGCGCATGCCCTCGTAGAGGATGGTGGTTACATCGCGCACGCCGGCGCTCTCTGCCAGCTCCGCAGCGGCCCGCACGCCCTTACCGAACTCGCCCACAGGGTCTCCCTTGCCCGCTACGAAGAGCAGCGGCAGGTCCTTGGGGTAGGCCTCGACGCACTCCCTGCTTGCAGAGAACGCGGTGGCGCTCATCACGGCGGTGTAGCCGCCCACGGTGAACATGAAGCCGCACTGGGGGTCTGCCTTGTAGTCCTCGATCACACGCGGGCTTGCCGCGATCCACGCCAAGGGGTCTGTTGCACCCTTGATCTGCTTGCCGTAGCCGCCGGCGGCCATGCTGTCGACAAAGGCGCTGCGGTAGCTGTCCCCGTGCAGTTTGGCCAGCACGCGGCACACCATCCTGCCTGCCTTGGAGAGTGCGATGGGGAGGTTGCCCGTGCCGCAGAGGATGACGCCGCTCAGGCCGGCGGCGTGCTGCGCGAGGTAGCAGCGGGTGACAAAGCTGCCCATGGAGTGGCCGAAGATGAAGTAGGGGAGGTCTCCGCCGACCTCCTTGCAGGCGAGCTGGCGCATGCTGTGGAGGTCTGCGATGAGGACGTCGAGACCGCCCTCGAGGGGCATGTGGCCGTAGAGCGCGGGGTCCGGACAGCTGTCGCCGTGGCCGATGTGGTTGTGCCCGCACACGGCAAACCCGCTCTGGGCAAGGTAGCGCGCGAACTCGTCGTACCGCTCGATGTGCTCACACATGCCGTGGACGAGCTGCACGATGCCGCGCGGCTGCCCCTGGGGCATCCAGAGCTTGGCGGTGATGGTGGAGTGGCCGTCTGCGCTGGGGTAGGAGAGGCTGCTGCAGCTTTCGCTCATGTCCGGGTCCTTCCGCTCGTTCTTGCAGCCCGTATCTTATCCCCGCAGGCCCCCTGCCCGGGGTCGGCACGTCCCTTCTTCGCCGTCTTGTTGCCTGTTGCTCGTGCAGACGTTTGGGGACAGGCCCCGGTTTCGAGGCTCCTGCGTGTGCGA
>JBJEHM010000027.1:1284-3109 GCA_051876075.1 Coriobacteriales bacterium
GCCCCGCTCGCACGGTCGGGGACAGGCCCGTGTGAGCGTTTGGGGACAGGCCCCGCCCTGCTGTGTGTCGGCGCGCGCTTATAATCGGGCGCATGACACCAGAGCAAGACATCTATTACATGAGCATGGCGATCGAGCAGGCCCGCGCTGCCGCCGAGCTGGGCGAGGTCCCTATCGGCGCCGTTGTGGTGTACGACCCCATCGACCCCGCCACACGCCGCCATGTGCTGCCGCAGCCCCAGGTGCTCGCCTGCGCGGGCAACCGCCGAGAAACCGCCCAGGACCCCAGCGCCCATGCGGAGTTCACGGCGATGATGGAGGCCAGCCGCGCCCTGGGGCGCTGGCGGCTGAGCGGCTGCACAGTCTACGTGACCTTGGAGCCCTGCATCATGTGCGCGGGCCTCATGCACCAGGCGCGCGTGGACCGCTGCGTGTACGGCGCGCCAGACGAGCGGGCCGGCGCCTTGGGCACGCTCTACAGCGTTCACGAAGACGAGCGCCTCAACCACAGCTTTGCGGTGGAGGCGGGCGTTCTGGGCGAGGAGTGCCGCGCCCTCATGCAGGGCTTCTTCAAGAGCCTGCGCGAAAAGCGCAAGGAGGCCAGCCGCAAGGCAGACAAGCAGGCTGCGCTCATGGAGCAGGTGGCGGCGCCGGGCGAGCGGCCCCGGCCGCTGTAGGAGGTGTGCATGGCAGGACTCAAGATCACCGTGGTGGCGGTGGGCAAGCTCAAAGAGCGCTTTTGGAAGGACGCCGTGGCGGAGTACGCCAAGCGCCTGGGCGGCTACTGCCAGCTCAAGCTGGTGGAAGTGCCGGACCGCGACCCCGCCAAGTGCGGGGGCGATGCCAAGGCCATGGAGGCAGAGGGGGCAGACATCTTGCGTGCCCTGCCAGAAAGCGCCCGCTGCATACTGCTCGCCATCGACGGGACCCAGCGCTCGAGCGAGGCCTTCTCCCGTCACCTGGACCAGCTGGCCCTGGGCGGTGCCAGCGAGCTCGCCTTCGTCATCGGCGGTTCCACGGGCGTCGACCCTGCCGTGCGCGCCCGCGCCCAGGAGACCTTCTCCTTCGGGCCCATCACCCTACCCCACAACCTCGCCCGCGTGGTCTTGCTCGAGCAGCTCTACCGCGCCTTCAAGATCAGCCGCGGCGAGCCCTACCACAAGTAAGAGGAGGCACCCATGCCACAGGAGAGCAAGGCGAGCAGGAGGGAGCGCGTGCTCGAGGTCTGCGCGCGCATGAACGGGCTCTACCCAGACGCCGAATGCGCGCTGCACTTTGAGGACGCGTTCCAGTGCGTGATCTGCGTGGCCCTGAGCGCCCAGACCACAGACGCCAACGTCAACAAGGTGACTCCGGAGCTCTTCTCGCGCTGGCCCGACCCCGCCGCCATGGCCCAGGCGCCGGTGGAGGAGGTCGAAGAGGTCATCCGCAGCATCGGCTTCTTCCGCAACAAGGCGCGCAACTGCATCAACTGCGCCCGCATGATCATGACGGACTTCAACGGCGAGGTGCCGAACACTTACGAGGGCCTGCAGAAGCTGCCCGGCGTGGGGCGCAAGACGGCCAACATCGTGATGAACAACGTCTTTGGCGTGGTGGAGGGCATCGCGGTGGACACGCACGTCAACCGCATCGCCCACAAGCTGGGCCTGGTGGTACCCAAGAGGGAGACCGACCCCAACAAGGTCGAGGCCCAGCTGCTGAGCCTCATCCCGCGCGAGCTGTGGGGTCCGGTCAACCACCAGTGGGTGCTCTTCGGGCGCGAGTACTGCGATGCCAAGCGCCCCCGCTGCGGCGAGTGCCCCCTGGCCGACATCTGCCCCTC
>JBJEHM010000027.1:3209-21556 GCA_051876075.1 Coriobacteriales bacterium
GGAACGCATGCTCATCTCGCAGCTGCAGCGCAAGCTCTTGGAGGCACCGGTTCTTGAGCCCGTCATGGCCAAGCTCGAGGCGGGCGAGGACGCGAGCATCGGGCTCGTTGCCTCGGTGCGCCCCTTCCTCGTGGCGTCCCTCTTCGCGCGTCAGCCGCGCCCGGTGCTCGTGGTGGTGAGCGGCGAGGATGCGGCGGAGCGCTTTGCCAACGGCGTGGCCTCGTTCATCGGGCGCGAGCAGGTGCTGGTGCTGCCAGAGCGCTGCGACCTGCCCTGGGGGGACGCCACCCCCGACCTCAAGGTGGTGGGCAGGCGCACGCGCGCCATCGGCATGCTGGCGGCGGGCGAGCACGTCGTGGTGGTGGCCAGCGCGCGCTCGCTGCTGCGCCGGGTTGCCCCTGCGTCGAGCGGCTTTTTCTCGGCGATTGCGCTGAGCGTGGGCGGCAACGCGGTCGACGCGGGTACGGGCCAGATCCTGGAGTACGAGGACCTGGCAGATGCCTTGGTGGCGCGCGGCTACCAGCGCCTTGACGCGCTGGACGGCCCCGGCACCTTCTGCATGCACGGGGACACGGTGGACATCTTCGGGGCGGGTATGAGCGCCCCGGTGCGCGTGGACTTCTGGGGCGATGAAGTCGATGGCCTGCGCCGCGTTGTGGCGTCCACGGGGCAGACGATCGGCGCGCTCGAGCAGGCTCAGGTCTGGCCTGCAAGGGAATTCGGCGTCTCGAGCCGTGCCGCCCAGCGGGCCGTCCGCGCCTTGGAGGCCAAGGCAGCTACAAGCGAGCAGGTGGCGCAGGACCTGGCCAAGCTGGAGGCCGGCGTGCCCTTTGCGGGCATGGAGCGCTATCTTCCCGCCCTCTTCAAGGAACCCGGCATCGCCGTGGACCACGCCGCCGGCAACGCCCTGGTTGTGCTGGCAGAGCCGCGCTCGCTCTTCGACGACGCATCGCGCCGCTATGACGAGCTCAGTACCTCCGCCTCCAGCGCCGGCCTGCGCCCGGAGGAGCTCAGCAGCCTCTTCTGCCCGCCGGCCAAGCTCGACTTCGGCACGCAGCAGCGCCTGACCCTTCAGTCCATGATGCGCGTGGGTGCCGGGGTAGACGCCGAGCTGCCCATACAGCGCCCCAGCTTCCAGGGCCGCGAGGAGCGGCTCGTCTCCACGTGCGCCGCGTTGGCGGACTCCCGCTACACGGCCGTCTTCTGCGTGGCGGACCGCGGCGCCCGCAAGGACATGGAGCTGCTCTTCACAGACAACGGGCTGAGCTACGTGGAGCGCCTGGAGGGAGACGAGCAGCCCCTGCGCCAGGACCTGCTCAACATCTCCAGCCTCGACCTGCCGGCAGGCTTCATCATCCCAGACGCCCACTTGGCCCTGCTCTGCATCGGCGACCTCTCCGCCCGCTCTTCCCGCCGCCCGGTGCGCCGCCGCGTTGACGTGACGGAGCTCAGCTTTCCCTTCAAGCCGGGCGACTACGTGGTGCATGCCAGCCACGGCATCGCCCTCTTCAAGGAGATCGTGCGCCAGGAGGTCGCCGGCGTCGAGCGCGACTACCTGCTGCTCGCCTATGCGGAAGGCGACAAGCTCTTCGTGCCGGTCGAGCAGATCGACCGCGTCACCCGCTATGTGGGTCCCGATGGCTCCAGCCCGCGCCTGACGCGCCTGCACACGGCCGATTGGTCGCGCGCCATGGGCAAGGCCCGCAAGTCCGCCAAGAAGCTGGCCTTCGACCTGGTTGACCTCTATGCGCGCCGCTCCACTGTCAAGGGCTACCGCTACAGCCCAGACGGGGAGTTCATGGCCCAGATGGAAGAGCTCTTCCCCTATGAGGAGACGCCGGACCAGGCAGCCGCCATCGCAGACGTCAAGGCAGACATGGAAAGCGAGAAGCCCATGGACCGCCTGGTTTGCGGCGACGTGGGCTTTGGCAAGACGGAGGTTGCCATGCGCGCGGCCTTCAAGGCCATCACGGACCACCGTCAGGTGATGATCCTGTGCCCCACCACCATCCTCGCGCAGCAGCACTACGCCACCTTCAGCGACCGCTTCTCTCCCTTTGGGATCCGCGTGGAGGTGCTGAGCCGCTTTCGCAGCCAGGCCCAGCAGAAGGCCGCGCTGGAGGGCTTTGCCAAGGGCGAGGTGGACGTGCTGGTGGGCACGCATCGCCTGCTCTCGCGCGACGTCAACCCCAAGGAGCTGGGCCTCATCATCATCGACGAGGAGCAGCGCTTTGGCGTGGGCCACAAGGAGCAGCTCAAGAACCTGAGGGAAAGCGTCGACGTGCTCACACTCAGCGCCACGCCCATCCCGCGCACCCTGCAGATGAGCCTTTCCGGCGTGCGCGACATGAGCCTCATCACCACGCCGCCCACCAACCGTCGCCCGGTGAAGGTGCACGTGGGAGAGTGGGACGAGGACCTGGTGAGCGAGGCCATACGCCACGAGATCCAGCGTGGCGGCCAGGTCTACTACGTGAGCAACCGCGTGCGCACCATCGAGGACGCCGAGGAGGCGGTGCGCGCAGCCGCCCCCGAGGCCCGCGTGGGCGTGGCGCACGGGCAGATGGCGCCTGCCCTGGTCGAGGACATGATGGAGCGCTTCAACGGGGGAGAGATCGACGTCCTGGTGGCCACCACCATCGTCGAAAGCGGCCTGGACAACCCGCATGCCAACACGCTCATCATCGAGGACTCCCAGCGCCTGGGCCTGGCCCAGCTCTACCAGCTCAAGGGCCGCGTGGGGCGCTCGCAGCGCCAGGCGTACGCGTACTTCCTCTTCCCTTCCAACCAGCCCCTCACAGAGGAGGCCACCCAGCGCCTGGAGGCCATCGGCGAGTTCACGGAGCTGGGTAGCGGCATGAAGGTGGCCATGAAGGACCTGGAGATTCGCGGTGCCGGCACGCTCATGGGCGCCGAGCAGAGCGGCAACATGAGCGCGGTGGGCTTCGACCTCTTTGCCAGCCTGCTGGCAGAGGCCGTGAGCGAGGCCCGCGGAGAATCCAAGCTGGCGCACCCCGAGGTCCACATCGACGTTGCGGCAGACTTCCTCATCCCCGCCGAGTACATGGAAGACGGCGGCGAGCGCGTGCTCTACTACCGCCGTCTGGCCGCAGCCCTCACGGTGGAGGACGTGGACGAGATCGCAGACAAGATGCGCAGCGCCTACGGGGCCCTGCCCGCACCGGCGGCCAACATCTGCAACCGCGCCCGCGCCAAGGCGCTCTGCGGGGTGATCGGAGCCACGAGCGTGGCGCAGGTGGGCGGCAAGCTGGTGATCGGCGAGGTCTCCAAGACGGTGCAGTCCATCATCAACGCCAGCCCAGAGGCCAAGCAGCTGCTCACGCGCCATCGCGGCATCTACGTGAGCGGCACCAAGGTCTACCGCGTCCCCGTCTCAAAGGGCGAGCCTGTGCTCGACATCGCCGTGGACATCCTGCGCGCCTTTGCCGCCGCCGTAGAGGCCGCCGAGGAATAAGGGGATATTAAGGTTTTCTGTTGCTTCTCTGTCGGTGTCCTGACCCTTGCCTCTGTGAGATAATCTGGCGTTATGAGGAACTCTCGCAACATACTGAGCATCGTCCTCACGGCCCTGTGCGCCGTGGCGCTGGTGGCTGTTGTGGCCCAGGGCTTTGCGCTGGGCAGCACCTCCAAGAAGATCACCGCCGCCCAAGAGCAGCTCTCGCAGCTCGACGCCCAGGTCGACGAGGCCACCACGGCGAACGCAGAGCTCAAGAAGCAGTCAGAGACCAACCTCGTCGAGTGGCGCAACGCCCAGGGCCGCCTCTCGTTCATGGGCGATAAGAGCGGCCTCGTCTGCTATCTCACCTTTGACGACGGCCCCTGCTACAACACCAAGAAGGTGCTCGACATCCTCGACCAGTACGATGCCTGCGGCACCTGGTTCTGCCTTGCCAACGACGAAGAGCAGGATTACCTCCAGCTCGACCTGCTGAAGGAGATCGAGGAGCGCGGCAACGCCGTGGGCATCCACGACTGGGAGCAAAACGAGAGCTACTCCTACTACAAGGGCACCGTCGACAACTATTTCAAGACGGACTTTGACAAGACCAAGGAGAAGCTCGAGGCCAAGTTGGGGCACGAGATTAAGATCATGCGCTTTGCAGGAGGCAGCCCCACCATCGCCTACTACAACTCCAAGATCGGCAAGAAGCTCCCGCAGGAGATCCTCAAGCGCGGTTACCAGTACTTCGACTGGAACGTCCTGGCAGGCGACTCCGAGCCCTCCCAGTTCGTCAACGGCTCCACACCCAAGGACAAGATCGTCAGCAACGTGCTGAGCCAGGCAAAGACCTTTGCCAAGACCAACAGCCCCATCTGCGTGCTCATGCACGACAACCCCGGCAAGGAGAGCACCGTCGCCGCATTGCCAGAGATCATCGAGGGCTTGAAGGACCTGGGCTACCGCTTTGAGGTCCTCACCTACGACTCCCCCGGCTTCTACCAGGCAAAGATCGTGGACTAGCATGAGCAGAAGAGACGACATCTACAGCGGCAATCCCAACGGCAACGGCCAGCGCCGCCCGGCTCAGCGCCCCGCCAACGGCCACGGGCGCCTGAGCTACGAAGACCAGATGCGCAGCCACGGGCAGAGCGCTCAGCGCCAGCGCAGCGCAGGTCCCAGCGCGCGCGACTACAGCCGCGACCGCTACACCTCCGGCCAGCGCCAGGGCACCCGCATGCAGCAGCCCTCCGGTCGCCGTCAGGTGCAGCTCGACCAGAGCTCCCAGGTGGCTCGCAGGCCCCAGCAGGACCAGCGTGCGCGCCAGCAGGCTCCACAGCGCGTTGCCAACCCCAACATGGCTGGCCGCTACAGCCGCGGCAACGGCGTCTACCAGGCGCGTCCCAACCAGGCGGCCACCGTGGCCCGCGCTGCAGAGGGCGTGCTCAGCAGCCCTGTCTCGTTCATCGTGCGCATCGCGCTCATCGTGGTGCTGGCGGCGGTCTTTGGCGTCCGCATGGTCCTCAGCAGCGGGGACACCGCCCAGCTGCGCGACCTGGAGGCCACCGTCGCCTCCCAGCAGGAGCAGCTCGACACCCTCTCTGCAGAGAACCAGTCCATGCAGGAGAGCATCGACTCCCGCCAAGCCACCTTGGACGCATACAACGCCTTGCTGTAGCTGAGGTGTTGCTGTTCAGAACGGAGCTTGGCCTTTCAGCCGTCATCTCGACCAAGCGAGCGCGTGGAGAGATCTCGGGTTGAGCCGCCGGGACCGAAGCTCGAGACACGGTCTTGCGGCTCAACCTGGGATTTCTCCACTCCGGCACTTCGTGCCTCCGGTCGAAATGACGGTCCGGGCGACCCTTGTGCCCAGCCGGTCGAGATGACGGCCCGGGGTGCTCCGGTGCCTGGTCGGTTGAGATGACGGTCCAGGGCGTGGCTTCACGCCTGCTGCACGCACTCACGCAACCCTCGCTGACTTTTGCCCAACCTGTGAAGTTCAGATTGTGTGCCATTCGCAATGGGCGTGCTTGAAACACGAACAAATGTTTGCGATAATCAGCGCTATCATGTCCGCTTACCGCATGTGAACCAAACAGAGGAGCATCATGGCTTCTGAGAACATAGTCATCAAGGGCGCGCGCCAGCACAACCTCAAGGACATCAACTTGGAGATACCGCGTGACAAGCTGGTGGTCTTCACCGGTCTCTCGGGCTCGGGCAAGAGCTCGCTCGCCTTCGACACCATCTACGCAGAGGGCCAGCGCCGCTACGTGGAGAGCCTCTCCAGCTATGCGCGCCAGTTCCTCGGTCAGATGGAAAAGCCGGACCTGGACAGCATAGACGGTCTCTCGCCCGCCATCTCCATCGACCAGAAGACCACCTCCAAGAACCCGCGCTCAACCGTCGCCACGGTGACAGAGATCTACGACTACCTGCGCCTGCTCTACGCGCGCATCGGCACACCGCACTGCCCCACCTGCGGCAAGGTCATAGAGAAGCAGACGGTCGACCAAGTCACAGACAAGGTCATGGCCCATGCAGTGGGGGACCGCATCATGGTCATGGCCCCCATCGTCAAGGGCCGAAAGGGCGAGTTCGTCACTCTGTTCAAGGACCTCATCAAAGAGGGCTTCAGCCGTGTGCGCGTTGACGGCGAGGTCCTCCAGCTTGCAGACGACATGCGCCTGGACAAGAAGATCAAGCACACCATCGAGGTTGTGGTCGACCGCATCAAGGTCAAGGAGGGCGGGGAGTCCCGCTTGGCAGAGGCGATCGAGACAGCCACGACCCTCACCAAGGGCACCGTGCTCATCAAGGTGATGGAAGACGGCCGGGATGACGCCAGCGAGTCCGGCCACAGCAGCGGGGCCCTGGCGGCAGGCGGCGTGGACGGCGAGTACACCTTCTCTCTGGCGCTCTCCTGCCCAGACCACGACTACCACCTACAAGAGATAGAGCCGCGCGACTTCTCGTTCAACGCGCCCTACGGCGCCTGCCCGGAGTGCCTGGGCCTGGGCTTCGTGCAGGGCGTGGATCCGGACCTCGTCGTGCCAGACCGCTCGCTCAGCATCGCGGAAGGCGCCATCTGCGTGTTCAGCCCCACCAGCAACTACTACCCTCAGATGTACGCCGCCGTGCTCAAGCACCTGGGCGAGGGCAGCGTGGACACCCCTTGGGAGGACCTGCCCCTGCGCGTGAGGGAGGCCCTGCTCTACGGTTTGGGAGAAGAGCAGGTGCGCATCGACTACGTAACACGCGATGGGCGCGACACCTACTGGTTCACCAAGTGGGAGGGTGTGCTCAAGGCCATCCAGGACAAGTACAACGATTCCAGCTCAGAGCGCGCCAAGGAGCGTCTGGAGGAGTATCTCTCCATCACGCCCTGCAAGGCCTGTCACGGCGCGCGTCTCAAGCCAGAGATCCTGGCCGTCACCGTTGGGGGCAAGAGCATCTACGAGGCCTGCCAGCTTTCCGCCGCCCAGGCGCTCGAGTTCTTCCAGGGCCTGGAGCTCACGCCCACCCAGCAGCTCATCGGGGCGCCCATCGTCAAGGAGATCTGCGAGCGCCTGCGCTTCATGGTCAACGTGGGGCTCGACTACCTCACGCTCGACCGCGCAACCGGCACGCTCTCTGGCGGAGAAGCCCAGCGCATCCGCCTGGCAACCCAGATCGGCGCCGGCCTCATGGGCGTGCTCTACATCCTGGACGAGCCCTCTATCGGTCTGCACCAGCGTGACAACGAGCGCCTCATCGCCACCCTGCAGCGCCTGAGGGACCTGGGCAACACCGTTATCGTGGTCGAGCACGACGAAGACACCATACGCTGCGCGGACTACGTGGTCGACATCGGGCCCGGGGCCGGCGTTCACGGCGGCGAAGTTGTTGCCGTGGGCTCGCCAGAAGACATCGCGGCCTGCCCGCGCTCTGTCACGGGCCAGTACCTCAGCGGCGCCAAGAAGATCGCCGTGCCCGCGCAGCGCCGCACGCCCGGCAGGGGGTGCATCACGCTCACCGGTGCCTGCGAGAACAACCTGGACAACGTCAGCATCGAGGTCGAGATCGGCACCCTCACCGTTGTCACGGGCGTCTCTGGCTCTGGCAAGAGCTCGCTCATCACCAGCACGCTGGCGCCGGCGCTCAGCAACAAGATCATGCGCACGCGCTCCAAGGTGGGTGCCTATTCAAAGCTCGGTGGCCTTGAGAACATCGACAAGGTCATCGACATCGACCAAAGCCCCATCGGGCGCACGCCGCGTTCCAACCCAGCCACCTACATCGGCGTGTGGGATGACATACGCAAGCTCTTCGCCAGCCTGCCAGAAAGCCGCGCCAGGGGCTTTGCGCCGGGGCGCTTCAGCTTCAACACCGCCGGCGGCCGCTGCGAGGCCTGCAAGGGAGACGGCCAGCTCAAGATCGAGATGCACTTCTTGCCAGACATCTACGTCCCCTGCGAGGTCTGCCACGGCGCGCGCTATAACCGCGAGACCCTCCAGGTTGCCTACCGCGGCAAGACCATCGCAGACCTGCTCCAGATGACGGTGGCAGAGGCCTGTGACTTCTTCGAGAACCTGCCTGCCATCCACCGCAAGCTGAGCACCCTGCGCGACGTGGGCCTGGGCTACATCAAGCTGGGCCAGCCTGCCACCACGCTCTCTGGCGGAGAAGCGCAGCGCGTCAAGCTGGCAAGCGAGCTTCAAAAGCGCCAGACGGGCAAGACCTTCTATATCTTGGACGAGCCCACCACCGGCTTGCACTTCGACGACGTGCGCCAGCTCTTGGAGGTGCTGCAGCAGCTAGTTGACCACGGCAACACCGTGCTGGTAATCGAGCACAACCTCGACGTCATCAAGGTGGCAGACCGCATCATCGACCTCGGCCCAGAAGGCGGGGACAAGGGCGGTCACGTTGTTGTGGCCGGCACACCCGAAGAGGTGGCGGCCTGCCCAGAAAGCCACACCGGACGCTTCCTCAAGCCCCTGCTGTAGCTGCCTTTGAAAGCGCATCAGGATGATGTGAGGAGAGGCGAGTCTCGTTCTGTTCGAACAGCAATCGCTCTGGGGCCGTCCTTAGCGGAGTCCTTGTGCCGTTGACGCTTTGCCACATGGCCTGCCTGGCGTGCAAGGAGTAAGCTACGGGGCCTTATGAACACAGACATGACTCAGATATTCATCCAGCTCGGCGTCCTCTTCTTCATCATGGCCACGGGTTACGTCCTCAAGGCCACAAAGCGCGTGGACAACTCCTTCGAGAAGCTGCTCTCCAAGGTCGTACTCGAGGTCACGCTGCCCTGCATGATCCTCGCCTCGGTGCTCAGCGCAGACGAGATTCCAGAGCCGCGCGCCGTGCTCGTGACCTTTGGCTTTGCCGTTCTCACCTATGCGCTGCTCATCGCGCTCGCAGAGCTCTGCACGCGCCTGCTCTTCCTGCCCAAGACCCGCCGCGGCGTCTACCGCTTCATGGGGGTCTTTGCCAACGTGGGCTTCATTGGCTTCCCCGTGATCAGCGCCATCTTCGGCGAGGGCGCGCTCATCTACGCTGCGATGTTCAACATCCCCTTCAACCTGCTGGTCTTCACCTTGGGTGCCTTCTGGCTTTCCAACGACGTGGTTGAGGGGGACATCGCCGTCAGCAGGCCCAAGCCCAAGTTCTCCCTGCGTATCTTGCTGAGCCCGGCAACCCTCAGCTGCGCAGTGGTCATCGTCCTCGTCTTGCTGGGCGTGCACCAGGTGCCCGTGGTCTCAGAGGCCTGCTCGACCATCGGCTCCATGACCACGCCCGCCGCGCTGCTCATCATCGGATCGAACCTCGCCAATCTGCCGCTCAAAGACCTCGCGGGCAGCGTGCGCGTCTGGGTGAGCGCCTTCTTCCGCCTCATCGTGTCGCCGCTGGCGGTATGGGGCATCTTCCACTTCTTTGTGAGCGACCCTCTCCTCCTGGGCGTCATGGTGATCATCAGCGCCATGCCCGTGGCAACCAACGGCACGCTGCTGTGCTTCCAGTACGGCGGCGACCTCAAGGTCATGTCTCAGGGGACCTTCATCACCACGCTCCTGAGCTTTGCGGTCATCCCGCTGCTGGTGGTGTTCCTGAACGTTGTCGGCTAACCGCGCTTGGAGCCTTGGCGGCCCATGCCGCCCTTGTGCCCGCTGGCCTTGTTGGGGCCCATGCCCTTCTGGTTGAAGCCGCCCTGCTTGCCGCGCCCCTTGGGTTGCGCGCCTGTGGAGGCCTTGCCAGCCCATTCGCTGCGTGCGCCGCGGGCCTGTTGCCCGTGCTTCCCGCGTGCTGGCTGGCTGCCGCCCTGGGGCGCATGCTTGCCACTGCGCTTGGCCGCGTTGCCGCCCTCTCCCCGGGGCTTCTTGCCGTGTGCGGCGCCACCCTTTGCCGGGCGCACCAGGCACTGCGGCCCGTTGCCGATGAGGTCTTCGCGCCCGGCGGCCTTGAGGGCCTCTGTCACCAGGGCGCGGTTCTTGGGGTTGCGGTACTGGATGAGCGCGCGCTGCATGGCCTTTTCGTGCGGGGTGCGCGGGCAGTAGACCTCCTCCATGGTGCGCGGGTCCACGCCTGTGTAATAGATGCAGGTGGAGATGGTGGAGGGCGTGGGGTAGAAGTCCTGCACCTGCTCGGGGTTGAAGCCCATGTCGCGGCAGAACTCCGCCAGCTCGATGGCCTCCTTGAGGGTGGAGCCGGGGTGCGAGCTCATCAGGTAAGGGACGGCGAACTGTTTGAGCCCCAGCTCCCTGTTAGCGATGTCAAAGCGCTCCACGAACTCGGTGTACACATGTGCTGGCGGCTTGCCCATCACGCGCAGGACCTCGTCGCTCACGTGTTCGGGCGCCAGGCGCAGCTGCCCGCTCACATGGTGCTCGGCCAGCTCGCGGATGAAGGTGTCACCGCGCTTGTCCAGCAGCACGTAGTCAAAGCGTATGCCGCTGCGTACAAAGACCTTCTTGACCCCGGGCAGCGCGCGCAGCTTGCGCAGCAGCTCCAGGTAGTCGCGGTGGTCTGCCTGCAGGCTCTTGCAGGGCTTGGGGCTCAGGCAGCGCTTTCCCACGCAGGCACCCTTCTCCAGCTGCTTGGGGCACGCCGGCTTGCGGAAGTTTGCCGTGGGGCCGCCCACATCGTGGATGTAGCCCTTGAAGCCGGGCAGCTGGGTGATGAGCCGGGCCTCGGCCAGGATGCTCTCGTGGCTGCGGCTCTGGATGATGCGCCCCTGGTGGAAGGCCAGGCTGCAAAACGAGCACTCTCCTATGCAGCCGCGGTTGCTCGTGATCGAGAACTGCACCTCCTCGATGGCGGGTATGCCCCCGGCAGCGTCGTAGGAGGGGTGGTAGCGGCGCTCGTAGGGCAGCGCATAGACGGCGTCCATCTCCTGCGTGCTCAGGGGCTCGCTGGCAGGGTTCTGCACCACAAAGAGCCCGTCGCGCTCGTAGGGCTCGACCAGCGCACGCCCGCTGAAGGGGTCGAGGTTGCGGTACTGCGTGGCAAAGCTGCGCGCGTACTCCAGGCGGTCTGCCTGCAGGACCTCCCAGCTGGGCAGCGTCAGGTGCTCGTCTGCCACACCCGCAAGGTCCTTGGAGCGGTAGGCGGTGCCGGGGACCCAGGTGATCTGCTGGACGGGGATGCCGGCCTCGAGCGCGTCTGCGATGGCGACGATGGAGTGCTCGCCCATGCCGTAGGAGATCATGTCCGCCCCGCTGTCGAGCAGGACGGAGCGCTTGAGCTTGTCTGCCCAGTAGTCGTAGTGCGCCAGGCGGCGCAGCGATGCCTCGACGCCGCCGAGCACGATGGGCGTGTGCTTGAAGCTGCGGCGGATGAGGTTGCCGTAGACCACGGTGGCGTTGTCCGGGCGCAGACCCATCTGCCCACCGGGCGAGTAGTAGTCCTTGTTGCGGCGCTTCTTTGCCACGGTGTAGTGGTTGACCATGGAGTCCATGTTGCCGGCACTCACCAAGAAGGCAAGGCGCGGCTCGCCCAGGGCGGCGATGCTGGCGGGGTTGTGCCAGTCTGGCTGGGCGATGACACCAACCTTGTAGCCCTTGGCTTCCAGCAGGCGCGTGATGATGGCGATGCCGAAGGAGGGGTGGTCGACGTAGGCGTCCCCGCAGATGTAGACGAAGTCGCACTGCTCCCAGCCGCGCTCGTCCATCTCGGCGCGGGTGGTGGGGAGAAAGGCCATCGTGGGTGCTCCTAGCAGTTGAGTGTGCGGGTTTAGAGCGATTATAGGCGCTGGCGCTAGGCCAGGCCCAGCAGCTCGGCGATAACGCGTGCGGCAAAGATCACGAGCACCACCAGCAGCACGGGGCGGGCCACGGCGGCCCCCTTGCTGGTGAACAGGCGCGCACCCAGCCAGCTGCCCGCGATGTTGAACACCCCGCACAGCAGCCCCAGGGGGACCATGACGGTGCCGTTGAGCAGGAAGACCACCAACGCGCTCACGTTGGTGGTGAGGTTGACGGCCTTGGTGGTGCCTGCGGCGTCTGTGAGCTTAAGGTGTCCCAGGCCGGTGAGCAGCAGCATGAGGAAGGCGCCGGTGCCGGGCCCGTAGAAGCCGTCGTAGAAGCCCATGGCAAGCGAGATGCCAAAGCAGACGGCAAGCTCCATGCGCGCGGGCCAGGGCTCCTTTCCGCTGCCGAGCTTCTTGTTGCGCAGCACGTAGAAGCCCGCCACGGGGATCACGGCGAGCATGACCACGCGCAGGAGGTCGTCGGCTGCCGCCAAGGCCGCGTGCGCCCCGATGCTCGAGCCGATCATGGCCGCGGCAACGCAGGGCAGCACCAACCGCCAGCGCATGAAGCCCTCCTTGATGTATTTGGCGGTTGCCACGGCGGTGCCCATGCAGTTGGAGAGCTTGTTGGTTGCGATGACGGTGTGTATGGGCAGGCCGGCGATGAGGAAGGTGGGCGTGGAGATGAGCCCACCGCCTCCTGCGATTGCGTCGATGAAGCCCGCCAGCGCCAGACCCGCGCAGGCGAAGGCAACCGCCCAGGGCTCGATGAGCCCGTTGCCCGTTATCAGCGCGAGGAAGTCCATGCAGCCGCTACTCCGCTGTGCCGTCCCCGCCCGCCCTCTGGGCCTTGCGGGCCTCGTTGCGGCGACGGTTCACCACGTTTTCGACGTATTCCTCCATGCCGTAGGGGATGTAGCCCAGGTTCTCCAGGTCATGCGGCAGGTAGTCTCCCAGGCTCTGCGGGCAGCTCTGCTGCGGCAGCTGCGCAGGCACCGGACCGGGCACTGCCACCAGGGCGTGCACCTTGGCACCCTTGGCCACCAGGCGCTCCTCGTAGCCGCTGATGACCGAGGCGTCGATGGGGGAGTCTTCGCCGGCGGCCACCAGCGCATGCAGGTCGCGCGTGCTCCAGCTGATGCGGTAACCAGCGTAAGCAAACTGGTGCAGGCTCCAGTCGAAGAAGGGCTGGCTGTCTGTCTTGAGCTCGATGCGGCCGCCTGGTGCCAGGATGCGGCGGTAGGCTATGAGGCGCTGCGCATGCGTGAGGCGCTGCCCGGCGTGCTTGGTGCGCGGGCAGGGGGTGGAGAAGTTGAGGTGCAACACGTCGACCTCACCGTCGCCGACGGTCTCCTCCAACGCATCGCCGTCGCTCAGGGCGAAGACGACGTTGGGGATGCTCTCTTCGACCACGGCCTTCTTGGCGCTCATGGCGATGCAGATGCGCTCGTTGTCAAAGCCCACCCACAGCTCGCCCGGGTGCTTCTTGGCGCAGGCGCAGGTCCACTCGCCCTTGCCGCAGCCCAGGTCGAGGTGCAGAGAGCTGGCGGCGGGCATGCGCTGCTCGCGCCAGCGGCCCTTGAGGGCGGCGGGGTCTTGCGCGATGGCCGGGGCGTACCAGTCAAAGCGCTCTTCCAGATGCTTGGGCGGACGTGCGTGCACAGCGTGCTCCTTGGGTTGGGGTCTCGGGGGCTTTGCAATGCTCTGGCAGGTGCCGGGGAGGGTGCCCGAGGGCTCATTTCCGGAGCAGAGCTCGCCCGGATGCTTTTCGGGGCCGAGGACTGTCTGAGCGAGCGCAGCGAGCGAGTTCCGCAGGCGAAAAGCAGGAGGGCGAGCTTGGGTGCGCAGGACTGAGCCCTCGGGCGCCCTCCCCGGCACCTGCCAGAGCGCAGGGTCTTAACAGGTTCAAACTGCAACAGAGTACTGCATGCGGCGGGATGCGGAGGCTCGCGTTTGTCGATGGCTCCCCAGCTGGTGATGTTCCTGAGCATCGCGGGCGAGGAGTCACCCGCCGCCCGCCGCACATGCAACAGGGCTGCAACCATGCGGCGCTATAATTCCGCGCATGACGCTAGGAATACGTTGAGGAGAATGACCGTGCAGGAGCCCGCAGTAGAACAGGAGCAGCAATCATCCGCCTTCCCCAGGCCTGCCAACCCCCACCTGCCCATCATCGGCATTGTTCCCAGTGCAGAGCTCGAGGAGAACCGACTCGTCCTGCGCAATCCCTACGTCGATGCCATCGCATCTTGCGGCGGGGCGCCCGTCATCTTGCCCCTCACGGCAGACAAGCGCGTCTACGAGACGCTCTTCCCCCTCATGGACGGTTTCTTGCTCACCGGCGGGGCGGACATCTCGCCGGAGCGCTATTACTCTACAGAGCACAACCCCAAGATGGACACCCCAACGCCCCTGCGCGAAGAGCTCGAGTGCCTCATCCTCTCATATGCCTACAAGTTCGATGTTCCCACGCTGGGCATATGCCGTGGCATGCAGATGATGAACGTCTTCTTTGGTGGCACGCTCTACCAGGACCTCTACGACCAGTTCCCCCTGCACGATGACGACGAGCCCGAGCAGCCCATTCAGCACTGGCAGCAAGATGATTGGTCCAACCCCAGCCACTTTGTGCGGGTCATCCGCGACTCAAAGCTCGGCGAGATGCTCGACATGGAGCGCCTGGCCACCAACTCCATGCACCACCAGGGCGTCAAGGAGCTCTCGCCCCTGCTCAAACCCGCCGCCTACGGCCCCGACGGCCTGGTGGAGGCTGTCGAGATGCCCAACCGCACCTTCATGATGGGCGTGCAGTGGCATCCGGAGTACTTTGCCCGCAAGAACATGAAGTGCATCTTCACCACGCTTGTGAACGAGGCGGCCGCAGCGCGCCGCAGCGGGCGCGTCACCATGGACCCCCTGCGCTTGGTGCGCGACGACGGCTCCAACCGCTGGAACGTCTGCCGCTACCGCCGCAACGCATAGGGAATAGACTCGCATCAAAAAAGGGGGGCTCGCCGAGAAGCGAGCCCCCCCTTTGCTGTGTGCTGTGTGCGGAGCCTAGAAGATGGAGTACTCGCCGTAGTCTTCCTTCTCCTCTTCCTCTGCCATAGCGCGGGCCTCTGCGGCCTCAGCAGCGGCGATCTCCTCAGGCGAGGCGTCCTCGTAGACATCCTCCTTGGGCTTCTCCAGGCCCTCGATCACGATGCCGTGCTTCTCTGCGTAGTCCCACAGCGCGGCGTGGATGGACTCCTCAGCCAGGAGGCTGCAGTGGACCTTGATCTTGGGCAGACCGTCGAGGGCCTCCATGACCGCCTTGTTGGTGACCTGCAGGGCCTCCTGGACGGTCTTGCCGATGATCATCTCGGTTGCCATGGAGCTGGTGGCGATTGCGGCGCCACAGCCAAAGGTCTTGAACTTGGCGTCCTTGATGACCTGGGTCTCGTCGTCGATGTCCAGGTAGATGCGCATGATGTCGCCGCAGACCGCGTTGCCAACGGTGCCCACGCCAGAGGCGTTTTCGATGGTGCCCACGTTGCGGGGGTTGGTGTAGTGGTCGACGACTTTGTCGGAATAGCTCATTGCCATGGCGGTTAACGCTCCTTTACCGTGCGTGCGTGGTGTCTAGTTTACTGTGCCTGTGCCTGGAAGTCTTCCCACAGGGGGCTCATCTCGCGCAGACCGGCGATCGCGTCCTTCAAGACGTCGCACATGAAGTCGACGTCTTCCAGGGTGGTGTCGCGGCCCAAGGTGGCGCGCAGGGAGCCGTGCGCCTTCTCGTGCGGGAGGCCGATCGCCAGCAGCACGTGGCTGGGGTCGAGCGAGCCGCTGGTGCAGGCGGACCCGGAAGAAGCGCAGATGCCCTTGGCACCCAGGCGCAGCAGCATGCCTTCGCCTTCGATGAACTCGAAGGAGATGTTGATGTTGTTGGCCAGGCGCTGAGTGGGGTGGCCGTTGAGGAAGCAGTGGGGGATCTCTGTGGTGATGCGCTGGATGGCGTGGTCGCGGATGGCGGCCTGGCGCTCGTGCTGCTCCTCGCGCTCGGCTTCTGCCAGGACTGCCGCCTTGGCAAAGCCGATGATGCCGGCGGTGTTTTCGGTCGTGGCGCGCTTGCCGCGCTCCTGGCCGCCGCCGTGGATGAGGTTGGAGATGCGCACGCCGCGGCGGACATAGAGCATGCCGACGCCCTTGGGGCCGTAGAGCTTGTGGCCAGAGGCGCTCATGAGGTCGATGCCCAGCTCCTGGACGTCGATCTTCTCATGGCAGAAGGCCTGCACGGCGTCTGTGTGGAAGATGACCTTGTGCGCGTGGGCGATGGCGGCGAGCTCCTTGATGGGCTCGATGGTGCCGATCTCGTTGTTGGCGAACATGATGGAGGCCATGACGGTGTCCGGACGGATGGCCGCCTCGAAGGCTGCGGGATCGACGAGGCCGTACTTGTCGACGTCGAGGTAGGTGACCTCAAAGCCGTGCTGCTCGAGGAACTGCGCCGTGTGGAGGATGGCGTGGTGCTCGATCTTGGTGGTGATGAGGTGCTTGCCCTTCTTGTCCTTGTAGGCGTCCATGACGCCCTTGAGCGCCCAGTTGTCCGCCTCGGAGCCACCGGAGGTGAAGAACACCTCGTTGGGGTTGGCGGCGTTGATCACGCCGGCGACGTCCTTGCGCGCCTGCTGGATGGCATCCTGGGCTTCCTGGCCCTTGGCGTAGATGGCGCTGGGGTTGCCGAACTTCTCCGTGAAGTAGGGAAGCATGGCCTCGACGACTTCTGGGCGGCACGGGGTGGTTGCCGCATTGTCTAAGTAGATGGTCTTCATCCTTGAACCTCGCTTTGCTCTGCGCTCTCGTGCTGTGCGCGGGAGGCGTGTTGGTGTTGAGCTGCGGGCTGCAGCCGCAGCGTAATTCCTAGCAATAACTAGGGAATAAAATACGCGCCTTTGGGGCTGGGTCAATGTGTCAAAGGTAACGAAACGTCAAACAAGCTGACGTTCGTTCCACGAGACACCCTTTGCGTGCCGTGCGGCCTGCGGCGGGTGCTATCCTTGCCCGCGTGAGCATGTTCGCCCGCACCCCGCCGGGGTGCCGTTCAAAGGAGCACCGCCATGGCTGCCATAGAGATCACTGCAGAGAACTTCGAGGAAGAGGTCCTCAAGAGCAACAAGCCCGTCCTCCTCGACTTCTGGGCTGTCTGGTGCGGCCCCTGCATGATGCTTTCCCCCGTGGTCGAGGAAGTCGCTGCAGAGCACCCGGAGGTCAAGGTGGGCAAGGTCAACACAGACGAGCAGCCCGCTCTCGCCCAGAAGTTCGGCATCACCGCCATCCCCGCGCTCTTCGTGGTCAAGGATGGCCAGGTTGTGAACAGGGCCGTCGGTGCCATGCCCAAGGAGCAGGTCGAGGCCCTCATCCGCTAGGAGCCCGCTGCAGAGCCTTCACGCGCCCCTGCGCCGCATCCGGCCAGGGGCGCTCGCGTTGTGCAAAGGGTATGAAAAACTCCCGCCTCTGACTGTTTTGGGGGGTGCATAGCCCGCAGGCCTGCGGTTACTATTAGCGCTTAGTACAGGCGAATCCGTGGGAGGTGTTCACATGATCGAGTACTACCAGTTCGTTGACGGTACGATCACCCAAGTGGATACCCTCGACGAAGACTGCTGGGTCAGCGTCGTCGCCCCCAACCCAGAGGAGCGCGAGTGGCTCTCCACCCAGCTCGGCGTTGTGCCCGAGTTCGCCGCCGCAGCGCTCGACGACGAAGAGCGCTCGCACGTCGACTACGACGAAGACGAGCGCCAGACGCTCATCATCGTCGACTGCCCCTTTGTGGAGGACCGTGCAGAGACCATGGACCCCACCACCACGCAGTACGACACCCACCCGCTCTCCATCCTGCTGCTGCCCAAGCGCAAGCTCTTCGTCACCGTCACCCTGCGCTACAACGAAACCATCCACAGCCTGAGCAAGCGCGCCAGGGGCAACCCCCAGGGCCGCCACCCCAAGCTGCTGCTCGATGTGCTCATGAAGGTCGCGCGCCGCTACCTCACCGCCCTGCGCGACATAGACCGCCAGTTCAAGGCCAACGAGCGCGTGCTCCGCAGCGACCTGCGCAACGACGAGCTCATCAAGATGCTCGGCTTGGAGAAGTCGCTGGTGTACTTCTCCACCAGCCTCAAGTCCTTCGAGATGGTGCTCGCCAAGCTGGCCAACGGGCGCCTCATCCGCTTCAGCGACGACGAGGAGGAGTACCTCCAAGACGTCAAGATCGAGGTGCGCCAGGCTGTCGAGATGTGCGACATCTCCACCAAGATCCTCAACGGCTCCATGGACGCGTTCTCGAGCATCATCTCCAACAACATGAACATCACCATCCGCCGCCTGACGGTGATCACCTTGGTGCTGGCCGTGCCCACCATCATCTTCAGCTTCTACGGCATGAACACGGGCACGCTTCCCTTGGTGGACCAATGGTACTGGCCCTTCCTCATAGCCCTGGGCGTGAGCATCGTGACCGCCCTGGTCTTCACCAAGAGCAAGCTGTTCAAATAGCTGTTGTGCCGGCTGCCTGCTTGCGCCCAAAGACCGGATATGTGTGTTTTTCGTTCCGAACGACCTGAAATGTAGTTATCTATTGAGTAGATAACCGCACATCAGGTCGTGTGGCGTAAGAAAAGCTCA
>JBJEHM010000028.1:0-4857 GCA_051876075.1 Coriobacteriales bacterium
CGTAGTGGAGAAATCTCGGGTTGAGCCGCAAGACCGCTTGTCTCGAGCTTCGGTCCCCTGGCTCCACCCGAGATCTCTCCACGCGCTCGCTTGCGCTCGCTTGGTCGAGATGACGTGTAGAGGGGTTGGGCTCCGTTCTGGTATAACAGAGCCCCTTTTTGCGCTAGACGCTTAGATGTCGAGGCCGGCGTGGAAGCCTTCGTAGGTGGCGAAGGTCACGTTGCGCGGCAGCCAGGCGTCTCCGATGACACGGACCCATGGGGCGGCGTCGCGCAGCTCGTTGGCAGCGGCCTTGCGGCTGCGCTGGCCGATGGCGCTCACCACGGTGGTGCCGGGGATGAGCTTCTTCTCGCCATCCGGCATGATCACGTAGACGCCCTGCGCTGTGACCTCGGCGGCCTTGGCGTTGACCACGACGTCGATGCTGCTGTTCTCGATCTGCTCGAGCAGGATGGGGCGGTGGCGGCAGTTGGCGTCGATGGCGATGCCGTTGCGCATCTCCACCAGGTGCACCTTCTTGCCCTCGTTGGCGTACTTGAGCGCGCATTCCGCGCCGGTGAGTCCGCCGCCCACGACCACGATCTCGTCTGTGACTGCGGCGCCGTCGAGGTAGAGGTCCTCGACATTGACCACATAGGCGTCGTCTGCGATGGGCAGGAAGCTCAGGCTCATGGGCTCGCTGCCCACGGCCACCACCACGGCGTCTGCGCCGAACTCCTCTGCCCAAGCGGCGTCGACGGTGGTGTTCAGCTTGATCTTGACACCGGCGTGCTCGCAGAGCGTGGCGTAGGTCTCACCCAGGTGGAACATGTCCTGCTTGAAGGGCACGGCCGCCTCTGTTGCCAGGATGCCGCCCAGCTGCCCGCGGGCCTCGCAGAGCGTCACCTTGTGACCGCGCTTGCGGGCGGTGTAGGCGGCCACCATGCCGGCGATGCCGCCGCCCACCACCAGCACCTTCTTGCGCTCTGACTTGGGGACGGGGGTGATGGTGTGGCCCTCGAGCTCGCGCCCGATGCGCGGGTTGAGGCTGCAGCGGCGCGTCTGGGTGACGGGGCGCTCGGCCATGCAGGTGAAGCAGCGCATGCAGCGCACCACCTCGTCGCCGCGGTTGGCCATGACCTTGTTGGGGAGCTCTGGGTCGGCCAGCAGGCCACGGGCCATGCACACGAGGTCCGCCTGGCCAGAGGCGATGATCTCCTCCATCTGGGCCGGGTCGCTCAGGCCGCCCAGGGTGGCCACCGGTTTGCTCACGTGCTTCTTGATCTCTGCTGCCAGGTACACGTTGCAGCCGTGGTCCTTGAACATGCTGGGGTGTGTGGTGGAGAAGCCGAACTGGTAGCTGCCGGCGCTCACGTGGATGAGGTCGACGTACTCCTCGAGCATCTGCGCGATCTTCACGCCTTCTTCGAGGTCGTAGCCGCCCTCGAAGAGCTCGCTGCCGCTCATGCGCATCTCGATGGCAAAGCGCGGGCCGCAGGTGGCGCGGATGGCTTGCAGGATGCGGCGGGCCAGGCGGGTGCGGTTCTCCAAGCTGCCGCCGTACTCGTCTTCGCGCTTGTTGAAGTAGGGGCTGAGGAACTGGTTGATCAGCCAGCCGTGGCCGCAGTGCACCATGCACATGCGGAAGCCGGCTCGCTGGGCCAGGGCTGCTGCCTGCGCATAGGCCTCGACGATGGAGTCGATCTGCTCGACGGTGAGGGCCTTGACCTTGATGCCGTCTGGGCGCACGCCGTCGCTGGCGCCGTACTGGCAGAGCTCGCCCTTGGCGTCCTTGTCGACCATGTAGGTGCCGGCGTACTGCCCGGAGTGCGAGAGCTCGATGCTCGGGATGGCGCCGTGGCGGGCGATGGCGTCTGCCACGTAGGTGAAGGCGGCCAGCTGGCCGGGCGTCTTCAGACTCAGGTGCAGCATCTGGGAGCCGTCTGTCTCTGGGTGGACGACCAGCTCGGACACGGTGACGATGGCGGCGCCGCCCTTTGCGCGGGCCTCGTAGAAACCCAGAGTGCGCGGGCCGGGCGTGCCGTCCTTGTCGATGTCAGTGGCGCCCATGGGTGCCGAGCACATGCGGTTGCGCAGAGTCAGGCCGCAGATGTCGAGCGGTTTGCAGAGATTGGGATAGTCGCGCTTCATGTGTCCCCCCGTTACGCGATTTGCAGATGGGGAAAGTGTAGCGCGCTGGCTGCGGTATCCTATGCGGCATGGCAAAACACAGCGACAACACTGCTGCCCCCAGGCAGCGCAGCTATCCTGTTACGCGGGGGCTCTGCCTCTTCTTCGGGGTCTTTGCCCTGCTCAACGTCGTCTCATGCCTCAAGGGCGGCGTCACCGCGCAGAACATGAACATGTGGTGGATCGACCTCAGCGGTCTCAGCCTCTCGTACAACGGCAGCTCCGTGCACTTTGGGTTCATCGTCGAGGAGCTGGCGGCGATCGCCATGATCGTCTGGGCTGCCAAGCCCCACGCCAGCGCGCTGCGCCGCGTTGTCACCTGCATCCTCACCGGGGCGCTGGCGGTGTTCGCGCTGCTCAACACCCTCACCTACTGGCAGACGCTGGCGTCCGGAGCGCTCTACAGCGCCCTGCCCGTGCCGCTCAGCTTCTGTATCGCCGCCTTCTTCGTCCTCATCACCGTGCGCGTTGCCCGCAGCCATCCCAGCGGAGGCGCCCACCCGCTCTCGATGGGGGCCTCCGTTGCCTGCGCGCTGGCCTTTGCGCTGGCCTTCCCCCTGCTGCAGATCGGCTTCTTCGGGACCACCGACTACCGCCGCCCGGCAGACTGCGCCGTCGTCTTCGGCGCGCGCGTCTACCAGGACGGCACGCTCTCCACCGCCCTGCGCGAGCGCATGGACACGGCCGTCGAGCTCTACGAGCAGGGGCTCATCGGCAAGCTCATCGTGAGCGGCGGCATCGAGGAAGGCGGCGCAGACGAGGCGCAGGCCATGTACAACTATGCGCTGGCCAACGGCGTGCCGGCAAGCGCCCTGCTCATAGACCGCTACGGCGACTCCACGGAGAAGAGCGTCAACAACACCATCAAGCTGGCCAGCCAGTACGGCTTCGAGAGCATCATCGCAACCAGCAGCTTCTACCACCTTCCGCGCATCAAGATGCTCTACAACCTGAGCAACGTCGACGTGCTCACCGTGCCCACCGTGGGCAACATCACGGGCAACGGCACCTTGGCGAGCATCTGGCGAGAGATCCCCGCCTGGTGGCTGTACTGGTTCAAGGGCAGCTTCTAGGAGGAACACCTGCAGTGAAGGTCACCATCTACAGCGACGGCAGCAGCCGCGGCAACCCCGGCCCCGGCGGCTTTGGCACCGTCATGCACTACGTCGACGTCAATGGGCGGCTCCATGTGAAGGAGCTCTCTGCCGGCTACCGCCTCACCACCAACAACCGCATGGAGCTCATGGGTGCCATCGCCGGGCTCGAGGCCCTCAAGCGGCCCTGCACCGTGGAGATGTGGACGGACAGCCAGTACGTGGTCAACGCCTTCAACAAGAACTGGATCGCCGGCTGGGTCAAGCGCGGCTGGGTCAACAGCCAGAAAAAGACGGTTGCCAACCCCGACCTCTGGAAGCGCCTCATCGCCGCGGTAGAGCGGCACGAGAGCGTGAGCTGGAACTGGGTCAAGGGGCATGCCGGCCATGCAGAGAACGAGCGCTGCGACGAGCTGGCCACCGCTGCCGCCGACGACCGCTCCCGCTGGCGCGAGGACGAGGGCTACCGTCCCTAGCCGCGGCACCGTGGCGCGCCGCTTGCCGCTGCAGGCGGCGGTACACGCAACGGCAACAAAAGCGGCGTAAAATGATGCGCTGTATCTGAACATCAGGCTCCAGAGGGAGAACTCACCATGGCTTACCCCAAGGTCACCATCGTCGGCGCAGGCAACGTCGGCGCAACCGCCGGCATGATCCTGGCGATGAAGAACATCGCCGACGTCGTGCTCTGCGACGTTGTCGAGGGCATGCCCCAGGGCAAGGCGCTCGACATGATGCACATGCGCTCCAACGAGAAGTACGGCACCACCATCACCGGCACCAACGACTACGCAGACACTGCCGACTCGGACGTCGTCGTCATCACCGCCGGCATCGCCCGCAAGCCGGGCATGACCCGCGAGGACCTCATCGGCATCAACTCCAAGATCATGCTCGACGTCATCGGCAAGGCCAAGGCGGCCAGCCCCAACGCCATCTTCATCTGCGTCACCAACCCGCTCGACGTCATGACCTACCTGGCCTTCAAGAACGCGGGCGTGCCCAAGAACCGCCTGATGGGCATGGGCGGCGTGCTCGACTCCGCGCGCTACGCCTTTGCCATCGCAGAGACCACCGGCGAAAGCGTCGACGACATCGTGGCATACGCCGTGGGTGCCCACGGCCAGTCCATGGTGACCCTGCCGCGCTTCTCCACCGTGAAGGGCCAGCCCCTCACAGAAGTTCTGACCCCGGAGCAGATCGAGGCAACCACCGCCCGCACCGTCAACGGCGGCGCCGAGGTTGTCGAGCTGCTCAAGACCGGCTCCGCCTTCTATGCCCCCGGCTCCTCCATCGCCAAGATGGTCGAGGCCATCCTCAACGACACCCATGAGGTCATGAGCGTCTGCGCCTACCTCGAGGGCGAGTACGGCATCGAGGACACCTACATGTGCGTGCCCGTCGAGCTGGGCCGCAACGGCGTGGAGAAGATCGTCGAGTTCGACGTCAACGCAGACGAGCTCGCCGAGCTGCAGGCATCCGCTGCGAGCATCGCCAAGCAGGTCGACAGCTTGGGCCTGCGCTAGGCTCACGCCCCGTCACCGCACGCTTCGGCGCCCCCGCAATGGGGGCGCCGCTTTCTGTGTGCCAGGCA
>JBJEHM010000029.1:0-4778 GCA_051876075.1 Coriobacteriales bacterium
CCGTAGCATCTACTGCGAAGCACTGCGAAGCACTGCGAAGCACTGCGAAGCACTGTATCCCTCACAAAGGGGAGCCATGTGCTTGCTGCACACGAAATGCTTGCTGCACACGAAATGATCGTGCAAACAATCAGCTGGTCTTGTCAGCCTCCTTCAGCCATTGGATGGCGTGGCTCCCCCTCTACATGGCGTGGCAGCTCGCACATTACATGCCTCCTCTAACTCGCGGCGCTTCTCCATGCGTCCTCCCCTTCCCTGGTTGTCCGCAACAACATACGCGCCCCGCGCGCTACCAGCGTGCACGTGGGCGGGTACAAGGCAGTCGAGCGCTGCCCCGAGCCCCATGCACCCACCTCGGCGAACCTTCCGGCAAAACGGGCGCCCAGATCCGCGGTTGTCAGGGTGCCGTGCTCCTGGGCGCTGCGGAGACCCGCGTCGAGCTGGGAAAACAGCATGCTCTCAGCAAAGACTGCCAAGCTGGAGGGTGACTCCTATACGGCGTTTTAGCCCCCGTTTTTCTGTCACACCCCTCCCGTATCATCCCGCCATCGCCGCCGCACAGGCGGGCCGGCGCAGCGCCGACCGCGGCTGCCGCTGGAGAGGAAGCGCCGGGCATCGGCCCGGCGGGGTGTACGAGAGGAGACCAGCATGGGACGCACGGGCGCGGCGAGCCGGTCTACGACATCGACAGGCGGGACAAGCAGGGCCTCGAGGCCGGCTCGATGGACCACTGGCTCGTGTTCAACGTCATGGCGTACGACAGGCTGGAGGGCGACGAGGAGCTGCGGGCGCTGCTAGAATACATGGCGACGGGGCGGGTCGACTCGCCCGGCAGCCTGCAGGACCTTATCGCCGCGGAGGTCGACAGCATCAACCACGACGAGGAGAAGGTGAGGGAGATGTTCACCGCAGAGCAGACCGTGCAGATGGAGTGCGAGCGCCGCGCCTTCGAGAAGGGCGAGGACAAGGGCAAGGCCGAGGGTCTGATCGCCAGCAAGGCCGAGGGCTCCGAGCGCGCGGCCAGGCTGTGCGCCCTGCTCGTCGAGATGGAGCGCTGCGAGGACATCACCCGCATGGGTTCCGACCCGGCCTACCGCGAGCAGCTCTGCGCCGAGCTCGGCATCTAGCCATCCTTCGTTTCCTCTTTTTGCGAGCCTGGTCTCCCTTCGGTCATGTTGTTCATGGAAGCGAGGAACTTTGGAGGACATCAATCGGATGAGCCGCAGAGTGGACAGCGATGGGACTGTTTTTCAGCGTGCTCTCAGCAAAGGCAACTGATCTGGAGACAGCTCCTACGTCGACAGGTCTAGCCAGCCGCTTGAGACGAAAATGATGGGACACTACCAAGAAGCAGGAAGAGATAGGAGCGGCAATGGCAGAGGAGAAGGCCATCACCGTCGGCGGCGGGAGAAGCATCGAGCCGCCAGACACGTTTGAAGCGCTCGTCGGCGAGATCGGGGCGACCCTTGAGACGGCCAGGGGCAACGTTGCGCGCAAGGTGAACACCGAACTCCTCGCCGCCTACTGGAACATCGGCAGGCTCATAGTGGAGTACGAGCAGGGCGGCAGCGACCGCGCGGCCTACGGCGACAGAGTGCTCTCCCAGCTCTCCAAGAGACTGACGGCCTCTTACGGCAAGGGATTCTCGAAGTCCAACATCTACAACATGAGGGAACTCTATCTGACACATCAGATTTTCCAGACGCTGTCTGGAAAATTGACTTGGTCCCATTACTGCACGCTCCTCGACGTCTCCGACCCCACAAAGCGGAGCTTCTACGAGCACGAGGCAGCCAACGCAGGTTGGTCGGTGCGCGAGCTTCGGCGCCAGATGGACAGCCTGCTATTCGAACGAGTAGTCAGCGCCAAGAAAAACGTAACAGCAGCAGACGTGGCCGCACTCGCCGAGGGCGGCATCGCCCTAACCAAGCCAGCCGACGTGATCAAGGACCCCTATGTACTCGAGTTCCTGGACCTGCCAGACACGACGCCTCTCGAAGGCAAGCTGGAAGCCGCGCTGGTAGCGCAGATCGAGAAGTTCCTGCTGGAGCTGGGCCGCGGCTTCATGTTCGTGGGCACCCAGCAGCGCGTGCCCGTGGGCCCCGACCATGACCGCGTCGACATGGTGTTCTACAACAAGCCCCTGCGTGCGTACGTGCTCATAGAGCTGAAGACCACGCGCCTGATGGCCGCTGCGGTGGGTCAGATGAACGAGTACCTAAACTACTACGCCGCCGAGGTGAACGATCCGGATGACAACCCACCCATCGGCATCATCCTGTGCACCGACCGCAACAACGTGCGCGCCGAATACGCCCTAGGCGGCCTGAGCAACGCCATATTCGCGTCGACCTATACGCTGCGCCTGCCGGACGCCGAGCAACTCGAGGCCCAGGTGCGAAAGGTACTGGCCGCTGCCGAGAACGATGATCGGCCTGCCCTGCCAGAAACGGCGAAGTAGCCAACACCTGCACGTCATTGATACACGCGTTCGGCCTGCTGCGAGTTTTGTCTACTCGCAAAGCCGCAAGGCTTTACTCGACCGGACTGCCTCGATGGTTTGGCCTTGGTTTTTCTGGGTGTTCTTTCCGTCCTTCCCACGCCTAATCCCGTGTTGCTTCAGCAAAAGAATAGCCGTATACATAGGTCACCAAAGAAATATTTTTAGACACGACAGGCTGGAGCGCTACGAGGACATCACCCGCATGGGCTCCGACCCGGCCTACCGCGAGCAGCTCTGCGCCGAGCTCGGCATCTAGCCATCCTTCGTTTCCTCTTTTTGCGAGCCTGGTCTCCCTTCGGTCATGTTGTTCATGGAAGCAAGAGCACTTTGGAGGGCATCGATCGGGCCAAAGAGCGGGCACCGATAAGCCAGCTATTATCGCCTTCCGCGCCCACGATTGCCCGGCGCAGGATACGGGATCACCTGAACAGCTTGCGCATGTAGTCGCTCTTGGCGTAC
The DNA here is from genome assembly GCA_051876075.1 of Coriobacteriales bacterium. GTDB lineage: Bacteria > Actinomycetota > Coriobacteriia > Coriobacteriales > QAMH01 > W2P13-069. The sequence continues at coordinate 2,963 of JBJEHM010000029.1, forward strand.
AGGAACCGCACGACGATCGCCCGCTCGCCAACGCAGCGGAAGAACAACATCCAGTTACCGCAGAGCATGTAACGGTAGCCGGTGTCCACTCCGTTGACGGTGCGGAGCACCGCGCCCGAGCCGGGCACCTCGGCGAAGAGCTCGGCCTTGCGGACGGCCTCCCTGTACAGCTTCTCGGCGGCTTTCGGACTGCCCAGATCCGTCTCGATGTAGTCGAGCGCAGCCTCGATGTCGTCGACCGCGGCGACGGACCACTCGAGCCTCATGCACCCACCTCGGCGAACCTTCCGGCAAAACGGGCGTCCAGATCCGCGGTTGTCAGGGTGCCGTGCTCCTGGGCGCTGCGGAGGCCCGCGTCGAGCTGGGAAAGCAGCGTCTTCTCGGCCTCGTAGCGCTCGTAGTCCTCCATGTCCAGGATGGCGTATCGCCCCCTGCCGTTCTTGGTCAGGAACACGGGCGAGCCCACGGCCACCTCGTCGAGGACGGTCGTGTACGAGCGCAGATCTGAGACTGGCTTGATGTTCGGCATGGCGACTCTCCTTTTGCTGCAAATTATGCATCATATTTTACAGCGCGCTCTCAGCAAAGGCAAGCCAAGCCAAAACAGACTCGTCATCTGCACTTAACTCAGGCACGGGTTCGGAAGCCTGCAGCCTGTTGCGTGACGAGCTTGGCAGCGCATCCTCTATCTCAACGCTGGAGCGAACGCAGGGGTGTAGGGAAAGCGGCAGCGAACACTTTTTCGGCAGTGCTTTTATGTCACATGCGCCCCCTAAACTTGCAGCAGCTGTCAGACAACAGCCGCTAGAAGTGAAGGAGCAATGATGAGACTACGCGATGCTCTCGCACAGATGCTTGGCATGGAGCCAGGAGGAGCTGCTCAAGATAGCAAGACTCCCCCAGCGCCAGATGTCTCCCTCATCAAGGAGGACGGCTGCAGCATTCTCTTCGACGACACTGTGCGCACCTGGCGCGAGGACGCGCAAGCATACATGACCGACTGGGAACACACAGATTGGTACGAAGGCTATTACTACACGCCCGATGGCCCGTATTAACCAGACCTCCTCGCGCGTTGCGGATGTCGCCTGCTGGTTGACACCACGGCGTGCGGGCGAACGCACAATTGAAGACAGAACACACAGGTCGCAGGCAAGGAGGCAAGGTCATGAGCATGATAGGTCCTGAGGGATACAGGATGGAGCACGAGGGCGACAGCTGGGAGGAGCTGGCCACGGAGCGCGCCAGGCTCGTGCGGAGCCTGCGCCGCTTCGAGCTGCACCATGAGGAGCTGCTGAACGCCGAGTGCTCCATGGACCCGGGCCCGGACGTCGTCTACCAGTGCGAGCTGGAGCACCTCCGCGAGCTGTGCGGTCTCACTCTGCGAGCCATGCGGCGGGAGACGGGCCTCGCAGAGCTCTTCGGCGACGACGAGGAGGAGGTCCTGTGAACGACAGGGCGACGACCGCCGAGGGGACTACCAAGGAGCGGCTAGCCGCGAGAAGGGATGGCGAAGACGTGAAAGAGCGCATCGCGCGCAGGGCGACGCTCAGGGACGCTGTGTACGGGCTGGCGGTGGGCGACGCGCTGGGCGTGCCCTACGAGTTCAGGGAGCGCGGCGGCTTCGTGCGCGATACCTACGACGCCGCCCTGTGGTGCCTGGCCAACACCGAAGGCTACGCCCAGTGCGTTCTGGCCGCGGTCAACCTGGGCCACGACGCAGACACCACCGCCGCCGTGGCCGGGGCGCTGGCCGGCATCGACCTGGTGGTGCCAGACGGCGTCGGCATCCCCCTGGACAGATCCTTCGCATGGG
>JBJEHM010000030.1:0-1064 GCA_051876075.1 Coriobacteriales bacterium
TGCCTGGCACACACAGAAAAGCCACCCGAGTGGGTGGCTGAGAATTTGGTCGCGGGAGCCGGATTTGAACCGACGACCTCCGGGTTATGAGCCCGGCGAGCTACCAGACTGCTCCATCCCGCACTATGTGGAGCGCGTAACACGCAAGAAGATATATTACAGCTCCCAGCAAAAAAGGCAAGACCCAATTTCAAGTTTTTTGCGTCCTACTCGCTCGACACTCACACTTGCCACGTGCTCGCCAGGCAAATGGGTTTTCGTGGCAGAAAGCGGCCTTGCTGTATTTCCTGCCCCTCCGCCAAACGCCACCAAAACCGCTCGACACCCGCTCGTCCGGCAGAAAAACGCCCTCGTGTACTCCTCCAAGGGCGCCTCTGCAGCGTTTTCAGCCGATACTTACCCTAATGAAACAAATTCAGAAGTACACCAAGGCCGATTTCTACCACGAGAACCCAAAAGCCTGGCAAGGACTGCTCCCCTGCCGCCGCTGGAGCCCGCTGATCGCGTGGGGACAGGCCCCACGCCGCCTCGTGCCGCGCGGTGAGGCGCTTGCGGGCCAACCGCGCCTACGAGAGCAGCATGCGGTCGTTGTCGAGGGCGGCGCCGGCGTTTTCCTTGAACTTGCGCAGCAGGTCGGCCACGGTGAGCTGGCTGCGCTCCTGCCCGCGCACGTCGTAGATGATGCGCCCGCTGTCCATCATGATGGTGCGGTTGCCCATGTCCAAGGCGTCTTGCATGTTGTGCGTCACCATCAGGCAGGTGAGCTGGTTCTCCTCCACGATCTGCCGCGTGAGCCCCAGCACCTTCTCTGCCGTGGCGGGGTCGAGTGCCGCCGTGTGCTCGTCCAACAGCAGCAGCTTGGGCGCGTTGAAGGTGGCCATGAGCAGGGTGAGCGCCTGGCGCTGTCCGCCAGAAAGCAGCCCCACCGGCTGGTCCAGGCGGTCTTCCAGGCCCATGTCCAGCAGGCTCAGCCTCTCGCGGAAGGCCTCCTTGTCCTTGCGCGAGATGGTGGAGAACCAGCCTCCCCTCCCCGCGGCAAGCGCCATGTTCTCCAGGATGCTCAT
>JBJEHM010000030.1:1164-12021 GCA_051876075.1 Coriobacteriales bacterium
GGGTTGAAGGTCTTGGAGATGTGCTCGAGCTTAAGCATTGCTGGCCTCCTTGCCCTCCGCGGCCTGCTTGCGCTGCTTGCGGCGCACGTACTTCTTATGGAACTCCGGGTAGCGGCTCTTGATGTAGGGCCCACTGATGGCGATGACCACGATCACAGAGGACACCAGCTTGAGCATGAAGGCCGGCATGTTGAAGCGCAGCGCGATGGTGTACACCACGCGGAAGATGAAGCTGCCCAACACCGCTCCGCACGCGCGCACGGGGATCTTCTTGCGCTTGAAGAAGCCTTCGCCAATCAGCAGGGACGCCAGCGCGATGGTCACCATGCCCGTGCCGATCTGAATGTTGACGCTCTTCTGGTATTCCGCCAGCAGGCAGCCGGAAAGGCCTGTGAGGGCGTTGGCCAACACCAGGCCGATGATGATGGTCATGGCCGGGTTGATGGAAGACGACTTGACCATGTCCGGGTTGTTGCCCGTGGCGCGTATGGCCAGGCCCAGCTTGGTGCGCAGGAACAGGCTCAGCAGCAGCACCGCCAGGGCCACGAAGATGAGGATCACGATGAGGTCGGAGAAGCCCGCAAGCGGGGTGCCCTTGAGGGCGTCTGACATCATGGTGAAGACGGTGATCTTCTTGTTGAGGTTGAGCAGGCTCGAGTTGCCCATGACGCCGATGTTCACGGAGTACAGGCCCGTGTTGACGATGATGCCCGCCAACAAGCTGTCAACGCCCATCTTGGTTTGGAGGAAGGCGGTGACCAGGCCGCTGAGCATGCCCGCGCACATGGCCGCCGGGATGCTGAGAAGCGGGTGCCCCGCCAGCACGAACACAGCAGCGGTGGCCGCGCCCAAGGTAAAGCAGCCGTCTGTGGAGAGGTCGCAGACGTTGAGCATGGAGTAGCTCAGGAAGAGGGCGAGCACGGTGAGCGATGCGATGAGGCCCAGCTCGAGCGCCGTCTGCAAGGGCCCCAGCAGCGAAACTAACATGTCGTCCTCCTTCAGGGTGGTATGCAAGCGAAAGCGGGGCGGGCCGCGTGGCCTGCCCCGCTGGCATTGCGCGTTGGATTACTTCTCAGAGGAGAACTCGTCTGCGGTGACGACTTCCTTGATCTGGGTGCACAGGTCCTTGAAGGCGGCCTTGATCTGCTCGAGGTCGAAGCCCAGTGCCTCGCAGGTCTCTGTGTTGATGGTGCAGATGCCGTTCTCAAAGGTCTGGACCGGGGTGACTGCAGGGGCCGCACCGTTCACGAGCACATCGTAGACCATGTTGGCGGTCTCCACACCCAGGTTGGCGTAGTCAACGCCGTAGCCTGCAAAGGCGCCGTTGAGGGCGAAGGAGTCAGCGCCGCCGTAGTGCGGGATGCCGGCCTCGATGAAGGTCTCGTAGATGGCAGACTCGGCGTTTTGCACGGTGTTGTCCTGCGGGGTGAAGACGGCGTCTGCGCCGTCCGTCACCAGCTGCTGGGCTGCCTGCTGGAGCTCGTCAACCGTGGTGCCGGTGCGCTCGGCAACCTTGAGGCCCTTTTCTGCCGCGTAGGCCTTGGCCTCCTTGATGGCGGTGGTGGAGGAGTCCTGGCCGGCGTCATAGAGCAGGCCCAGGGTCTTCATCTGGGGGTTCTGGGCGAGCATCAGGTCGATGACCGCGGAGGTGTTGAGGTAGTCGGAGGTGCCGGTGAGGTTGTAGCCGGGGTTCTCCATGGACTCGACGAGGCCGGTGGAGACGGGGTCGCTCACGGCGGAGAAGATGACGGGGAGCTCTGTGTCCTCGGTTGCGGCCTGCATGCTCATGGCGACGGGGGTGGCGATGCCCACCATGCAGTCCACGCCATCGGCCTGGAAGTCAGAGATGATCTGGGAGATGATCGAGTCGTCTGCGTTGCCGTTTTGGTAGTCGACCTCGAAGTCGATGTTGTTCTCTTCTCCCAGGGCGTCGAGCTGCTCTTCGAGGCTCTCTGCGATCTGGTTGAGGGACGCGTGGTCCATGTAGTTGCAGATGCCCACCTTGTAGGTGGCTGTTGCTTCGCTCTTCTGTTCAGTGGAGGATTGGTTGCCGCCACAGCCTGCGAGGCCGGCAGCGAGTGCGAGTGCGGTGGCGCTTGCAAAAACAGCAGCGCCAACCTTCTTGAGGTTGAGCTTCTTCATGATGCTATTCCCTTCTCAACTACTCCCCGTCCCTTTTGCGGGGGTAACACTCCGCATTATGTTTCGACCTGGTAACAAAAACAAGCCCCGAATTCAAAAAACTTGGCGCGGCCCCTCCCTGCCTTTCACCGAGCGCCGCTCCATAAAAAATCCAAATCACCCCTTGCGCGGCAGCGAGAAATGGGCTTAGACTCTGCGGCAATTCCATAGGGAACCCGCGCTGCAGGCCAAAAGCAGCGCTGCTCCATATAACGGCGGGCAGGATTGCGTAAGAGACGTAAAAGCCCAGAGTGAAAGGAGCCATGAAAATGGCAGAGAAACGAGTTGTTTCTACCCAGGAGAAGCAGGGCTTCTCCACCCAGGACCTGATCCTGGTGGCCGTGCTGTTGGCAGCCGGCGCTGTTCTCAAGCTGACTGTGTCCAGCTTCCTCACCTTTGCGGGCATGAAGCCCAACTTCATGATCGCCATGTACTGCCTGGCCATCATCCTGGTGCGCCCCAAGGTCTTCCAGGCCGTGCTCATCGGCCTCATCACCGGCCTGCTCTCCCAGATCCCCATGCTCAACGCAACGCCGCTGGTCAACATCGCGTCCGAGACCCTCGGCGCGCTGGTCTGCGGCCTGCTGGTGCTGGGCCTGGCCAAGATCGCCCGCAGCAACTTTGCCGTCCAGAGCGTGGCCTTCCCCGCTGTCATCACCTTCCTCTCCACGCTGGTGAGCGGCTACACCTTCGCCCTCATCGTGGGCTGCGGCATCAACGGCCTGGGCGTGCCGGAGGTCCTGCTCATGTACGTGCCCATGGTCTTTGGCACCGGCGCCATGAACGCCGTCTGCGCCGCCATCCTCACCCCCATCTTGAAGAAGGCCCTCAAGCGCGCCTAGCGCACACCGGCAACGCACGGCGCGTTCCCTCAGCCCCGCCCTGCCGGCAACGCCGGGGCGGGGCGCGCGCCTTCAAGCAAACGGGAGCACCCCATGATCCAGATCAAGGACCTGAGCTTCACCTACAAGGAGAGCTCGCAGCCCACGGTCCACAACATCAACCTGACCATCCCCGATGGGCAGTTCGTGGGCATCACCGGCGCCGCGGGCAGCGGCAAGTCCACCCTCACCTACGCCTTCAACGGCATCATCCCCCACTGCTACCCCGGCGACTTCTACGGCGCCGTGCTCATCAACGGGCGCGACACCGTGGAGACCAGCCTCACGGACATCTCGCGCATGGTGGGCAGCGTCTGCCAGGACATAGACAGCCAGATGGTCTCCAGCGTGGTGGAAGACGAGCTGCTCTACGGGCTGGAGAACTTTGGCATCCCGCGCGAGGAGGTGCTCCCCCGCATGGAGGAAGCCCTGCAGGCCATGGGCATACTGGACCTGCGCGAGCGCAACATCGCGAGCCTCTCCGGCGGCCAGAAGCAGAAGGTGGCCGTCGCCTCCATCCTGGCGCTGCGACCCCAGGTGCTGGTGCTCGACGAGCCCACCGCAGAGCTCGACCCGGCCAGCTCGCAGGCGGTCTTCGAGCTGCTGCAGCGCTATGCGCGCGAGCACGGCACCACCGTCATCGTGGTCGAGCAGAAGATCGCCCTGCTCAGCCAGTTTGCCGACCGCCTCATCATCGTGAAGGAGGGCGGCATACTCTTCGACGACGCGCCGGGCGCGGTGCTCGAGCACGCAGACGAGCTGCTGGCAGAGGGCATCAACTGTCCCCGCTCCACCAGCCTGGGCCACAGGCTGGGGAAGCTGGGGCTCTACAGCGGGCCGGCCTGCCGCAACGTGGCAGAGGGCGTGGCCGCATGCGAGGAGGCGCTGGCATGATCACCTTCGACCACGTTGACGCAGCGTACGTGGCAGAGACGCCCATACTCAAGGACCTCTGCCTGAGCATCGAGGACGGCGAGTTCGTTGCCTTTGTGGGTACCAACGGCGCCGGCAAGTCCACCACCATGCGCCTTGTGAACGGCCTGCTCAAGCCCACCGCGGGGCAGGTCCTCATAGACGGCGTGCCCACCACCCAGCTCAAGACCAGCGAGCTGGCCCGCCGCGTGGGCTTCCTCTTCCAGAACCCAGACCGCCAGATCTGCTGCAACACCGTGCGCGAGGAGCTGGAGTTCGGCTTCAAGGCGCAAGACGCGCTCACAGACGAGGCCCGCGCCCGCGTGAGCGCCATAATAGAGGAGTTCGGCTTTGACCCAGACGCCGAGCCCTACCTGCTCAACCGCGGCACGCGCCAGCTGCTGGCGCTGGCCAGCATCATCGTCATGGAACCGCCCGTGATCGTGCTCGACGAGCCCACCACGGGTTTGGACTTCCGCGAGTGCCAGAAGGTGATGGACATCATCGCCCGCCTGCACCGCGAGGGAAAGACCATCGTCATGGTCTGCCACGACATGGAGGTGGTGGCAGACTACGCCCAGCGCATCGTGGTGATGACCCGCGGCGAGCTGGTGGCGCAGGGTCCCACCTTCGAGCTGCTGCGCAACCGCCAGGTGCTGCAGCGCGGGGACCTGGTGCCGCCGCAGGTCGTGGCCATCTCCATGGAGCTGGTGGAGCGCCACCCGCAGCTGGCGGGCACGCCCGTGGCCAGCGCCAACACGCTCGAGGAGCTCACGCGCGCCCTGCAGGAGTGCGCCGCGCAGAAGGGGGGCCTGCGATGAAGGGCTTTCTGGAGTACGTGCCGGGGGACAGCTTCCTCCACAGGCTCAACCCGGTGGCCAAGCTGCTGGCCAGCCTGCTGATCATCTTCGCGTGCTTCCTGACCAAGAGCTTCATCTTGCTGGGGCTCATCTTGGTGCTGGACTTTGCGCTGGCGGCCAACTGCGGCATGATGAAGCAGACCCTGGGGCTTGCCAAGGCTGTGACGGGGTTCTCGCTGCTGCTGGCGCTCATCGCGCTGTTCACCACCCCGCAGGGCGCACTGCTGGTGGAGCTGCCCTGGGGCTACATCGGCACCGGCTCCATCCTCGCAGCCGTCCGCATCGTCTTGCGTCTGGTGGCCTGCGCCGTGCCGCTGTTCCTGGTGTTCTACGTCACCAAGCTCAACGACATCGCCAACTCCCTGGTCAAGATCTGCCATGTGCCGTACAAGTACGCCTTCGTCTTCACGTCCACGGTGCACTTCATCCCCGTGTTCATGAACGACATGAGCGGCATCATGGAGGCGCAGACCGCGCGCGGCGTGGAGTTCGACGGCGGGCTGCTCAAGCGCATACGCCTGATGATCCCCCTGTGCGTGCCGCTGCTGGTTGGCTCTGTGCGCAAGACCAACTCCGCCGCCATCGCGGCCGAGGTGCGCGGCTTCAACCTGCGCAACCGCCAGAGCGGCTTCAAGGAGTACCCCTTTGCCGGCGCGGACTACGCCTACATGCTCTTGGGCCTGGGCCTGCTGGCAGCCGCCATCGCCACCCTCGTCCTCAACATCAGCCTCTAGGGGGACAGGGCGCGCTGCCGCCGTGCGGGATTGGGGCGTATAATCAGCGCGTTGGGCCGCTAAGCGTCGGCGGCAGGGAAAACGAGACAGGAGCATCACATGAAGATGACACCGGAGCAGTTTGCGATGATCAAGGCGCAGCTTCAGCGCCTGATGGACATCCCAGACGGCTTCTACGCCAAGAAGTTCGCAGGCATCGACATCGACGCCATCCAGTCCCAAGAGGACTTCGAGAAACTCCCCTTCACAGAAAAGGCAGACCTGCGCGAGGCCTACCCCATGGGCCTGGCCGCCGTCCCGCAGAGCGAGATCGTGCGCATCCACTCCTCCTCTGGCACCACGGGCACCCCGGTTGTCATCCCCTACACCAAGAAGGACGTCGACGACTGGGCCAAGATGTTCGCGCGCTGCTACGAGTACGCCGGCATCACCAAAGACGACGTCATCCAGATCACCCCGGGCTACGGCCTGTGGACCGCGGGCATCGGCTTCCAGGCCGGTGCGGAGCGCCTGGGCGCCATGGCCATCCCCATGGGCCCCGGCAACACAGAAAAGCAGCTCCAGATGATGCAGGACTTTGGCTCCACCGTGGTCTGCGCCACCAGCTCCTATGCGCTGCTGCTGGCCGAGGAGATCGAGAAGCGCGGCATCCGCGACAAGATCAAGCTCAAGAAGGGCGTCATCGGCTCCGAGCGCTGGGGAGAGAAGATGCGCCGCCGCATCTCCAACGAGCTGGGCGTTGAGCTCTACGACATCTACGGCCTCACGGAGGTCTACGGCCCCGGCATCGGCATCAACTGCAAGGCAGACAGCGCCATGCACATCTGGAACGACTTCATCTACCTGGAGATCGTCGACCCAGAGACCGGCGAGCTCGTGCCAGACGGCCAGCCCGGAGAAATCGTCATCACCACCCTGCAGAAGGAAGGCGCGCCGCTCATCCGCTTCCGCACGCACGACCTTTCCCGCATCGTGCCCGAGCCCTGCGAGTGCGGCAGCCCGCATCCCCGCATCGACATCATCACCGGCCGCACAGACGACATGGTCAAGGTGCGCGGCGTGAACATGTTCCCCGCCCAGATCGAGGAGGTCATCGCTTTCACAGATGGCGCTTCCAGCGAGTACCAGGTGATGATCGACCACGTCAACGGCCGCGACCACCTCACCCTCTTCTTCGAGACGGACCGCCCCAAGAGCGAGTGGCCGCGCATCGAGGAGAACCTGGCCAGCATCTTCAAGGGCAAGATCGGCATGACCCCGCACGCCAAGGCCGTCGAAGTCGGCGAGCTCCCGCGCTCAGAGAAGAAGACACGCCGCATCTTCGACAACAGGTACTAGGCAACCAGTGCATCGCAACAAAAAAGAGGCGCAACAGCGCCTCTTTTTTGTTGGCCCCGAGCAGCCGCGGGGACCGTTGCTGTCCAGAAATGCCAAGTAGGCGGCGTTTTGTGTCCAAAAAGTGGGGTTAGGCGGTGTTCATAAAAGTATGAACGCCGCCTAACCCGCAATCTTGGCCACTAAACGCCGCCTAACCCCCCTTCTTGGACAGCGCCTCCTGTACAGCGCGCTTTTGTGCGTCCCTGCTCCCTACCCCGTGCGCAGATCAGGGGATCACGCGCGGCGCAGGCGAGCGCGAGGGCCCTTAGCGCACGGCGGTGTCGATGGCGGCGAGGTTCATGTCCACAAAGCGCGGCTTGACGCAGGCGCGCACGGCGCTGCGCAGGTCGTCGAGCGTGAGCGGCAGGCAGCCGGTGTTAAGCGCACAGGCCAGCAGCATCACGTTGAGGACCTTGCGGCTGCCCATCTGCTGCACCAGGGCGGCGTCGTCGACCACCACAAGCTGTGCATCCGTGCCCTGGAGCGCGCTGCGCAGGCCCTCAAGCGCGCCCTGGCTGCTGTAGCCGGAGCCGCTGAGGGCGGCGGTGATGGGCTGCACGGCCGTGGCAGCGGTGACCACGGTGCCGCCTGGGGCCAGGAAGGGCAGGCAGCGGGCGGCCTCACCGGGCTCAAAGGCCACGATGAGCTGGGCGGTGCCGCGGTTGAGCAGGGGCGCCTCGACGGTCTCGCCGGCGTCTCCCATGCGCACATGGCTCACCACGGAGCCGCCGCGCTGTGCCATGCCGATGGTCTCTGCCGTGCGCACCTGCCAGCCGCGGGCCTGGGCGGCCTGGGCAAGGAGCTTGGCGGCGAGCACGGTGCCCTGCCCGCCGATGCCGGTGAGGAGCACGTTACGCATGGGCGGCCTCCTCCCCTTCTGCGCCGGAGGGCACGATCGCGTTGAAGCTGCACAGCTGGGTGCACAGCCCGCAGCCGTTGCACTGGCCGGGGTCGACGAAGGCCTGGCCGCGGCCCTTGCTCTTGGGCCCGGCGGCGGCGGGGTCAAAGCCCAGGCCCGGGCAGCCGATGGCGTTGATGCACAGCTTGCAGCCGGTGCATGCGTCTGCGTTCACTTGGACAGGCGCGCCTGGCTTGATCAGCTGGATGCAGGGGCTGCGTAAGATGACGGCGCTGGGGCCGGCAAAGTCGATGGCCTCGCGCGCGGCGGCCACGGCCTCGTCGAGCTTGAGGGGGTTGGCGTAGGTGATGCACGCAAAGCCCAGGGCCCTCAGCACGCCGTCGATGGCGATGGGGGCGCTCTGCGTACCCATGAGCGTGGCGCCGGTGCCGGGGTGGGGCTGCTTGCCTGTCATGGCGGTGGTGCCGTTGTCGAGCACGCAGACGGTAATGTCGTGCTGGTTGTAGACGGCGTTGGCGCAGCCGGTGATCCCGCTGGCAAAGAAGGTGGAGTCGCCCACAAAGGCCAGCTGCTTCTTGTGGGGCTCTGCCACGGCAAAGCCCTGCGCCATGGTGATGCCGCCGCCCATGCACAGGCAGGTGTCCGTGGTGTTGAGCGGGGCGGCGTTGCCCAGGGTGTAGCAGCCGATGTCCCCACAGTAGACGGCCTCGCGCTTGCCCAGCGCGCGCTTGACGGCGTAGAAGCTGCCGCGGTGGGGGCAGCCGGCGCAAAGCACGGGCGGGCGCACGGGCAGCTCCTGCGCGGCGGCGGGGTAGCTGTAGGGCGCGGCGGCCGGCAGCAGGGCGCTCAGGCTGCAGCCCAGCTGCTCGTCTGCAAAGGCGCACAGGCGCACCAGGGCGTCGTCCGTCGAGTTCTCGCCGCGTGTGGCCGCATGGCCGGTGAGCTTGCCGCAGACCTCCAGCTGCAGGTGCTGGCGGCCGGCCAGGCGCAGCAGCTCGTCTTCGAGCACGTTGTCGAGCTCCTCGTATGAGAGCACGGCCTGCAACCCCTGCGTAAACTCCAGCGCCAGACCCTGCGGGAAGGGATAGGGCGTGCCCACCTGCAGCAGGCGTATTGCGGGCAGCTGCACGCCAGCGCTAGAGGCAAGCTGCTGCAGCTGCACGAGGGCCTCGCGCATGTAGGCCGCGCTCACGCCGCCGGCGATGACGCCGATGCTCGGCACGCCCTGGCCCGCCTGGGTGACGGGGTTGAAGGCGCGGTAGGCCGGCTCCTGTGCAAAGGCGGCGGCGATGGCCTGCAGGCGCTGGTTGATCTCCTCGTGCGCTTGGAAAGCGCGGCGCGGGAAGATGACCCACCTGGGGTCCTTCTCAAAGCCCTCCTGCGGCACGGGACGCGCCTGGGTGCTCGGCTGCACGTCGAAGTAGGTGCTGGCGTGGTCGATGCGCGTGGTGGGGCGCACGATGACGGGCGTGCCATAGGCCTCGGAAAGCTCGAAGGCCCGCCCCATCATGGCAAAGCCCTCCTCCGGCGTGGAGGGGTCGAGCACGGGCAGCTTGGCAAAGCTCGCAAAGCGGCGGGTGTCCTGCTCGGTCTGGGAGCTGATGGGGCCGGGATCGTCTGCCACCAGCAGCACGCAGCCGCCCTTGACGCCCACGTAGTTGAGGCTCATCAGGGGGTCGCTGGCCACGTTGAGGCCCACCTGCTTGCAGGTGAACAGGGTGCGCGCGCCGCAGTAGGCCGCGCCGGCCAGCAGCTCCAGGGCGGCTTTCTCGTTGGTGGACCACTCGACGTGCACGCCCTGGGCGCTGCCGTCTGCCACACGCGCGGCGATGGTCTCGATCACCTCTGAAGACGGCGTGCCCGGGTAGCCTGCGGCAACGCGCACCCCGGCTTCCAGGGCGGCGCAGGCAAAGGCCTCGTTGCCCATCAAGAGCTTCTTGGTCATAGCTTCACTCCTCAGGTCAGCGCTGTTCGGTCAAGCCTGGGTTCGAACGCCGTGCCCGTCATCCTGAGCGGAGGCCGTAGGCCAGGGCCGAAGAGTCTCGAATTGAGCCGCGAGACCGCAGCTCGCAGACCCTTCGGCTGCGCGCGTTCGCTCGCGTGCGCTCAGGATGACGGGAGGGCCAAACAGCACTTCGTTTGCATGCCCACCATGGTAGCGCAGGGGCGCGGCAACGCGGAGATGGCCTAGAGCTCCACAACGCGGGTGGCCAGCAGCTCCTGCAGCTGTGGGGAGTGGGTCACCAGCAGCATGCCAAAGCCACGGCGCTGCTGCTCCTCCAGCAGAAAGCCCCACAGCTGGGCTTGGGTGACGGCGTCGAGCATGGTCGATATCTCGTCTGCGATGAGGTAGCGCGGGTTGGCGCCCAATGCGCGGGCGATGCAGAAGCGCTGCAGCTCGCCGCCAGAGAGCTCGTGCGGGTAGCGCGACAGCCACTGCGGGCGAATGCCCAGGGCCCCGGTGACGCGCTGGTCTGGCTGCCCGGCCTGGGCGAGCGAGCGCCCCAGGGCCATGCGCGGGTCGAGCACCTTCTCTGGGTGCTGCCAGATCATCTGCACCGGGCAGGCGCCGCGAGCGGGCAGGGGCGCGCCGTCAATCAACACGCTGCCGCTTGCGGGTACGAGGTAGCCTGCCAACAGCTGGCAGAGCGTGGTCTTGCCGCGGCCAGAGGGCGCGCACAGGGCCACGCGCTCGCCCGGCTCAACGCTCAGGCTCACGTCTTGCAGCACCGGGGCGGAGCCAGGGTAGGCAAAACTCAGCTCGCGGGCCTCTAGCATGGGAGCTCCTCTCGGGCGGCGAGCGGCAGGGCTGCGGGGTACGGGGTGCGGGCGGCTAGCATGGCTCCCCCTCCCCGTCCGAAGCTGCGGGGACAGGCCCCTCAACGGTGGAGACAGGCCCCGGCTCGGTGGTAGCGGGTGTGGGGACAGGCCCCTGGACTGCGGGGACAGGCCCCGGCTCCTCGACGGCTTTGGGGACAGGCCCCGGCTCGGTGGTAGGTGCGGGGACAGGCCCCGGCTCCTCGACGGCTTTGGGGACAGGCCCCGGCTCGGTG
>JBJEHM010000030.1:12254-16981 GCA_051876075.1 Coriobacteriales bacterium
ACAGGCCCCGGCTCGGTGGTAGGTGCAGCCGCGTGGAAGCCGTGCTCTGGCAGGGCGTGCCACAAGGCGCGGGTGAAGGGATGGCGCAGGGTGTCCGGGCTGTTGAAGGACTCGACGGCGGTCTCCTCCACCACGGTACCGTCCTTGAAGACGGCCACGCGGTCTGCCACGCGCAGGGCGAGCTCTATGTCGTGTGTGATCAGCAGCACGCCGCCGCCGGCGTCCGCAAAGGCGCGCAGGTCCTGCAGGGCCTGCACCGCCAGCGCCAGGTCCATGCCGGGTGTGGGCTCGTCTGCCACGATGAGCTTGGGCGCATCCATGAGAGCGCAGCACAGCAGCACGCGGCGGGCCATGCCGCCAGAGAGCTGGTGCGGGTACATCTGGGCCACGTCTTCCCCCAGGTTGTAGCGCGCAAAGAGCTCGCGGCGGCGCTGGCAGCGGGCGGCGCGCTCCTGCGGGGTGGCGGCAGGGCCCTCCACTTGGCGCCCCACGCGCATGAGCGGGTCCAGGTGGTTGACGCTCTGCGGCACCAGGGATATGCCGTGCCCGCGCAGGGCTGCCAAGCCGCGGGCGTCCTGCTGCTGGCCGTCGAACCAGATGGTGCCGCCCACCGTGGCGTTGGGTTCGAACATGCCCATGATGCAGTCCGCCAGCAAGGTCTTGCCGCTGCCGCTGGCACCAACCACGGCCAGGACCTCGCCTTCGTGGACAGACACGCTCAGGTCCTCGATCACGGGCACCAGCCTGCGGCGCGCGCGGAAGAAGGGTGCGTCTTGCTCGTACATGGAGAACGCCACGCTCAGGTGCTCGCAGGTGAGCAGGTGGTGGTGGCCGGGGTGCGCGGAACCCCGCGCGTGGCTGTGATGGTGGTGCAGCTCCGCGTCTGCGTGCGGCCCATGCACCCCGGGGCCTGTCCCCAAAGTGGCGTTGTTCTCTGCCATAGTCTTCGCCCCCTATTCCTGTGCTCGGTGGGGGTCGGCAAGGCGGCGCAGGGCAGAGCCCGCAAGCTCAAAGAGGAGCACGGCAGCGATCAGCGCCAGGCCGGGAAAGACGGCCAGCCACCACATGCCGGCGGTGAGGTAGCTCATGGACTCGCTCAAGATGATGCCGATGGCCGGTTGCTCCGGAGAAAGCCCAAAGCCCAGGAAGGTCACGGCGGCCTCGTGCAGGATGGCGTGGGGGAAGAGCAGCACCAGGCCCACCAGGTACTGGGGCAGCACATACGGCAGCACGTGCGTGAGCGCGATGCGCAGCGGACCCACGCCCAGCTTGCGCGCCACCGCCACATACGGCGCTCCCTTGCACTGGAGGACCTCGGCGCGGATCACGCGCGTGAGGCTGGGCCAGTGCGTGAGCGCCACGCCAACTGCAACACCCCAGAAGCCCTTGCCCAGGGCATAGCTGATGAGGATGAGCAGCACGATGTGCGGGATGCCCATGCAGAGGTCGATGAGCCAGGTGACGGCGGCGTCTGCCTTGGGGCCGCCCAGGGCCGCCGCCGTGCCCAGCGCCAGCGCGATGAGCGAAGAGGCGCCCGCCGCCAGCAGGCCCACGAGCACACTCGTGGAAAGCCCCGCAAGGGTGCGGGCAAGCATGTCGCGCCCCATCATGTCCGTGCCAAAGGGGTGCTCCAGCGAAGGGGACAGGCCCTTTGCCGTGAAGTCCGCGAGCTGCGCGGCGTCTTGGCAGCTCAGGCCCGCAAGCACCAGGAGCACCAGGGCCACGGCAGGCACGACGAAGGAGGCCAACGCCACGCGGCGGCGGCCAGAGCCCAGCGGGCGCGCCGGCGCATGCAGCAGCGGAGCGGCAGGCGCGGGAGTGGCGGCGGCACGGCGAGCGCCCTCGAGGCTAGGCACGGCGCTCCTCCTCCCTGATGCGCGGGTCGAGCACGCCGTAGAGTATGTTGGCGGCCAGGTTGCCCGCAAAGACCAGCGCGGCGCTCACCAGCGCGATGCCCACCAGCAGCGGGGCGTCTCCGCCCAGGCCCGCGGTGACAGCCGCCTGCCCCAGCCCGGGGTAGGAGAAGACCTGCTCCACCAGCACAGAGCCGCCGAATATCTCGGAGATGCTGGCAAACTGCAGCGTGAGCGCAGGCAGCGCCAGGTTGCGCAGACCGTGGATGCGCAGGGTCTCCCACACGCCCATCCCGCGGGCGCGGGCAAAGCGCATGTAGGGGGTCTGCAGCACGTCGATGGTCTTCTCGCGCGTGTGCAGCGCGATGTTGGCCACCCCCACCAGAGACAAGGTGAGCGCCGGCAGCACCATGCACTGCAGCTGCTGGAAGACCGTGACCTCGCTGGCGGGCACGCCGATGGGCGCAGAGAAGCCCAGCGGGAACCACCCCAGGCTCACAGAGAACACCATGAGCATGATGAGCCCGATCCAGAAGGTGGGCGTGGAGGCCAGCAGGTAGCAGTAGCCGCAGACCAGCTTGTCTGCCACGCTGCCCTTGGTGGCGCCGGCCAGCACGCCCAGCACAAAGCCCAGCACGCCGCTGATGAGCCAGGCAACCGCCAACAACAGCAGGGAGTTTGCCGCGCGCGTGGCGATCACCTGGGTCACGGGCGCGTTGAAGCGCAGGGACGTCCCCCAGTCGCCGGTGATGAACGCCCCGGCCCAGTTGAGGTAGCGCTCCCAGATGGGCAGGTCGGCACCCCAGTAGCTGGCCAGCTGCGCGCGCTTTTCCGCGCTCATGGACAGCAGGCCGTTCTGCCCCACGTTGGCCTGCACCGGGTCTATGGGGGACAGACCCACCAGGGCAAAGGTCACCACGCTCACGGCCAGCATGAGCAGGGCAAAGTACAGCAGCTTCTTTCCGATAAAGCGCGCCATAGGGGCGGGTGGGTGTCCTTTCAGGGCCGTGCCGGGCCAGCCGTCCGGGCGCTCTTACGCCCAGGTCCAGCGGTCGACGTTGTTCGCCAGCGACCAGCCGTGCCCGTGCGGGTGCGGCTTTTGCTGGGCCACCTGGAGGCCCACGCGCTGGAAATAAAGGTGGTCGATGTTGGCCAGCCACACCCAGGTGGCAGCGCCCTTGGGCGCCACGCCGTCTTGGGCTTGCTCGTCCCACATGGCCAGCTTGTACTCATTGTAGGAGTCCTCCAGCGTGGGCGCGGCCAGCGCGGCGTCCAGGTGGCCGTCGACCACCGTGCTGTCGTAGGCGGCCACGTTGCCCCAGCCGCTGGAGTAGCTCAGCTCGTAGAGCTCGACGGGGGAGTTGGAGCCCCAGCCCCACAGGATGGGCGCGTCGAACTGGTGCGGGTAGAGGTCGGTGTCCCAGTCGCCGCCCTTGACCTCGACCTCGATGCCCAACTGCGCCATCTGGTTGGAGAACTCGTAGGCCAGAGCCTGGCGGGTGGAGTCGCCCGCGGCGTAGAGCAGCGGGAACGAGGCGCGGGTGCCGTCCTTGACCAGGACACCGTCCTCCCCCGCCTTCCAGCCGGCCTCCTCGAGCAGGCGCTGCGCAGCCTGCACGTCGCGCTCCACCTTCATGTCCTCGCTGCTCCAAGGCATGCCGTCGCCCACGCTGTAGGCGGCGCTGCCGTAGCCGTTGAGCACGTTGTCGATCATGGCCTGGCGGTCCACGGCCAGGTTGATGGCGCGGCGCATGGCGAGGTCAGCGGTCACATCATTGCCCACGGGGTGCTTGGCGCCATCCATTCCCATGCGCTCCTTGCTGCCTGCCGGGCGCGTGGGCAGCGATATGCCGCGGGAGTCGACGGTGGCGCATTCGAAGAGCTCGTAACCCTGGGGCACCTTGTCTGCCATGAGGGCGGAGGTATAGGCGATGTCGACCTCGCCGGCCTTGCATGCGGCCAGGGCGGCGTCTTCCTCCATGAAGACGACGACCACCTTCTGCATGAGGGGCGCTTCTCCGTAGTAGCTGGGATTGGCGGTGAAGATCACCTGCTGGCCCTGGTCCCACTGCTCCAGCAGGTAGCGGCCGCTGCCGATGGGCGCCGCGCCGTAGTTGGCGTTGTAGCTGGCGGCGGGCACGATGCCCACCACGGCCAGGGTGTAGAGCAGGGCGTTGTTGGGCTTGGCCATGTCAAGGCGCAGGGTGTAGTCGTCCACGGCCACGGCCTCCTTGACCATGGAGAGGTCGGCTTGGGCCTGGGCAGAGGAGTTGATGGTGTTGATGGTGAAGGCGGCGTCTGCCGCAGTCAGCGGCGTGCCGTCAGAGAACACGGCGTCCTGGCGCAGGGTGAAGGTCCAGGTCATGCCGTCGTCAGAGCAGCCGTACTCGGTTGCCAGGTCTGGCACGAACTCGAGGTTCTCGTCCGTGGTGATGAGGGTGGACTGGATGAGGGGCTCGTGCACGTGCTCGCCGCAGCCCCACGCGATGCAGGGATCAAAGCCGGCTGCAGGTTCCGAGCTGGGGCTCATGGCGATGACAACCTGGGAGGTATCGGTGGCGGAACCAGGGTTGTCACCGCCCTTAGAGCACCCGGAGAGGACCGCTCCGCCCGCGCCGGCAACAGCGGCGAGGCCCAGGGTCTTGAGCAGGGAGCGGCGGGAGATGGCGTTCATGAGTGCCTCCTAGCGAGGTTCATACGAATTTTGATTTCGTATGAAGCCTACCACTGCAGCGCGCTGGAGTTCACACGAATTCAAATTTCTTCACACCATCCCGCGAACGGCGGCATCCCCCCTGCAAGGTCGGCTGCGAGGGGGCGGGCCGCGGGCGAGCAGTGCGCCGCACCCGAGCCCTCACTCCAGCACCGCAGCTG
>JBJEHM010000030.1:17081-19633 GCA_051876075.1 Coriobacteriales bacterium
CGCAGCTGTGAACCTGTGCAACGTACTGCGTCACAGGGCTGCGCTATCATGGGCGGCATGAGTATGGATGGCATGGATAGCCTCTTTGCAGAGGTCGATAAGGAGACCCGCTTCAACGCGGCGCCCCTCGCTGTGCGCATGCGCCCCCGCACCATGAACGAAGTCGTGGGGCAGGAGGAAGCCGTCGGCAAGGGCACCTGGCTGCGCCGCGCCATAGAGAAAGACGCGCTCTCCTCCGTGATCCTCTACGGGCCCGCAGGCACCGGCAAGACCTCCATCGCGCACGTCATCGCCCAGAGCACCAACGCGGTGTTCGTGGAGGTCAGCGCCATCACGGGCAGCGTCAAGGACCTCCGGCGCGAGATAGACGCCGCAAGCCAGCGCCTGCTGCTCAACGGCAAGCGCACCATCCTCTTCATCGACGAGATTCACCGCTTTTCCCGCAGCCAGCAAGACGCGCTGCTCCACGCTGTGGAAGACCGCGTGGTCATCCTCATCGGCGCCACCACAGAAAATCCCTTCTTCGAGGTTAACTCCGCCCTCATCAGCCGCAGCCGCATCGTGGAACTCAAGCCCATCGGCACCAAGGGCGTGCGCACGCTGCTGGAGCGCGCGCTCGAAGACGAGCGCGGCTTGAACGGCGAGTACCAGATCACAGAAGAGGCGATGAACGCCATCGTCCTCACCGCAGGCGGGGACGCCCGTATGGCGCTCACCACGCTTGAGCTGGCCGCTGCCCTCACAGAGCCCGGCGGCGCCATAGACGCCCAGCAGGTGCAGGAGGCAACCCCGCACCGCCAGCTGCCCTATGATAAAGACGGAGACACGCACTACGACGTCATCTCCGCCTTCATCAAGTCAATCCGCGGCTCTGATCCAGACGCCGCCGTCTACTGGCTGGCCCGCATGATCGAAGGCGGGGAGGACCCGCGCTTCATCGCGCGCCGGCTCATGATCTCTGCCAGCGAGGACATCGGCCTGGCAGACCCGCGCGCCCTGCCCATCGCCCACGCCGCCTTCAAGGCCGCCGAGGTCATCGGCTACCCGGAGTGCCGCATCAACCTGGCCCACGCCGCCATCTACCTGGCGCTGGCTCCCAAGAGCAACTCATCGGAGGCCGCTATCGACGCTGCGCTGGCAGAGGTCCGCAACGGTCCCGCCCGCGCGGTGCCCAACCACCTGAGGGATCGCCACCGCCCCGGCAGCGAGGAATACGGCGCCTATCTCTACCCGCACAACTACCCCGGTCACTGGGTCGAGCAGCAGTACCTGCCAGACGGCCTCGAGCCCGGCTGCTTCTACCAGCCCAGCCGCGACACCGGCTGGGAGACCCTCCGCTTTCCCCAAAACGAGCAGTAAGAACCAGCGAGAGCGGTTAAGCCACAAGGTCACTCCACAGGTTCACGGCTGCGAGGACGTGGTGCGGGCGAGCACTGCGGAGCAGAGCCCGAACGCAGGCGCCGTGGGAGCGAGGACTGTCTGAGCGAGCGCAAGCGAGCGAGTTCCGCAGCTGCGGCGCCGGAGTGAGGGCTCGGGTGCGGAGCACTGCTCGCCCGCACCCGAGCCCTCGCAGCCGCCCCTGCACCGCACGCCCCGCACCCCGCCCCGCTTTCCGGCGCAGGTTAAAGCGCCCTGAACCTCGAGTGGCGCTGTGCACGCAGCTCTTCGCCGCTCAGCTCTCCCAGCTCGTCAAGGGCGCGCACCAGGTAGCCCTTGAGCTCGGCAGCCGCTTGGCCGGGGTTCTCGTGCGCAGGGCCAGTGCCTTCGCTCAGCACCTCCTCCACCACGCCCAGCTCTGCCGCTTCGGCCGCGCTCATCTTCATCACCTCGGCTGCCTCCGGTGCACGACTGCCGTCCTTCCACAGGATCGAGGCAAAGCCCTCGGGCGAAAGCACCGAGTACACGGCGTGCTCCTGCATGGCCACGCGGTTGCCCACTGCCAGGGCCAGCGCACCGCCGCTGCCGCCTTCGCCGATCACCGCGCACACCACCGGCACTGTGAGGCTGGCCAGGCAGGACATGCTCTCGGCGATGGCGGCGCCCATGCCGTGCTCCTCGGCCTCCTTGCCGCAGAAGGCACCCTGCGTGTCCACCAGGCACACCACGGGTCGGCCGAACTTCTCTGCCTGGCGCATCATGCGCATGGCCTTGCGGTAACCCTCCGGCTGGGGGCAGCCGAAGTTGCGGGCGATGCGCTGCTCCAGCGTGGCGCCCTTCTCCTCTGCGATGACAGTCACGGGCTTGCCGGCCAGCCAGGCCACGCCGCAGACGATGGCGCCGTCGTCCTGCAGGCAGCGGTCACCGTGCAGCTCGATGAAGCCGTCGAAGATCTGCGCGATGTAGTACGCGGAGGTGGGGCGGTGCACGTTGCGCGCCAGCTGCACGCTCTCCCATGCGCTCCCGCTGCTTGCAGCCGCCAGCTGGGGCTCCACGCCGGGGGCGTCCGCCACGCCGCGCTTGCGCAGGGCGCGTGCGAGCTCGCCCGCCTGGCCGCCTGTGAGCAGCCCGCCCAGGCTGGCCACCTGCTTGATGGCACCGCCCACGCCGCCCAT
>JBJEHM010000031.1:0-4528 GCA_051876075.1 Coriobacteriales bacterium
CGCTGCCGTTCGTGCCTGCTGTGAATTCGGTGCTTGTGCCGGAGACCGTGAGGGTGTATGTCTGGCCGCTCGTCATGCCGGGGGCGCTCACCAGGGCGCATTGGAAGCTCTTTGCAGAGGTGGTCTGGGCCAGCACCACGCCGCTGCCGTCTGTCACCGCGACCTTGCTGCCGGCGATGCCAGATGCCGAGACCAGCGCGAAGGCCTGGTCGCCGCTGCTGAAGCTCTGCGCCATGCCGCTGCTGCCCAGGGCGATGACCGTGCCGCCGGTGACGGTCGCGGTGCTGCCGTAGTCGAGCGCGCCGTTGCCGCTGCCGGTGGGGCCGTAGACGACCACGGTGCCGCCGGTTATCTCGAGGGCGCCGTTGCTGTCGATGCCGTCGCCCTCCGCGTCCAGCGTCACGCTGCCGCCGTTGATCTGCACGAGGCAGCTCTCGTCGACGTCCATGCCGCCGCCACCGCCGGCACTGCCCATGCCGCCACCGCGTTGGCCGCTGTTGACGGAATCCTCAGACCTGGAGGGCCGATCGCCGCGAGCCTGCTGGGGCTGCGCATCCCCTTCGCCCGAGCCCTCGGGCTTGGAGGGGGGCTCGCCACCCGAGGCCGCCTGCGCGGCATCCCCGCCGCCGGGCGCGCCGCCACCCGCCCCCTCTGTGCTCGCAGAGCTCCCGCTGGATGCGTTGATCGCGTCGTCGCTGGCCGTGATGCTCGTGTCGCCGCCGTTGATGTAGACCTGCATGCCCTCGTAGCCCTCGACGCAGGTGCTCACCTCGATATCGCCGCCGTTGACGATGAGCGCGGTCTCCGCATGGAAGGCGTCGTCTCCCGCCTCCACCTGCCAGCTGCCGCCGTCGATGAGCACGAATCCCCTGGTCGCGTCCGCGACCTCGTTGGACTTCACCGCGTCCTCGCCGGCGCTGATCTCGAAGCTGCCGTCGAGAACCTTGACGCAGTCCTTGCCGCGCAGGCCGTCTTCTGCAGAGCTGATCGTGTAGCTGCCGCCCGTCACCACCAGCTCGTCCTTGCTGCACACCGCGTGCTTGGTGTTGCCGCACACCTCCAGCGAGCCGCTGCCCTGCAGGGTGAGGTCGGCCTTGGAGAAGAGCGCCGCGGTGGGCTCCTCGCTGCCGTCGTCGTCTGAAAGCGTGTAGCCGTCGCCATCCGAGAGGCTGTTCTCGCTGCCAGCCGCCAGCGTCACGAAGCACTTGTCCGCCGCCTTGACGTAGACGGCCGGCCCCGTGCTGCAGCTGATGGAGGCGCCGTCGAGCACCAGCTGCACCTTGGCTTGCTCGTCTTGGCACTCCACCAGCAGCTGGGTGTCTTGTGCTGTGCCGCGCAGGATGTAGGTGCCCTCCTCGGTGATCTCCACCGTGCTGCCCGCCGTGTTCAGGTCGATGAGCTCGGCTTCTTCCTCGCTGTAGCTCGGGTCCTTGTCGCGGTCTGTGTAGCCCAGGTCGAGCGCCTCCAGGCTGAAGGAGGCCGCCTGCCCGCTGCTCACGGAATCAGCCCCGCTGCCGCTGCAGCCAGCCGCGCACATGCTCCCCGCCAGGGCCGCCGCGCAGGCGGATGCCGCGATCCTGCCGGAGATGCCCGTCTTCTTGAATGTCATGGCTGTCTGCCCCTCTCTCGTGTTCGCCTGTCTTCCCGTATGCCCGCGCCTTACAGGCCCTCGCGCTCCGGCGTGTAGCCCAGGCTCACCTTGAGGTTGCCGTTGAGGGTGCGCAGCTGGTCGAGCATCTCCTTGCTGCGGGCCATGTCGCGCACGCGCACGCCGTAGCTCAGCTTGTAGAGGCTGCCCATGTTGGTGGTCTGCACGCTCCGGAGCTCTGCGGAGCTGGTGTACTCGCCCAGCACCCCGTCGAACATGCCGTTGAACTCCAGGTCCTCCGGCACGAGGATGCTGAGCTCCATCTCGCGCTCCTGCGGGCGGCCCAGGGGGCTTGCCACGAAGGCGACGTTGACGGCGGCCACCACCGCGGTGAACAGCGCCGCCAGCCCGATGAAGCCCATGCCCGTGGCCAGGCCCACCGCCATGGCCAGGAAGACGCTGGCGATGTCCTTGGCGGTGCCGGGTATGCTGCGGAACCTCACAAGGTTGAACACGCCCATGACGGCGATGCCCGCGCCCAGGTTGCCGTTGACCAGCGTGATCACCATCTGGACGATGAGCGGCAGCAGCGCCAGCGTCACCACGAAGTTCTTGCTGTAGCTGTGGCGGAACATGTAGACGCCGGCCACGACCAGGCCGAAGACAACGCTTGCCGCGCAGCAGAGCAGGAACTCGGCGCTGGTGACGCTGGCCATGGCGGAGCCGGTGTCCGCGTAGAGCGAGGTGAAGGTAGAGTCGAGCATGGGATCTCCTTTGCTGTATGTGTGGGTGGGGCTTGGGTGCGGATAAGGGAGCGGCGGCTCTATGCAGCCGTCGAGGCAGCCTTCTCCCGCATAAGCGTGCGGTAGGCGGTGCCGTACTTGGTGAAGCTGCCGGGCAGGATGCGGCCTGCCTCGAGGGCGTCCACCAGCCAGCGCGGCATGGCGCCGAGGGCCTTCACCTCGAGCACGGCTTCTCCCGCGGGCAGGAGCGGCTCGCGGCGCTCCGGGTGCCCGCCCATGAGGTCGCGGAAGCCCAGCTCCTCGTCGACGGTGACGCGCAGCTGCGTCCACGCGTCCGCGCTGCCCGGGGCGAGCTCCCAAGCGGTGCGCTGGTAGTTCACGACCATCGAGGGGCGCAGCTCACCGTAGAAGCCGCAGAGCTGGCGCACCTCGGCGCCGATCTGGCGGTTGCGGGGCGCGAGGCTCTCAGCCGCCAGCCCCTCGCCCGCCAGCGGGAAGGCGAGCACGGCCTCCTCGTACGGACTGCCGCACAGCAGCAGCGCGGCGGCCCGCCCGCTCACCAGCACGCGGCGCTTGTAGACGACGCCCTTGTACTTCTTCTTGACCTCGAGGAAGACCGGCCCGTTGTCGAGCGCGACCTCCGCGCCGTAGCGGCGCAGGCGCAGCTTCTCCTTGTAGAGCGGGCTCTCGACGCTGCGCCCGATGAGGCTGCGCTCGGGGGTGTCCCAGTACATGCTGCTGACGAGGGTGCGCCCGTAGGCGTCCGGGCGCATGTGGGTGCGCAGCCCCTGCTCGAGCGCGCGCAGCTGCCCGGGGGAGAGGCGGTACTTTATCTCCTTGCGCTTGAAGGTCTGGATGGCTGTGCTCATGGCGTCTCTCCTTGCGAGGGGCTCGGGGGCTGCGTCTGCGATTCGGATCCGCCCGCTCCAAGCGGCGGCCTCGACCGCATGCCATGAGGTTAAGTTAGCCAGCTGAAATACATCTGAAAGCACCTGAAAGCGGCTTTCAGGCTTCTGCGCCTCCCCTCCCAAATCATCACGCAAGCTCCATGCCTCTCGCCTAGCAGCCGGCAAGCCTGCCACGCGTTGCTTGCGCAAGATAGGCACTTGTCGTCCGGTGCCTAGGGAGAAGGGGCATAATGCTCGGGCATTGCGCTGTGCCCGCTGCTGCGGTGCCGGCGCGCCTGGCCGAGAGAGGGGACCCATGCAGAAGATGATCAAGATCGTCGCGGACTCGTCCGCCAACCTGGAGACGGAGCACCCCGGCTTCGCCTCCGTGCCGCTGAGGATCGTCGCCGGCGAGAGGGAGTACGTCGACGACGCGGGCCTGGACGTCGACGCGATGCTGGCTGAGCTCGGCGAGCACAAGGGCCGCTCGGCCACGGCGTGCCCCGGCATCGGGGACTGGCTCGGGGCCTTCGGGGACGCGGAGGAGGTCATCGGCGTCACGATCACCGGCCGCCTTTCCGGCTGTTACGACTCCGCCGTCGTCGCCGCGCGGCAGCACATGGCCGCGCACCCTGGGAGGCGGGTCCACATGATCGACTCGCTGTCGACCGGCCCGGAGATCGAGCTCATCGTCGAGAAGCTCCGCGAGCTGGCAGGGCAGGGGTGCCCCTTCGAGGAGCTGAGGGAGAAGGCCACCCGCTACGCGCAGAGGACCCACCTCTGCTTCTCGCTGGAGTCGCTGTCGAACATGGCCAAGAACGGGCGCGTCAGCCCGGCGCTCGCTGCGGCCGCCGGCCTGCTGGGCATCCGCATCGTGGGTCGCGCCAGCAGCAGGGGGGAGCTCGAGCCGCTGCACAAGAGCCGCGGCGAGAAGCGCGCGATCCGCCAGCTGTGGGAGCACATGCTCGAGACAGGCTTCTCCGGCGGGAAGGTGCGCATCCGCCACACCGGCAACGAGAAGGCGGCCTCGAAGCTCGCCGAGCTGGTCAGGGGGAGCTTCCCCAACTGCGACGTCCGGGTCGGCGCCAACCGCGGCCTGTGCTCCTACTATGCGGAGAGGGGCGGCGTGCTGGTCGGTTTCGAGAGCGCCCTGTAGAGACCGTCGCAGGTAATCACGGTCTCTCGGGCGAGCTGGGCCATGCCCTTCGCGCAGGCTATGCCGCCGAGCGTAGCGCTGCCCGCTCAGAAGAGATTTGCGATAAAGCAGGCGATGAAGACCGCCAGGGCACCGAATACAGCACCGGCGGTGA
>JBJEHM010000032.1:0-4478 GCA_051876075.1 Coriobacteriales bacterium
CACGGCAATGCCAAGGGTGCTGGGCACGCAGCAGCCCACCCGCACAAGGCGGTTCCAGGTACTTTGTTGAGGGAGAAAAGGACCGCTAACGTGCTAAAACGAACAAAAAACGGCGTTTTCTTGTTCGCAGTGCGGTCAAGTGATAAACTCTTACTTGTTTGAGAGTGATGAGTTCATTCACTTTCTAAAACCCCCAGTTGGCGCTGGGGGTTTTGCTTTTCTGCTGTCAACTAGGTACAACCTCGTCTTTCAATGTCGCCATTGTAAAAGCTGAGGCGAGCCCTGTCTAGAGCTATTTATTAAAGAAATCCCAAGAGAGTGGGTTAATCTCAAAAAACGTAATAAAAAGCGCGTTATTCAGAGGAACTCCGTCGAACTAAGGCGGAGAGCAGTGCTACCCCTCCTCCAGCAGCCAGTCGAGGGCGTTGATCTTGCGTATGCCCTCGAAGTCAGCGCTGGGATCCTCGTCCAATGTCATCAGGTACTTGGGGTAGTTGTCGTGGATCTTCTGCAGGACGCGCAGCTCCCTCTGCAGGGTGGAAGCGTCGCGCACACTTGCCGCCACCTGGAAGTAGGCGAGCCCGTCGCGGCTCTCCGCCACAAAGTCGACCTCCTGGTCGCCCACCTTGCCCACGTAGACGCTGTAGCCGCGGCGGATCAGCTCGAGGTACACCACGTTCTCGAGGATATGGCCCGTGTCCGCGTGCTTGCGGCCCAGCAGCATGGAGCGCAGCCCGATGTCGGCCACATAGTACTTCTCCAGGGTCTTGAGGTGCTGCTTGCCTTTGACGTCGTAGCGCGGCGCGCGGTAGAGGATGTAGCTGTCGATGAAAGCACTCAGGTAGCGCTCCACCGTCCTGGTGTCGATCTTGCGCCCCAGCGAGGTCAGGGTGTCGGCGATTTTCTTGGTGGAGAGCCTGCTGCCGATGCTGTCGAACACAAAGCGCAGCACGCTCTCGAGCATCATCGGGTCCACGCTCCTGAGGCGCCCCACCACGTCCTTGAGCACCACCGTGCTGTAGATGCCCTGCAGGTACTCGTCCACAGCCTTGATGTCACCCGCCAGCTCTGTGGCGTAGGGGAAGGAGCTCTGCTCGAGGTAGCTGGTGTACTTCCTTTGCAGGTCGCTCCTGTCCCCGCTCCAGGCTACGTATTCGGCAAAGGACAGGGGCAGCATCTCGATGGTGACGTAGCGGCCCGTGAGCAGCGTGGCCAGCTCGCCGGAAAGCATGTAGGCGTTGGATCCCGTGATGTAGAGGTCGATGTTCTCCCTCAAAAAGAGGCTGTTCACCATCCCCTGGAAGTCCGGGACGTTCTGTACCTCGTCCAAGAAGACGTATGACTTCTTGCCTGCTGGGGCCTTCTCGAGCACATACGTGTATAGTTTCTTCGGGTCCAACAGGTCCGCGAATGCGTAGTCCTCCAGGTTGACGGCAACGATCTGGTCTGTCCCCACTCCGCTTTGCAGCAGTTTCTCTTGGTACTGCGCCATGAGCGTGGATTTGCCGCAGCGGCGTATTCCCGTTATCACCTTTATGACCTGCTTATCCCGCCATCGATCGAGGCGGTCAAGGTATCGCACTCTTTCAATCATTGTCATTCACCTCGTAGCAAGTATATCCAAAAAGGTGCTGTTACAACAAAGTTTTTGCACTAATATACAAAAACTTTGTGAAACAGGAGAATTCTTGGAGCTATATGCGTGCTTTAGCGCGGAGTGCTGGGTGATGAACACACCTGATTGGGGTAGAGGGAATGCCGAGGGAACACGATTGACGGTGTTTCGTGGCCGCAAAATGCCGTTTGACGGTGTCTGTATTTTTATGAACACCGTCAAACGTGTGTTCCGGGACAGCAAACACCGTCAAACGCGCTTTTGTGGCGCCAGCGAGCGCCATTAAACCATCTTAGGGCAGGTGGCGCCGGGGAGCCTGGCGGGCGATGAGCAACTTTGGGTAGGCATCCCGCACGGCAAGCAAGGGGGGCACCTCCCGCTCGAAGGTCTGCGGCTCGGCTATGCTGTTCGCCACTTGGATGTACAGCTTCTCGCCCTGCTTGATCGCGACGAAGTCGATCTCTTTCTTGTACAGAACGCCCACGTAGACCTCGTAGCCGCGGCGCAGCAGCTCCATCGCCACGATGTTTTCCAGCACGCGGCCGCAGTCCATGTTTCTCGTGCCCAAGCGCGCAAAGCAGAACCCCTGGTCTACGAGGTAGTACTTGTCCTCCGACCTCAGGTACCTCTTCCCGCGTATGTCGTAGCGGCGGACGCGGTAGAAGGCGAACGCCTTGCACAGCGCGTCAACGTATTTGCCGAGCGGGGGCCTGTAACCTGCTCGGGCCGATGACCTGGAGGAGTTACCGAGGGGCTTCTGCAGAGGCCCCTCGCGTTCTCGTCAGCTTTGAGGGAGGAACTGACTGGCGCCAGTATAGGACACTATCCACTAATAGCGCAAGACCAATTAACCAGCTAGTTGTAACCGCTCACACAATTGCATCAGACAACTATTGGCAAACTGCAAATAGCGAGTCGTTTTCTGATAGACTGCAGCCACTATTGGATTTGCACACCTAAGGGAGCTGCCCTTCAAGAAC
Source organism: Coriobacteriales bacterium (assembly GCA_051876075.1). Classification (GTDB taxonomy): domain Bacteria; phylum Actinomycetota; class Coriobacteriia; order Coriobacteriales; family QAMH01; genus W2P13-069. Next base: position 2,596 of record JBJEHM010000032.1, read on the forward strand.
AGCTCCTGTGCAGAGCGAAGGGACGGGCTTGCAATGAAGAACTTCTCACGTCGCGGTTTCCTCAAGACCGCAGTTGCAGGTGCGGCAACGGTGGCGGCCGCGGGCGCGCTCGCAGGTTGCACCAACTCCGGCAACTCCGGTGCTGCCAGCGGCAACGGCGCAGCCACAGACATCGAGCTCAACCCAGAGACCGAGCAACTGCTCTGCGCCCTGCTGGGCAAGGACCTCAAGATCGCCTGCATCATCATCGCCTCGCAGGAGGGCCTCTACCAGGAGGAAGGCCTCGAGGTCAGCTTTGAGACCGTGGCCAACCTCTCGGACGCCATTACCGCCGTCTCCGAGGACAAACTCGACGTCCTGCCCTTTGGCGTGATCCCCACCTGCACCTTCGTCGGCCAGGGTGTGGAGAACGTGATGGTCTTCGGCGGCACCATCGCAGAGGGCTCCGAGTGCATCACCCTACCCCAGAACAAGGACAAGTTCACCAAGGTCGAGGACTTTGCCAACGCCAAGATCGCGTACTTCCCCATGGAGACCGGCCACCTGGTGATGCAGGGCCTGCAGGAGGAGGCCGGCAGCTACAACCCCGACAACTGGGTCATCATGAGCGACCAGCAGTCCATCATCCAGGCCGTCGCCAAGGGCGAGTGCGACTGCGGCTTCCTCAACTCCGGGCAGGGCTACCTGGCCATGCAGTCCGGCGTGGTCACCTCCATGCACGTGGGCGACCTCAAGCCCGACTTCCCCTGCTGCCGCCAGACCACCAGCATGACCAGCTTCACAGAGAAGAAGTCCGCCCTGCTCAAGTTCACCATCGCCAACTTGCGCGCACAGGAGATCTTCTACAACGACAAGCCACGCGCCCTGGCCGCGCTTTCCGCCTTCTCCGGCCAGCCGCAGGACTACTGCGAGGCCGTGCTCTACGGTAACGATGAGTACTCCACGCCCATGGTCGTCGAGATGGACCCCTACACAGATGCCGTCTGCGCGTTCTACGAGACCATGAAGGCCACGGAGAACATCAGCCCCTCCACCACCTACAAGATGGAGGACCACGTGGACTCCACCATCTACGAGGCTGCGCTCTACAAGCTCATCGACCGCAACGACGACAAGTCCGACTACTTTGCCAGCCTGGAGGCCAGCTTCAAGGAGCACAACAGCTCCGCCAGCTAGACGCACGCATAGAGAACCGGATACCCCCTCCCTTGCTGCCCGGGTTCCCTCGACCCGGGCAGCTCTCCCAGAGTAAGGACCCCTGTGAGTTCCATCGAGATACGCAACCTGAGCTTCTGCTACCGCAGCAACGCCGGCTCGCACCTGGCGCTGGAGAACGTGAGCCTCTCCATCCCGCAGGGGCAGTTCGTGTGCCTGGTGGGCCACTCCGGCTGTGGCAAGTCGACCCTGCTCTCCATGCTCGCCGGCCTGGAGAAGCCCGACAAGGGCGGCATCCTCGTCGACGGCCGCGAGCTGAGCGCCCCGGGTACAGACCGCGCCATGGTCTTCCAGCACTACTCGCTGTTCCCCTGGATGACCGTTGGGCGCAACGTGGCCTTCAGCATCGAGCACAGCCGCAAGGGCAAGGGGCTGTCGAAGGCGCAGGTAGACGAGCTGGCGCGCACCCACCTGTCCCAGGTTGGCATGGGTGCGGACATCGACCGCTACCCCTGCGAGCTCTCCGGCGGCATGCAGCAGCGCGTGGCCATCGCCCGCGCCCTTGCCATGGACACGGACGTCTTGCTGCTGGACGAGCCCTTCGGGGCGCTCGACGCGCGCAACCGCCAGGAGCTGCAGCAGCTGCTGTTGCGCCTGTGGCAGGGCTCGCAGCCGCGCAAGACGGTGGTCTTCGTCACCCACGACCTCAGCGAGGCCATGCTGCTGGC
>JBJEHM010000033.1:0-4450 GCA_051876075.1 Coriobacteriales bacterium
TGGGCATGGGCGTTCCCACCACGGCCAACTACTGCATCATGGCCGCCACCTGCGCCCCCATCCTCATGCAGCTGGGCATCCCCATGATCGCGGCTCACTTCTTCGTCTTCTACTTCGGCATCGTGGCAGACATCACGCCGCCGGTGGCGCTGGCCGCCTACGCGGGCTCCGCCATCGCCAAGTCGCGCCCCATGCCCACGGCGATCAACGCCTCCAAGCTGGCGATTGCGGCCTTCGTGGTGCCCTACGTCTTCGCCTTCTACCCGGTGCTGCTGGGTATCGAGGCACCCCTGCCCTTGGTGGTCTTCAACACCGCGACCGCCATGGTGGGCCTCATGGGCGTGGCAGCCTGCCTCAACGGCTATCTCTTCACGCATCTCAACCCCGTCTTCCGCATCGTGTTGGCGGTTGCCGGCGTGCTGCTCATCATCCCGGACTTTGCCACCGACGGCATCGGCGCGGTGGCGGTGGTAGCGGTCCTGTTGATCCAGTTCGCCCTCAACCGCAGGGCAAAGGGAAAGGGCGGCGATGGCGAGGAACCCCAGCAAGAGCTAGCGGAGGCCTAAGGGAGCTGCGATACTTTCGTATTGGAACGCATACGTTCAGAAGGGCATCGACATGAGCGACAGCAACATCATCTGGGTCACTGGCGCCAAGGGCTTTGTGGGAAGCGAGCTTTCCGCACGCTTTGCAGAGCACGGCTTCCAGGTCGTGGGGACAGACACAGAGCTTTCTGTGGCAGAGACCGAGCGCATGGAGGCCTTTGTCTCCGAGGTGCAGCCCCTGGCAGTCGTGAACTGCGCTGGCATACGCCGCGATGCCACCGGCCTCTCCAACCGCATCAAGGCCTACGAGGTCAACGCCCTGGGCGCGCGCAACGTGGCGCTCGCCGCCAACAGCTGCGGCGCCATCATGGTGCAGGTGTCTTCTGATGACGTCTACTCCTCCAAGCTCGAGGAGCCGGTCAACGAGTTCGACAACCCGCACCCGGACACACCGTACGGCAAATCCAAGCGCGCGGGCGAGGCCATGGTGAGGGACACCATGCACGAGCACATCATCGTGCGCTCGTCGTGGCTCTACCACTCCAGCAGCGGCCGCATGCGCGAGGTGCTCGACGCCGCTGCGCAGGGGCGCACCGTCGAGGCCCGCACGGACCAGTTCGCCGCCCCCACCTCGATCGCCATCTACGCGGACTTCCTGGTCAAGGCCATCGAGCACAGGGCCTTCGGCACCTTCCACATCACCACGCGCGGCCGTGCGAGCCGCTACGACTTTGCCGCCAAGGTGCTCGAGTACGCCGGCTACGACCCCTCCAAGGTGCTCGTGCCCACGGCAGACCCCAAGACCTCGGAGAACGTGGTGCTCGAGAGCCTCATGCTCGAGATGTTCGGGGCGGAGCTCCCCACCTGGGAAGAGGACCTGCTGGCGTACATGCGCGCTGAGGGTATCGCAAAGGCGTAGCCGCCGCGTCACAGAGGGCGGGTATACTCTCCTGAGCAGTAGGCAAGGAGGTACAGCTATGTCCCAGCGCACAGTCGCGGTTATCGACGGCAACTCGCTCATCCACCGGGCGTTCCACGCGGTGCAGGCTCCCATGAGCGCACCAGACGGAACGCCCACCAACGCGTGCTTTGGCTTCATGAGCATGTTGCTCAAGCTCATAGAGGACTACCACCCAGACGCCATCGTCTGCGCCTGGGACGTCCACCGTCCAGACTGGCGCATGAAGCTGCTCGAGCGCTACAAGGCCCAGCGGCCTCCCATGGATCCAGCGCTTGCGGCGCAGTTCCCCCTCATCAAGGGCCTGCTGGAGTCCATGGGCATCCCCTGCGTGAGCATGGAGGGATTTGAGGGGGACGACATCCTGGGCACCGTGGCCCGCATGGGAGAGGAGAAGGGCTACCGCGTCTACCTGGTCACAGGAGACAAGGATGCCTACCAGCTCTCCACAGAGCTCACCAGCATACTCACCAACCGCAAGGGCATGACAGACGTCGCGGTCATGGATCCGGCAGCTGTGGAGGAGCGCTACGGGGTGCGCCCAGATCAGGTGCCGGACTTCCTGGGCCTCAAGGGCGACCCAAGCGACAACATCCCCGGTGTGCCGGGCATCGGCCCCAAGAAGGCTGCGGACCTGATCTCCAAGTACGGGACGCTCGAGGCGGTGCTCGAAGATGCGCCCAACATCAAGGGCAAGATGGGGGAGAACCTGCGCGAACACGCGGAAGATGCCCTCATCAGCCGCCAGGTGGCCACCATCCGCCGCGACGCCCCCGTTGAAATCGACCTCGACAGCCTGAGCTTTCCCTCTTTCGAGGCCGCAGCGGTGGCTGATGCCTTTGGCGCACTGCACTTCAACAAGCACCTGCGCGATGTGCTCGCGCTGCTCGGCAGCCCAGATGCCGCTGCTCCCGCCGTCCCCGGTGCGGTCGAACTCTGCTTCGAGCCCGTGCAAGGCGCAGAGGCCTTGGTAGACGCAGCTCTCACGTCCCGCAGCTGGGTGGGCGTCGCCGTGCAGGAGCCCCAGGGGGACGACCTCTTCAGCGCCTGCATGCAGCCCCAGCTCGTCTTTGCAAGCGGGGACGGCGCTGCCTGTGCAGAGCTGGAGCAGGGGGTCGCGCTGCTCGAGAAGCTCCTGGGCAGCGGCCTGCTGGCTGCGATGGACGTCAAGGCGCTCGTCGAGGCCCTGCGTTCCCAGCTCACGGCAGGCTGCGGCGACGGCCTGGGCGTTCAGCAGGTCGAGGGGCTGCTCGACGCCCTGGACCTAGCGCTCGCACCCGCTGCAGACCTGGAGCCCCGCGTCTTCGACTGCAGCCTCGCAGCCTACCTGCTCGACTCCGCGCGCAGCTCCTACACCGCGCAGGAGCTCGCCCTGGAGTACCTGGGCGTCTCTGCCCCCCAGGGAGAAGACGCCCCCTCGGAGGGCGTCTTCAGCGCGGCAGCTGCCCGCGCGCTCGTGGGGCCGCTTTCCCAGGCAGTGGAAGAAGACGGCTCCCTGCAGCTGCTGCGCCAGATCGAGCTGCCCCTCATGGCCGTGCTCGCGCGCATGGAGCATACGGGCTGCAGCTTGGATACCGCGCTGCTCAAGGAGATGAGCGCCCAGCTGGGCGAGCAGATCGCCACCCTGCAGGCAGAGATCTACGCCCTGGCAGGGGAGGAGTTCAACATCAATTCCCCCAAGCAGCTGGGCACCATACTCTTCGAGAAGCTTGGTCTCGACGTACGCAAGACCAAGAAGACCAAGACCGGCTACTCCACTAACGAGGCTGTGCTTCAAAAGCTCTCCCAAGACCATCCGCTGCCGGCAAAGATCCTGCAATACCGCGAGCTCGCCAAGCTGCGCAGCACCTATCTGGACGCCCTGCCTGCCTTGGTGAGCCCTGCAGACGGGCGCGTGCACACCACCTTCAACCAGACGGTCACTGCCACGGGGCGTCTCAGCAGCAGCGATCCGAACCTCCAGAACATCCCCGTGCGCACAGAGCTGGGGCGCCGCATCAGGGAGGCCTTCGTGGTGCCGCAGGGCTGGGTGTTCGTCAGCGCAGACTACTCGCAGATCGAACTGCGCCTGCTGGCCCACCTCAGCGCCGATCCCGGCTTGGTCGAGGCCTTCAACTCCAACGCGGACTTCCATGCCGCCACCGCCTCCATGGTCTTTGGGGTGCCGGTTGAAGAGGTCACGCCAGAGCAGCGCAGCCGCGCCAAGGCGGTCAACTTCGGCATCGTCTATGGCCAGCAGGCCTTCGGGCTTGGCCAGAGCCTCCACATCCCCCTGGCAGAGGCGCAGGAGATGATCGACCGCTACTATGCCGCGTATCCCGGGGTGCGCGAGTACCTCGACCGCACCGTGGCAGAGGCCCGTGAGAAGGGCTATGCGGTGACGATGTTCGGCCGAAAGCGCCACATCCCAGACATCCACGCAAAGAACCCCAACCTGCGCAACTTTGGGGAGCGCACAGCCATGAACCACCCCATGCAGGGTTCCGCGGCAGACATCATCAAGCTCGCCATGATCGCCGTTGCGCGCCGCCTCAGGGAAGAGGGCTTCAAGGCGCGCATGGTGCTGCAGGTGCACGACGAGCTCGACTTCGAGTGCCCGGAAGAGGAGCTCGAGCGCCTGAAGGCCATGGTGGTGGAGGTCATGGACAACGTGGTCAAGACCGCAGCGCCCATGCGCGCTGACGTAGGCGTTGGAGAAAACTGGGCTCAAGCACATTAGGTTTTTGCAGCCGGGGTGGGAGAGGCGGGGGCAGGTGCCGCTGGAGCCGTTCCGGCTGCTCGCTTTGCTCGTGCGCCTCCACTGCCTCGTGTATGGCGCCGCCTTTCGGCGGCTGGCTCTGCGTGTGGCGGCTTGAGCATCCTGCGGCGCCTGCTCCCGCCTCTCCCGTTGCACGTGCGGGGGAACCCTGCGTTGAATGGGGTTAACACGTTTGAAAAGAGGGGGAAA
>JBJEHM010000034.1:0-4443 GCA_051876075.1 Coriobacteriales bacterium
TTGGAAGGCGTTTGCCGTCATGGCGAAGATGGGCGTTGCGGCGACGGCGGCGTCTGGCAGCTGGCGGATGCGGCGCGTTGCCTCGTAGCCGTCCATGTGCGGCATCTGCACGTCCATGAGCACCAGGTCAAAGCGCCCCGCCTGCGAACACGCCATGATGTCGACGGCTTCCTCGCCGTCTGATGCGACCTCGACCTCGATGCCGAGCTGCTGCAGGATCTCTGTCGCAATCTCCTGGTTGAGGGCGTTGTCCTCTACGAGCAGCACGCGCTTGCCGCCGAAGCGCGCCGGCAGGGGCCGCGCCTGCCTGCCATCACGCGGGCTGCAGGTGCGCAGGGGGGTCCTGACGGTGAACTCGGAGCCGTGTCCCAGCTCACTGCGCACGCTGATGCTGCCACCCATCATCTCCACGATGCTCTTGGTGATCGCCAGCCCCAGGCCGGTGCCCTGGATGCCGCTCACCGTGGAGCTGCGCTCGCGCTCGAAGGCCTCGAAGACGTGCTCCTGGAACTCCGCGCTCATGCCGATGCCGGTGTCCCTGACGCAGAACTCGTACTCCGCGTGCTCGTCCGCGCCGGGCAGCTGCCGCACGCTCAGGCTCACCTTGCCACCGGGCTCGGTGAACTTGATGGCGTTGCTCAGGAGGTTGAGCAGCACCTGGTTGAGGCGCAGCTTGTCGCAGATGACATCCGTATTCGCGATGTCCTGGGCCTCGACGCTGAACTCGAGCCCCTTGTCGCTGACGTCTGCCTGGACGATGGTGCACAGGTCGCTGATGAGGTCTGGGAGGTGCACCTCCTGCTCCTCGATGCACACCTTGCCGCTTTCGATGCGGCTCATGTCGAGCACGTCGTTGATGAGGTTCATGAGGTGCTTGCTTGCGGTCTGGGTCTTTGCCAGGTAGTCGCGCACCTTATCGGGCTCGTCTGCATGCTCCGCCGCCAGGTTGGTGAAGCCGATGATGGCGTTCATGGGCGTGCGGATGTCGTGGCTCATGTTGTTGAGGAAGGTCGTCTTGGCGCGGTTGGCATGCTGCGCGGCCTCGTTCTCTGCCGCATCGCGCCTGGCGCGCCGCGCAAAGCGCAGCAGGAGGATGGCGAGCGCTCCAAGGGCAATCACCACCGTGGCGAGGAAGCCCGCGCTGACGAGCATGTTCTTGCTCTCTGCCGCTTCCACAAGCGTGTTGATGGTGGTCTCTCGCATGAGCGCGGTGAAGACGAGATCGGTGTCGGGGATGGGGGAGTAGTAGACGTAGCTGTTGCCCGCATCCGGGGTGCTGTACACCGCGTAGCCCTTGCGGCCTTGGTCCCAGTCGAGCTTGATCTGATCCAGGCTGTAGCCGTCTTGGAAGGTCGCCTTCCGTTCCCAGATGTCGAAGAGGTTCTCCCCGTTGACGTACTCGCCCTCCATGTTGAGGAGGTTCTCCCCCTCCTTGGTGAAGAGGCGGCAGTAGGTCTTGTTGTCCACGTTCTGGAGTTGCTCTGCGCTCACGACCTTCTCCACGTTCACGCCGGAAAAGCACGACGCTATGTGCAAGGGCGCGCCGCTGGGCGAGCTGTAGGGGATGCCGATCATGAACATGCTCTTGGTCCCGTAGCCGCGCATGATGCTCGTGACGGGGCCGGTGATCTCCTCCGACAAGAAGCTGAAGCGCGATATTCCAGAGAAGGTGGCATCTGCCGTGTAGACCATGCCGTCTTCGTCAACGAGCGCGAACATGTCGAGCCCGTTGATCTGCTGCACGTTGGCGATGTAGGCGCGCAGGGTGCGCTCGCTGGCCAGGTCGTCTGCCGTGAGCGTGGAGAGCGCGCCCTCCATCTGCTGGGTGCGCTTGTCGAGCTCCGAGCTGATGCTGTGGGTGTTGCGCGCCGCGATCTCTTCGAGGTAGAACTCGCCGAGCTCGTTGACGGTGTTCTGCGAGATATTCTGCAGGGTGCCCGCCCACAGGAGCGCAGAGACAACCAGCACCGCCACAGCGGCAGCAAGCCCGCCGTAGAAGAGCGCCCAGCGCCTGCTGCCGCCTGCGCCGCGGGTCTGCAGGGGCTCGCCGCTCATCGCTCGCCGTCCTGCGCCTCGATCTGCTTGTACAGGGCGCTGCCCTCGGCGATGACCTCTGCCAGGCCCTTGGCCTTGAGGCGTTTGTAGCCCTTCTGGAACTCCGCGCTGCTGATCTGGCCGCTGATGGCTTGGTCGCGCAGCTTGCAGACGCCCTCTGTGATGAGCTTGGTGCGGTGTTTGATGTAGCTCTTGGTCTCGAGCGTGGGCGGCTGGGTGTAGTAGCAGCCGTTGTTGAGGGTGAACAGCCCGCTGTAGGTCTCTGCCTGGATGTCGCTCAGCTCGCTTCCGTCCTTGCCAGAGAACAGGCACTGCATGTACGCGTCTTGCAGCCAGTAGCCGCCAAAGGGCTCGTAGTTGATGCCCACGGCGCGGTAGTCCGCAAAGCCGTTGGCCACGAGCGCCGGGTCGAGCACCGGCTCGCCCTGCGCAGAGAGCGTGTAGCTCACGCCCTCGATGCCGTAGTTGTAGAGCGCCGCGCCCTCTGCGGAAAAGCACCAGTCGAAGAGCCGCACGATGTCTTCGACCTTGCCCTTCTCAACAGCGCCGGCCGTAACGGCCCAGGTGGGGCTCACAAGCTCGCGCTCCTGGATCATGCGGCAGCCGTCCGGGCCGGGCAGGGGCTCGACGCACTTCCACAGCGCGCCTTCCACGCCGCTGTCGCGCAGGGTCTGGGTCTGGGCCCCGCTGGCGGCAAAGGTGGCCGTGGAGCCCAGGGTGTCCGCCCCCATGGCCTCCTCGATGCTCGCGTAGCTGTAGCTGCTGTAGTCCTGCGGGAGTATGCCCTCCTCGTAGAGGCCCGCCACTGCCTGCAGGAAGGCGCCGTAGCGCGGGTGCTCGTAGACCATGGTGTAGCTGCCGTCGTCGAGCAGGCAGAACTGGGTGTCGTTGGAGGCCTTGATGCCAAAGGCGTTGAGCAGCGGGGTGAGGCTGCGCTCGCCGTCTGCGCCCATGGGCAGGGCGAGGGGAATCTCGTCGCTGGCGTCGCCATTGCCGTTGAGGTCGTTGTCGCGCACACCTCGCCAGTAGGAAAGCCAGTCATCCCAGCTCTGCGGGGTGCTCATGCCCAGCGCCTCGAGCCAGTCCTGGCGCAGCATCCAAGAGAACGAGCCCTGGATCCCGCTCACGCTGGGGATGGTGTAGATGTGGCCGTCTGCGCTGCGCCAACTGCTCATGCGCTCCTCGCCGACGGCGGCGACGATGTTGGGCATGAGGTCGAGGTACTCGTCGAGCGCGACGATGAGGCCGTCCTCTGCCAGCTCCATCACGCCAAAGCCGCTGGGGTTGAGTATGTCCGGCAGCTTCTCTGTGGGGAGCATGAGCGTGGTGGCGACGGCGGAGCTGTAGCCGGCGTCTTCCTGCCAGTCGATCTGGACGTGCGCGCCGGTCTTGGCCTCGATGGCGGGGAAGTAGTAGCAGCCGTCGAAGCTGGTGGGGCGGCCGTCGTAGGTGACGCCTAAGCCGGTGACCTCGATCCCGCCCTCGAAGAAGAGCTGCTCGCTGGGAGCGAGCTCGCCCGCGGCGCTGATGAGTTCCTGGTTGTAGGCGGTGACGTCGACCCCGGTGCCTGCGCTTGCGGGGCCTTGTGCCGCCTGCTGCCCCTGGGAGCACCCGCACAGGCCCAAGGCGGCAAGCGCAACAAGAACCGCTGCACCTGCAAGCAAAGACGCCGGCTTCCTCCCACAACGAACACTGCTCATGGTCGTGCCCCCTCTAGCCGTGGCCAATGGCTGCAGCATGCGACATGTTGCGCATACGCTGCTTTGGTGTGCAATTGTACCCAGTCTACCTGCGCTTTCTGCGAAAAAGCTGCGCCTTGCCGCCGCCGCTGCCCAAGACGGCCGCAGCGCCGCCGGTGAAGTACGCTGAATTGTGCGTAACGCTATCCATTGGCTATTGCCGCTTCCCGCTCGCCAAATCCCCTCTACTCCGACAGGCTCCACTGGAGCACCCATACCATCAGCTGAGGCAGGGCCCTGCGTTCGAACTGCAGGGCCACCCTCAGTAGAAGGGGCAGGGCTGAAGCCTGGCAGGCGGGGGCAGCTGGCTAGCCTGCCCCGTGCTGGTCGGCTTCGAGGGCGCCTGATAGGAGAGCGGCGGTCCCGCCTTAACGCCGCCCATTAGGCGCTGGCGGCCTTTGCGTCCTCCTTATTGCCGACGAGTCAACGATTTTGAGGGGTGCGCGAATCTTAGGTGAGTTGAGTCAACTCTCCTAAGGCCGAATCGGGCCCTTAGCACCGTTGAGTCAACGCTGTTAAGCCGAAAAATCGTTGACTCGCCGCAGCTAAGAATGTGCGAAGGGCCGAAATCGTTGACTCGCCGCACCTAAGCGCCCTTAGCGGTGCCGAGTCAACTGCCGCCGGCGCTCGGAGCGTTGACTCGCCGCTG
>JBJEHM010000035.1:0-16689 GCA_051876075.1 Coriobacteriales bacterium
TGGTCGGGATGACGCGCGCCAAAGGCGCGTGTGCGCTGCGAAGCAGCGTGCGGGATATCCTGTCCCGACTCCCCACAGGTTCAACATCGATTCCCGACTCCCTGCAGGCTCAACCCGCGCCCCCGGCTCGTCTTCCAATCTCCTACGAACCCTTCCCGCTGCCTGCCGCTCGCAACGTCTGGGCAACTCGCAGGGAGCCCCTTCAATTATCTGGGCGATGTGGTATCCTTTGCGGCGCTGTCCCAACAGTGACCAAACCTATGTTTTTTGGAGGACCTGATGAAGATCTTGGGTCTTGGTGTACCCGAGCTGGTTGTCATCTTGCTCGTTGTTCTGCTTATCTTCGGCCCCAAGAACCTGCCGAAGCTCGGCTCGGCGATCGGCAAGACGTTCAAGAACCTGCGCGAGGGCATGGACGGCAAGAAGAAGGACGCGGACGAGGCAGCTGCAAGCAGCGAGGAGACTCCTGCCGAGCAGCCGGTTGCGACGGAGTCTGTTGAGACGGTCGAGCCCGCTGCAGAGAAGAAGGCTGAAAGCTAAGCCCTCTCAACAGCGTCCCAACGCTTGGAACATAGACGGCGTGTGCGAGAAGCTCGCATGCGCCGTCTGCTTTAGCTTAACGGAGGATTCCCCATGGCAAACAACAACGACGTCATCCTCACTCAGGAGGGCAAGACCAAGCTCGAGGAGGAGCTGCATTACCTGGAGACAGAGAAGCGCGAGGAGATCGGCGAGCGCATCCGCGTTGCCCGCGAGTTCGGCGACATCTCCGAGAACTCCGAGTACGACGACGCCAAGAACGAGCAGGCGTTCCTGGAGAGCCGCATCGCAGAGATCAACTCCATCTTGGCCAACGCCCAGATCGTCGACTCCCCCAAGAAGTCCAACAAGGCCCACATCGGCTCTACCGTCACCTTGGTTGACGAGAAGGGCCGCGAGAGGGTCTTCACCATCGTCGGCGGCGCCGAGGCGGACGCAGCCAACGGCAAGATTTCCAACGAGTCTCCCCTGGGCCGCGCCGTGCTGGGACGCAAGAAGGACGAGACCTTCAGCTACGAGGGCCCCACTGGCCGCCAGATGACCTTCACCCTCGTCAAGGTTGGCGTGTAGCCATGGCCGAGCAGCAGCCCCAGGAGATCATCGACGACCCCATCGAGGTTCGCCGCAACAAGCGCCAGGCCCTCATCGATGCGGGGGAGACCCCCTATGCTGTGCGCTTTGACGTGAGCGACCGCTGCGCAGACCTCGAGGCCCGCTATGCGGAGCTCGAAGACGGCGCAGAGACAGAGGACCAGGTTGCAATTGCCGGCCGCATCATGGCCATCCGCAACCAGGGCAAGGTCGCCTTCATCGTCTTGCGCGACGCAACGGCAGACATGCAGCTCTTCATCCGCATCAACAACGTGGGCGAAGAGGCCTTTGCCGCCATCAAGGACCTCGACATCGGCGACTGGGTCGGTGCCGAGGGCGTTGTGCTGCGCACGCGCCGCGGCCAGCTCTCTGTGTCTCCCAGCAAGGTGACGCTGCTGTCCAAGGCCCTGCGCCCCCTCCCCGAGAAGTTCCACGGCCTGGCAGACAAGGAGACCCGCTATCGTCAGCGCTACGTCGACCTCATCATGAACCCCGAGGTCAAGGACACCTTCACCAAGCGCTTCAAGATCGCCTCCGCGTTGCGCCGCTTCTGCGAGGACGAGGGCTACCTCGAGGTTGAGACCCCTATGCTCCACCCCATCATGGGAGGGGCCACGGCCAAGCCCTTCATCGCGCACTTCAACGCGCTTGACACCGAGGTCTACCTCCGCGTTGCGCCGGAGCTCTATCTCAAGCGCCTGCTGGTGGGCGGCTTCGAGCGCGTCTTCGAGATGAACCGCTGCTTCCGCAACGAAGGCATGGATCTCACCCACAACCCCGAGTTCACCACGCTCGAGGCCTACTGCGCGTACACCGACCTGCGCGGCATGATGGACTTCTGCGAGGGCGCCTTCCGCGCTGCATGCCAGGCTGCCAACGGCTCGCTACAGTGCACCTACCAGGGCAACGCGATCGACTTCGAGAAGCCCTTCCGCCGCGCCACCATGATCGAGCTCGTCTCCGAGGCAGCTGGCGAGGACGTCTCGTTTGCGCGCAGCAGGGAGGAGCTCGAGGCGCTTTGCAAGAAGAACGGCATCGAGGTGCAGGAGAGCTGGGGCAAGGGCAAGCTCATCTCCGAGCTCTTCGAGGCGCTGGTGGAGGACAACATCGTCCAACCCACCTTCGTCACCGAGCACCCGCTCGAGATAAGCCCGCTCGCCAAGAAGCTCGAGGGGAATCCCGAGCTCACGGACCGCTTTGAGCTGTTCATCTGCGGGCACGAGTATGCCAACGCCTTCTCTGAGCTCAACGACCCGGTTGACCAAGCCGAGCGCTTTGCCGCCCAGATGGAGGCCAAGGCAACCGGAGACGAGGAGGCCATGGACTACGACCAGGACTACATCCGAGCCCTGGAGTACGGCATGCCCCCTGCTGGCGGCATCGGCATCGGCATCGACCGCATGGTCATGCTCCTCACAGACAACCCGAGCATCCGCGACGTGCTGCTCTTCCCCCACATGCGCCCAGAAGCGCTGTAAGGGGAGCTTGATACTGCGATCGAGGGGTCCTGAGGGGCCCCTCTCCTGTATGGGCTCCGTCACCGTCTCGTAACCGCCGTGCCATGCGACCCGTTATACCCTTGAGTGACGTTTCAAGGAGGCAGAACCATGTTCGAGAAGTTCACCGACAAAGCCCGCAAGGTCATCGTCTTGGCCCAAGAGGAGGCCCGCGAGCTCAAGCGCTCCTATGTGGGCACCGAGCATATCCTGCTCGGCCTCATCAGGGAGAACGAGGGCATCGCGGCCCAGGCCCTGCGCCGCCTCAACGTCAGCTACGAGGCCTGCCTCATGCAGGTCCGCGACATCACCGATCAGGAGATGCCCCAGGCAGCGGGTCACATCCCCTTCACGCCGCGTGCCAAGCGCGTGCTCGAAAGCGCCCTGAGGGAGGCCCTGCAGCTGGGCCAGAACTACATCTCCACCGAGCACCTGCTCTTGGGCATAGTCCGCGAGGGCAACGGCGTGGCGCTCGAGGCCCTCAACCAGCTCGGCGTGAGCGGCGACGACGTGCGCGCAGCTGTGGAGGAGCTCATGCGGGACGTCCCCACCCCTCAGCCGGTTATGGACGGCGGTCCCCGCGGCGCTCACTCCGGCGGCAAGCGCCAGGAGTCCATGCTCAAGGAGTTCGCAACCGACCTCACCTCGCGTGCCAGCCGCGGCGAGCTCGACCCGGTGATCGGCCGCGAGAAGGAGACCGAACGCGTCATGCAGATCCTCTCCCGCCGCTCCAAGAACAACCCCTTGCTCATCGGAGAGCCCGGCGTGGGCAAGACCGCCGTGGTCGAGGGCCTGGCACAGCTCGTCAACGACGGGCAGGTCCCGGACATCCTGCGCGGCAAGCGGATCTGCATGCTCGATGTCAGCGCCCTCGTGGCCGGTTCCAAGTACCGCGGCGAGTTCGAGGAGCGCCTGAAGCAGGTGGTCAAGGAGGTGCGCGAGGATGGCAACATCATCCTCTTCATCGACGAGGTGCACACCCTGATCGGCGCTGGCAGCGCGGAGGGCTCCATCGATGCCGCCGCGATTCTCAAGCCACCGCTGTCCCGAGGTGAGATTCAGGTCATCGGTGCCACCACCACCGAGGAATACCGCAAGCACATCGAGAAGGACTCCGCCCTCAACCGCCGCTTCCAGACGGTTGTCGTCGAGGAACCCAGCCAGCAGCAGTCACTGCGCATCCTCGAGGGCCTGAGCGACGCCTACGAGGCTCACCATCGCGTCCACTATACGGAAGAGGCCCTCGAGAGTGCCGTGCGCCTTTCTGCGCGCTATGTGCAGGACCGCTTCTTGCCAGACAAGGCCATCGACCTCATGGACGAGGCGGGCGCGCGCATGCGCATCAAGAACATGACCGTGCCGGCAGACATCGCAGAGATCTCAGAGAAGCTCAAGGCCGTCCGCGCTCAGAAAGAGGAAGTCATCGGCCGCCAGGACTACGAGCGCGCAGCCATCTACCGCGACCGCGAGAAGGAGCTGCTCGCCCAGCGCTCCGAGCTCGAGGCCAAGTGGCGCGAGGACGCCGCCATCAACGTGGCCACCATCGGCCCCGAGCAGATTGCAGACGTCGTCTCCACTGCCACGGGCATACCCGTCTCCAACCTCACCGAGGAGGAGACGGCGCGCCTGCTGCGCATGGAGGAGGCCCTCCACGAGCGTGTCATCGGGCAGAACGAGGCGGTCGACGCGGTCTCGCGCTCGATACGTCGCAGCCGCGCCGGCCTCAAGGATCCCAACAGGCCCATGGGGAGCTTCATCTTCCTGGGTCCCAGCGGCGTTGGCAAGACAGAGCTTGCCAAGCAGCTCGCGCGCTTCCTCTTCGACACAGAGGATGCGATGATCACGCTCGACATGAGCGAGTACATGGAGAAACACGCCGTCAGCCGCCTCATCGGCAGCCCACCGGGTTACGTGGGCCACGACGACGGCGGCCAGCTCACCAAGGCGGTGCGCCAGCGCCCCTACTCGGTTGTCCTCTTCGACGAGATCGAGAAGGCCCATCCGGATGTCTTCAACGTCCTCCTGCAGATCCTCGAGGAGGGGCGCCTCACAGACTCCCAAGGCCGCAAGGTCGACTTCCGCAACACGATCATCATCATGACGAGCAACGTCGGCGCGAGGGAGATCTCCAAGGACACCGGCCTGGGCTTTGGCGGTGCCAAGCAGGGTATGTCGGACACAGACATCCGCAAGTCTGTCATGGCAGAGCTCAAGAAGCTCTTCCGCCCCGAGTTCCTCAACCGCGTCGACGACACCATCGTCTTCACCAGCCTCGGCTCCGAGCAGATCAGGCAGATTGCGGAGCTGATGGTTGACGACCTGCGCCAGCGCCTGATTTCTCGCGGCATGAGCATCCTGGTCACAGACGCGGCCTACGAGCTCATCGCCCGCGAGGGCACGGACACCGCCATGGGCGCGCGACCCCTGCGCCGCGCCCTGCAGCGCCTGGTGGAGGACCCGCTCTCTGAAGAGCTCCTCATGGGCCGCTGGAAGGAAGGCGATGTCATCTTGGTTGACTGCGTTGCCGGCGAGCTCGTGTTCGCGCCCGGCGAGGGCGAGGTGCCTGCTCCCAGAGAGGCCCTGAGTGCGGCAAGCGTCCCTGGCAGCACGCTGCTCCCCTCTGCAAGCTATGCCGGTGGTTTTTCCGGGAGCGACCAGGCGGCAGATTAGCCCACCGTCCGCCCTGCGATTTGAGCCGTGTTTCTAGCGTGTTTCTTGTGTCGAACAGGCGGCGTGCTACCATCGCAGCCAAATCGCAGGGCAGGGAGAGGGGCCTGTAAAGATGAATGCTGAAGACGGGGCTGAGCGCCGCGGGCAGATGAGCGCCGGTGCCATTGTCGATCTTCTTGACAAGCGTTTGGCCGAGCGTCTGGGCGTGAGCTCAATGCACCGGGGCGCTGTCGACAAGAAGGCGTGCGCTGCGGCCGTGATCATGGCAGGTGGCTCCGGGGAGCGCTTTGGCAACCCAGGAGGCAAGCAGCTCTTCCGCCTGCTGGGCCGGCCGATGCTCACATGGGCGATCGAGGCCTTCGATGCAGCCCCAGACGTGGCGCAGATCGTAGTTGTGTGCCCCGACGAGCGCATAGACGAGTATCGCCGCGCCGCCATCGAGCCGTATGACTTCGTCACCCCCATCACCTTCGCCTCTTCTGGCGACATCCGCCAGGAGTCCGCCATGAACGGCGTCGACGCGGTCGACCCGAGCTACGAGGTGATAGCCATCCATGATGGAGCGCGCCCGCTGGTGACGCCCGACCTCATCAACCGCTCCATCTGCATGCTCAAGGGCGACCTCGACATCGACGGCGTCGTTGTGGGCCATCCTGCCGTGGACACTCTGAAGGTCGTCGACTCGGCCAACATCGTGGGGACGCCAGACCGCAACATGTTCTGGATCGCCCAGACACCCCAGGTCTTCCGCTCGACCATCCTGCGCCGTGCGTACTCTGCTGCCATGTTCGAGGGCTTTGTGGGCACCGACGACTCGTCTCTGGTCGAGAGGATGGGCGGGGTGGTGCACATGGTCAACGGCCCGCGCGACAACATCAAGGTCACCGTTCCGGAAGACATCGGACCGGCCATCGCCGCGCTGGCGGCGCGGCTCGAGATGGGAGAGTAGGCCCCTTGCTCAGAATAGGTCTTGGATACGATGTACACGCCTTTGCGCAGGGGCGCAAGCTCATCATAGGCGGGGTCGACATCCCCTACGACAAGGGCCTCGACGGCCACAGCGACGCCGACGTGCTCGTGCATGCGGTGATGGACGCGCTGGTGGGCGCCCTGAGGGCCGGCGACATCGGCAAGCTCTTCCCAGACACAGACCCTGCATACAAGGGGGCAGACAGCATCAAGCTGCTCGAGCAGGTGGGGCAGCTCGTACGCAGCCAGGGCTGGAGCATCGTCGACATAGACAGCGTCCTCATGATCCAAGAGCCCAAGATGGCGCCCTTCCGCGACGAGATGCGCGCCAACATCGCCGCTGCCCTCCAGATACCCGTGGAGAACGTGGGCGTGAAGGCGACCACCACCGAGTGGCTGGGATACGAGGGCAGGGGCGAGGGAGTGACCGCCCAGGCAGTCGCCCTTCTGGAAAAGTAGGCAACAGCTGCCGCTCCTGGGATATTATGGCGGGTACGTCAAACGCTTGATCATGTTCCAAGGAGCATCATGCAGATCTACAACACCCAAACGCGCCGCAAAGAGGAGTTCACCCCCCGCGAAAGCGGCAAGGTGAGCATGTATGTGTGCGGCCCCACGGTCTACAACCGCATCCACATCGGCAATGCCCGCACCTTCATCTCCTTCGACGTCATCCGCCGCTACCTGGAGTGGAGCGGCTACGAGGTGAGCTTTGTCCAAAACGTCACAGACGTCGACGACAAGATCATCAAGAAGGCCAATGAGGAGGGCCGCAGCGCCGCCGAGGTCGCAGCGCAGTACACCGAGGCCTTCATCGAGGACATGCGCCGCGCGGGCGTCAAGGATCCCACAGTGCGCCCCAAGGCCACCGAGGAGATCGGCCCCATGATCGGCTTGGTGAAAAAACTCATCGAGCAGGGCCATGCCTACGAGGCCGAAGGCGATGTCTACTTCTCTGTGCGCAGCTACCCCGGCTACGGCAAGCTCTCTGGGCGCAACATAGACGAGGCCGAAGGAGGGCACAGGGAGCTGAGGGCAGACGGGCAGGGCCTGGAGGACCGCAAGCGCGACCCCCTCGACTTTGCGCTGTGGAAGGCCGCCAAGCCCGGTGAGCCCAGCTGGAACAGCCCCTGGGGCAAGGGCCGCCCGGGCTGGCACATCGAGTGCTCCGCCATGAGCCACAAGTACCTGGGGCTGCCCTTCGACATCCACGGCGGCGGCGGCGACCTCGTCTTCCCCCATCATGAGAACGAGATAGCCCAGTCCGAGGCCGCCTACGGGGAGACCTTCGCCAACTACTGGATGCACACCGGCATGCTCCAGATCGCCAACGCCGCAACGGGCGAGGTCGAGAAGATGTCCAAGAGCCTCAACAACTTCCTGCTGTTGAGCGAGGCGCTCGACATCGTGCGCCCAGAAGCCCTGCGCATGCTCATGCTGCAGACCCACTACCGCAGCCCGCTGGTGTTCGGCGATGCGCGCCTGGCGGAGTCCGATGCCGCGCTCACCCGCATCGAGACGTCCGTCAAGAATGCGGACTGGCTGCTGGCCACCGCCGCAGAAGGCGATTCCGCCATCGACGGCGCTGCGCTGCAGGCAGCGGCCAAGGCCGCCCGCGCCTCCTTCATCCAGGCGATGGACGACGACTTCAACGCTCCGGAGGCGCTGGGCAGTGTGTTCACCCTCGTGGGCGAGCTCAACGCCGCAGTGGCCGACAAGACCCTCTCCAAGGCAGATGTGCTTGCCGTCGCCGCTGCGCGCGATACCATCGTCGACCTGATGGCCTGCTTTGGCATCGACGTGTCAAGCGGCGAGCAGGACCTCTCTGCGAGCTATCCCGAGGAGGTCGTGGCGCTTGCCTCGTCCATTGCGGGGTACGCCGGGGCAGACAAGGGAGAGGCGGTCGAGGCCCTGCTCGATGCGCGCGCCCGCGCCCGCAAGGAGAAGGACTGGCCCTTGGCAGACAGCGTCCGCGACGGCCTGGGCGGCCTGGGCTTCACCATCGAGGACACCCCCCAGGGAGCGAGGGTGAGCTATGGCGCCTAGGAAGCCCGCGGGCAAGGCGGGGCGCAAGCCGCAAGACCAGCAGCGCGGCAACAGGGGGGCGGGGAAGCAGCCCTCGGGAGCTGCGCGCGGTGGCCGCGGCTCCCGCCAAGAAGATCAGCGCCCGCAGCGAGAGGGGCGCCCTGCTGGGCGCGGTCAAGCGGCGCCGCGCGCAGGGATCCGCCTGGGAGAGGATGTCTCTGTGCTTGAGGGCCGCCACGCCCTGGAGGAGGCTCTCGAGACCGGCGCCGACATCGACGTCGTGTGGGTCTCTGCCGCCTTGGCAGGTGACGAGCAGGTCTCGCGGCTTGCGGGGCGCGCGCGCTCAAGGGGGGCGAGGATCCACTTCGTCGACCCCGCAGAGCTCGACCTCGTCTCCTCGCATGGCGCGCACCAGGGGGTTGCAGCTCAACTCAAGCCCTACAGGTACGCGAGCCTCGCAGACCTCGTGAGGGCGGCGGAGGGCAAGGACAACGCCCTCATCGTTGCCACAGACCACGTTACCGATGCGGGCAACTTCGGGGCTATCGTGCGCAGCGTGGAGGTCGTGGGCGGCATGGGCGTGCTCATCCCCAACAAGCGCAACGCGCGCGTGAACACTGCCGCCTACAAGACGAGCGCCGGGGCGGTGCTCCACCTGCCCATCGCCATGGAGTCAAACCTCGCTCGCAGTCTCGCCGCACTCAAGGAGGAGGGCTTTTGGATTGTGGGTGCCAGCGAGCATGCCAGCGACCTGGTGTGGGATGCCCCACTCGCCGGGAGGGTCGTCTTGGTGATGGGAAGCGAGGGTAGCGGCCTCAGCCGGTTGACGCTCGAGGCCTGTGACATGCTCGTCAAGCTTCCGCAAGCGGGCAAGGTCGAGTCGCTCAACGTGGCCCAGGCAACCACGGCCATCGCGTACGAGTGGGCGCGGCAGTGCCGTGCAGCCCACCGCGCCTAGGGAAGGCCGAGCGCATGGACCGCAAGGTCGTCTTGATAGTCGACGGCTACAACGTGATTCGCAACAATCCCCGCTACTCGCAGCTTGGGGCAGACTACGAGGCGTCGAGTGCCTGGAACAAGGCGAGGGAAGCGGTAATCAACGATGCTGCCCTCATGGCGAAGGGCGCCTACGACCACTGCACGGTGGTGTTTGACGGTGCGGGCAACAGCAAGTCAAAGGGAAAGCCCACCAGGGTCTGCGGTATCGACGTCATCTTCTCTCCTGCGGGGGTCAGCGCAGACACGGTCATCGAGAGGCTCGCCCACGATGCCCGAGAAGCCGGCAAGGAAGTGCAGGTGGTCTCCTCGGACTTCACGATCCAGTCGACCGTGTTCGGTGGGGGAGTGACGCGCATCTCCGCACGCGGGTTTTCTGCTGCGAGCGAGGCCTTGGAAGAGGAGTGGCACGAGGACAGCTACAAGGCGGGGAAAACGACCAAGAACACGGTTGCCGGCAGGATAGATCCGCAGGTTGCGGCCAAGCTCGAGGCTTTCGTGAGGGGCAAAGGCGATTTGTCGTGATACACTAGCCGCCGCCGAAAGGATGCCAGTGTAGCTCCAATGGTAGAGCAGCTGCCTTGTAAGCAGACGGTTGGGGGTTCGAATCCCTCCACTGGCACCAGCGGCTGCCTGTTTGTGTGGGCAGTGGGAGCGAGGATACGCACGGCACCGTGGTTTTTGAGCTTTTTTGTTGACAGAAGCGTACGGAGTCTGTATCATTTTCGACCGCTGCGCAGGAATTGTCTGAGCTTTTCCGCAAGGAGAGACGCAGAAAATTCTCGCAGCAGGCAACTTGAAAGTGTTATATAGTAGGTTTCCATTTTTTGCAGATGGGCGTGTGCCCGAGTGGCTAAAGGGGACGGGCTGTAAACCCGTTGGCTATGCCTACCTTGGTTCGAATCCAAGCGCGCCCACCATCTGCCTGTGTAGCTCAGGGGTAGAGCACTTCCTTGGTAAGGAAGAGGCCATCGGTTCAAATCCGATCACAGGCTCCAGTTAAAACTCGGGGGCCCTGCAAGAGGGCCCCTTGCTATCTATATATGGCGGCGTAGCTCAGTTGGTTAGAGCGCACGGTTCATACCCGTGTTGTCATTGGTTCGAGTCCAATCGCCGCTACCAATCATTACCGGCCGCCCATTTTGGGCGGCCGCAAGTTATAGAATGAACCCAGCTATGTCGCTTCCGCGCAATACGCGGGGGCGCGGAACAAACAAGGAGGAAAGATGGCTAAGGAAAAGTTTGAGCGCACTAAGCCGCATGTCAACATTGGTACCATCGGTCACGTTGACCATGGCAAGACCACTCTGACCGCTGCAATCTCCAAGACCCTGTCCATGAACGACGGTTCCCATGGCACCGCCAAGGCTGACTTCACCGCCTTCGAGGACATCGACAAGGCTCCCGAGGAGCGCGAGCGCGGCATCACCATCTCCATTGCTCACATCGAGTACGAGACCGACACCCGTCACTACGCTCACGTTGACTGCCCCGGCCATGCTGACTACGTCAAGAACATGATCACCGGTGCTGCCCAGATGGACGGCGCAATCCTGGTTATCGCTGCCACCGACGGCCCCATGGCCCAGACTCGCGAGCACATCTTGCTCGCCCGTCAGGTCGGCGTTCCCTACATCGTCGTCTTCCTGAACAAGTGCGACATGGTCGAGGACGAGGAGCTCATCGAGCTCGTCGAGATGGAGGTTTCCGAGCTGCTCGAGTCCTATGGCTTCGAGGACTGCCCCATCATCAAGGGCTCTGCCCTGAAGGCCCTCGAGGGCGATCCCCAGTGGCAGGAGGCCATCTGGGAGCTCATGGACACCGTCGACAGCTTCATCCCCGAGCCTGCTCGCGAGACCGACAAGCCCTTCCTGATGGCTATCGAGGACGTCTTCACCATCACCGGCCGCGGCACCGTTGCTACCGGTCGTGTTGAGCGCGGCACCATCCACATGAACGACGAGGTCGAGATCGTGGGTATCCGCGAGACCGCTAAGACCGTCGTCACTGGCGTCGAGATGTTCCGCAAGATTCTGGACCAGGCCGAGGCTGGCGACAACGTCGGTATCCTCCTGCGCGGCACCAAGCGCGAGGACATCGAGCGCGGCCAGGTTCTCTGCAAGCCCGGTTCTGTGACTCCCCACACCAAGTTCGAGGGCCAGGTCTACGTCCTGACCAAGGAGGAGGGCGGCCGTCACACCCCGTTCTTCACCAACTATCGTCCTCAGTTCTACTTCCGCACCACCGACATCACCGGCACCGTTATGCTGCCCGAGGGCGTCGAGATGGTTATGCCTGGCGACAACGTCACCATCACTGGTGAGCTGATTCACCCGATCGCCATGGAGGAGGGCCTCAAGTTCGCTATCCGCGAGGGTGGTCGTACCGTCGGCTCTGGTCGAGTCACCAAGATCATCGAGTAAACATCACTCGTTGATTTAACAGCGCTGCCCGGCCCGGCAGCGAGAGTTGCCGGGCCGCTTTGCGCACGTAGGAGGATTTAAGTAATGCGTACTCTGGTTACTCTGGCTTGCACCGAGTGCAAGCGTCGTAACTACACGACTAAGAAGAACAAGCAGAACAATCCTGAGCGCATCGAGCTCAAGAAGTACTGCCGTTGGTGTGGCCATCACACCCTGCACAAGGAAACCCGCTAAGGTATAACACTTAGCAGTTCGTCTAGCACAGGCCAGTAGCTCCAATTGGTAGAGCGTCGGTCTCCAAAACCGAATGTTGCGGGTTCGAGTCCTGCCTGGCCTGCCAGAAACTTCCATGTCGAGCTTTATAGCTCGACATTGCAATTAGGCGACTAAACACAGCCCCACAAGTACCTGAACGGACGCACATGGCACAGAAGAACAGCAGCAACAAGAAAGTTGAGAAGAAGGGTAAGAACGGCAGGGCTGCCAAGCCCAGCATCCCTACCCGCATCAAGAACTACTTCTTGGACGTCAAGTCCGAGATGAAGCGCGTGGTGTGGCCCACCAAGAAGGAGCTTCTTAACGCTAGCCTCATCGTCATCGGCGCGCTGATCTTCTTCGGCGTCTTTGTTGCGATTATCGACAACATCGTCCTCATCCCGCTTGAAGCCCTGGCTTCCCTGGGGCAGTAAGGGGAGGTCTGCGCTATGGCTAAGAAGTGGTACGTGCTTCACACCTACTCTGGGTACGAGAACAAGGTCAAGACCAACATCGAGCATATGGTCAAGCTCAAGGGCCTCGAGAAGATCATCTACGAGGTCTTGGTTCCTACCGAGGAAGTCACCGAGCTCAAGGAGGGTGGCAAGCGCGTCACCTCTGAGAAGAAGGTGTTTCCCGGCTATGTCCTGATCCGCATGGACCTGGACAAGGACAAGAGCGTTTGGGGTGCTGTCCGCAACACCACCGGTGTTACGGGCTTTGTGGGCAGCGAGGGCCAGCCGGTCCCCCTGTCTCGCGAGGAGTTCGCCAAGATCACCAAGAGGGTCGACCCTGTCACTGCTGTCAAGAAGACCACGACCGACCTCGTCGAGGGCATGGTCGTGAAGGTTGTCAACGGGCCTTTGGCAGACTTTGACGGCACTGTCTCCGAGGTCAATGCAGATGCAGGAAAGGTCAAGGTCCTCGTCTCCATCTTCGGCCGCGAGACCCCTGTCGAGCTCAGCTTCGACCAGGTGGCCAAGATCTAGTTTGGAAGAACTCACGCTTGGGTGCCTCTGTGGACGAGGGCTTCTCATCCAGGTGTGTTTTCTATAGATGCACTACAGGAACGTCTTCGAGCTTGGGGCTTGAAGACAGATTGATAAGGAATTGAGAATGGCTAAGGAAATCGAAGGCTTTATCAAGCTTCAGATCCCCGGTGGCCAGGCCAACCCGGCTCCTCCCGTTGGTCCTGCACTGGGCGCTAAGGGTGTCAACATCATGCAGTTCTGTCAGGCATTCAACGCTGCCACGCAGGACAAGATGGGCACCATCGTCCCTGTCGAGATCACTGTCTACGAAGACAAGACCTTCGACTTCGTCTGCAAGACTCCCCCTGCCGCCTTCCTGATCAAGAAGGCTCTGGGCATCGAGAGCGCCGCAGCAAACTCCATCAAGGAGATCGCAGGTACCCTCACCCAGGAGCAGCTGACCGAGATCGCCGAGACCAAGCTCCCCGACCTCAACGCAAACGACATCGAGGCCGCCAAGAAGATTGTTGCCGGCACCGCTCGCTCCATGGGCGTGAAGATCGCCGAGTAGGGCCTGTAGCTCTGCTAGCAAGGTTACGTGCGGGGCACTGCTCCCGCTCTAGATAAGTGGAAGGGCTAGGCAGCCCGCTATTACCACGAGGAGGTAATGAAATGCCTAAGCACGGAAAGAAGTACATCGAGGCCGCCAAGAAGGTGACCGAGGACATCTACACTCCGCTTGCCGCAATCAAGCTGGCTCAGGAGATCTCCTTCGCAAACTACGATGAGACCATCGAGGCCCACTTCCGCCTGGGTATCGACACCCGTCAGGCAGACCAGCAGGTCCGTGGCTCCATCTCTCTGCCCAACGGCACTGGCAAGTCCGTTCGCGTTGCGGTCTTCGCCGAGGGCGCAAAGGCCGAGGAGGCCGCTGCCGCAGGTGCTGAGGTTGTCGGTTCCGATGACCTGGTTGCAGAGATTCAGAAGGGCGAGATCAACTTCGACGCCGCTATCGCAACCCCGGACATGATGTCCAAGGTTGGCCGCCTGGGCAAGATCCTTGGCCCCCGTGGCATGATGCCCAACCCCAAGCTGGGCACTGTCACCATGGATGTGGCCAAGGCTGTCGCAGAGCTCAAGGGTGGCAAGATCGAGTACCGTGCAGACCGCTACGGCATCTGCCACTGCGTCATCGGCAAGAAGTCCTTCACTCCGGAGGCTCTGGCCGAGAACTACGGTGCTCTCTATGACGAGATCCTGCGCGTCAAGCCCTCTGCCGCCAAGGGTAAGTATGTGAAGTCCGTTTCCATCTCCTCCACCATGGGCCCTGGCATTCCTGTGGACGACACTGTGAAGCGCGCTTACGCCGAGGCCTAATCAGGCACCTAATGCTTCAGACACAAAGAAAGCCGCCCGTCGAGGCGGCTTTCTTTGTATTCATGGAGCTCTATTCAGTGTATCGCGTATAGCCGGCTAGCGCTGGATGATCCGCGACGGGGTAACCACATAGTCCATGCGGCGGTCGTGCACGCCAAAGGGCACCGCTTGACAGATCTGCTCGTCAAACGCCACTCCCACAACAAGGCAGTCTCCCTTGAGGTGGGGGATGAAGCGGTCGTAACAGCCTCCTCCCTGGCCCAGGCGATGACATTCTTCATCGAAGGCGATGCCAGGGACGAAGAGAAGGTCGATGTCTTCTGGGCGCACATCACGGTCCTTTGCGATGGACTCAAAGGACTGAATGCTTGCAGGGTTGTCGACATACGCGGGTTTCTCGCCGCGTTCGACTGCGGCGAAGGTGATGATGTCACCGGGGAGCATGGCCGGGTAGGCGATAACAGGCGAGGGATCGAGGAGCCTGAGCGCCTTGACGAGGTCGTCAAGGGAAGCCTCGGAGCCATACGCTTGGTAGACGCCCATCACGCGGGAGTTGCGCACTGCAGGCAGGTTGTACAGCCGCTCTGCGAGGGCATCCTCGTAGTCCTTGCGCTGCAACAGGCTGATGCCGTCTCTGATGGAGCGCATCTGAACGCGCAGCGCGTGCTTGTCTTCAACTAGACCCATACATTTCCAAACACTCGGGCGTCCTCCAAGGCCAAGCAGTGCACCCGGGAATCGTGCCGTGGGCTTGCATCAAACGAATGCGCGAACGTACAGGCGCATCATTGCTGCAAGTTATCTGCGAACGATACAAAGAGTAGCACTAAGGGGGCTGACAATACAAATGTATGGGCAATTCTTCCCACCCAGAGCCCAATTGGCACCCGTGGATGAGCAAAAAATGGGAGAAGCAATACAAAAACGAGATGCGCGAACAACTCAGCGGGAACAATCGAGGGTCGTTTGGAGCCCCGTGGGTTTCATTGGCCCGATGCCTTGAAATGAATTCCCCCGCAAATGCAGGAATCGCGTACCCTATGGACACCCGCAGAAGAGACCTGCGGGCGCGCCAAACCTTATCGATATGGAGAGCTATGTCACTAGTAGTTGCAAAGTTCGGCGGAACCAGCGTTGCGACTCCGGAGCGCGTCATGAACGTTGCAAAGCGCCTCGTCAAGCGCAAGCGCTCGGGAGACCAGGTCGTCGCCGTCGTATCAGCCATGGGCAAGACCACGGACGACCTCATCGCCCTTGCCAAGCAAGTGAACAACGACCCGCCGGCCCGTGAGATGGACACCCTCCTCTCGACGGGAGAGCTGGTCTCCATGGCGATGATGGCAATGGCCATCCACAGCCAGGGGGAAGAGGCCATCAGCCTCAGCGGACGTCAGGTTGGTCTCGTCACGAACGACGTGCACGGCAAAGCTAAGATCCGCGAGATTCATGCCGAGCGCATCAAAGAGGCCCTCGAGGAGGACAAAATCGTCATCGTGGCAGGCTTCCAAGGCATCGATGCCAATGGCGACGTCACCACGCTTGGCCGCGGCGGTTCAGACACCACGGCAGTGGCGATTGCGGCCGGTATACACGCCGACGTCTGCGAGATCTACACCGATGTCGACGGCGTTTACAGCGCCGACCCGCGCGTTGCCCCCAAGGCACAGAAGATCGACGTCATCTCTTATGAGGAGATGCTCGAGATGGCAGCTGCAGGAGCTGGCGTGCTCCACAAGCGCTGCGTAGAGTTCGCCCGCAAGTACGGGGTCACTATCCACTGCCGCTCGTCGTTCAACGACGAGCCCGGCACTCTCGTGAAGGAGTACGAGTCCCACATGGAGAAAGCACTGGTTACCGGCGTTGCCCATGATTCCTCTGAAGCCAAGTTCACCATTCGCGATGTCCCCGATACCCAAGGAATCGCCGCTACCGTCTTCGGCGCCCTGGCTGATGCGAACATCTCCGTCGACATGATCATCCAGAACATCTCAGAAGACGGCCACGCAGACATCTCCTTCACCTCCCCCAAGGCAGACATCAAGCGCACCACCGAGGTTCTGGAGGAAATCGTCGAGAAGACCGGCGCAGCCGAGTTCATCGTTGCCGAAGACATCGCAAAGGTCTCCATCGTCGGTGCAGGCATGAAAGCTGCCCCTGGCGTTGCCGCCAAGATGTTCCGCACCCTCGCCGAAGCCGGCATCAACCTCTCCCTCATCACTACTTCCGACATCCGCACCTCTGTTGTCATTCCCGGTGACAAGGGCCCCGACGCAGTCCGTGCCCTGCACACCGCCTTCGGCCTCGACGGCGACGACGTCTTCGAGGAAAGTCAGCTGAGTGCAGAGGAGTTGGCCGCCAAAATGGCCAAGGGCCGTT
>JBJEHM010000035.1:16789-18571 GCA_051876075.1 Coriobacteriales bacterium
GCACGCAATCTAGCCCCGCACACCTGCGCTCATCGCGCTTCAGGCGTATTCGCTACGGTGTGCGGGGCTATCTCACGCACTCAGCTCAAAATCAAACAAGTGCGGGCACGCAATCTGGCCCTCTGCGCTGCCGAGAAGAGGCGGTGCAGGGGGCTTTGCCGTATCATGGCGGGCATGGAGATTCGAAACAACATCAAGCTCAGCTTGGAGCAGGGGATGGCAGTTGAGGCTGACCTCGCCTCAGACCTCTCATCTCGCAGTCTTGCTCGCATCTTGAATGTGCAGCGTGCCTACCTGTTGCGTCGCAGCGTGGACGCCCGCAAGCGCGATCAACCCTGCTTCATCGCAAGCGTTGGCGTTGGCTCGGGCGCAGATGCCCCGCAAGCGGTTGTTCCCTTGGAGCAGCGCGAGCTGCCTCGCCGCTGGGGGGACAAGCGCCCCGTTGTGGTGGGCATGGGCCCTGCAGGGCTCTTTGCCGCACTCGAGCTGGCGGAAATGGGCTTGAGCCCTCTTGTTGTGGAGCGCGGTGCGGCGGTTGAGGAGCGCGCCCAAGATGTGGCGGCCTACCATGCAACGCGAAGGCTCGACGTGCGGAGCAACGTGCAGTTTGGCGAAGGCGGCGCTGGCACCTTCAGCGACGGCAAGCTCACCTGTGGGAAGAACTCGCCCTACACGGCGCAGGTGCTCGACACCTTTGTGGCAGCGGGCGCCCCAAGCGAGATCCTCTGGCAGGCAAAGCCGCATATCGGAACAGACGTGCTGGGGGAAGTGGTTGCGCGCATAAGAAAGCGCATCATCGCCTGCGGTGGGGAGGTGCGCTTCAAAACGCGTCTTGCCGACCTGCAGATTGAGAACGGCGTGTTGACAGCTGCCGTGCTCGAAGGGGTCCAGGGGGCAGAGCGTGTCGAGACCGGAGCGCTCGTTCTCGCGGCGGGCCACTCTGCACGCGACACCTTCGAGATGCTCAGAGACCGCGGCATAGAGCTGGCACCCAAGCCCTTCAGCATCGGCGTGCGTATCGAGCATCCCCAGGCTTTCATCGACAAGGCTCTCTACGGCAGCGCAGCGGGGCATCCCGCGCTCGGTGCGGCCGATTACAAGATAAACACGCATCTTCCCAGCGGCAGGGGAGTGTACAGCTTCTGCATGTGCCCGGGCGGCACGGTTGTGGCTGCCTCCAGCGAGGAGGGGGGCCTGTGCGTCAACGGGATGAGCGTCCAGGCGCGCGACGGGGTCAATGCCAACGCCGCCCTGCTCTGCGGTGTGAGCCCCCAGGACTACGAGGAAGAAGGAGCCTGCCCCGGCGACCCCCTTGCAGGCGTTGCCTTTCAGCGCAGGTGGGAGCGCGCCGCCTTCGAGCTGGGGGGTGGCGACTGGACGGCGCCCGTGCAGACGGTGGGCTCGTTCACTGGAAAGGGAAGGGCCAGGAAGAAGCCGCTTTGCGTTGAGCCGAGCTATCCCCTGGGCGTGCGCGAGGCTGACCTCCACAGCTGCCTGCCCTCCTTTGTGAGCGAGGCGCTCGAGGATGCGCTGCCCCGGCTTGGACAGAAGCTCGCGGGCTTTGCCAACCCCGGCGCGCTCATGACGGGCGTGGAGGCGCGCAGCAGCTCGCCTGTGCGCATCGTGAGGGATGCGGAGAGCCTTCAGGCGACGCGCGTGGCGGGCCTGTACCCCTGTGGCGAAGGAGCCGGCTACGCAGGGGGAATCATGTCTGCAGCTATCGACGGAATCAGGGTTGCCTCTGCCGTGATCGATGAGATGTAGCAGGCGGGAGGAATAACG
>JBJEHM010000036.1:0-4333 GCA_051876075.1 Coriobacteriales bacterium
CTACCAGGGGATGCCGTCGCCGTATTCGGCCTTGGGGCGCACGTACTCGCGGCGGATGCGTGCAAGGCCGGCGTCCTCGCCCTCTTCGGCCACAGTCCGCAGCAGCTGGCCCAGCAGCTCGCGCGTCTGCGGGTGCATGAGCTTGTTGTACTCGGCGTTGCGCTCGAAGAACTCCAGGGCGCTGCGCTGCGTGTAGGCGCTGCCTTGGTAGACCTTGCACGCAGCGATGCGGTCGCACAGCATCTCCGCCACATAGCGGCCAGGCATGGGCTTGCCCACGATGCGCCGGTCCTCGCGGTTGGCGATGTCCATCCAGTACTCGAAGTGATGGCGGTTGCGGCCCTTGTGGTGCAGCCATGCGGTGGAAAAGCCCCGGTCGCGCCGCTCGTAGTCGTTGGGGCTGCGCTGCCCGTTGAAGTAGCGCATACCCACCGCAAACTCCGTGGGCCCGAACTTGGAGAGGTCGTGCACCAGCCCCTGGCGGTACAGCCCCAGCTTGAAGCACAGGCGCCCCACCTCCAGCTTGTGCCGGCTGATGGTGCGCAGATGCCCCCACGCCTTGCGCAGGCTGGGAGCAGAGTCGATTGCCAGGGGCTTGTCTTCCGCGCGTTCCATGCGCACAAGGATAGCGCAAGCGCAACGCCTCTCAGCGCTCCTCGATGACGTGCGCCGGCACATCACCGCGGATGAACACGCATAGCGGTTCAATCGAGGAGGCGAGATTACTCGCCTCCACCCGCCTGAGCTACGCCAAACTCAGCGGTAGCTCGCGCGTCTCCGTCAACGCCAAGACCGGCGCTGTCAGCGTCAAGAAGGGCACCAAGCGCGGCACCTACAAGATCCGCTTCAAGGCGAGCGCCGTCAAATCCAGCCGCTACCAAGCCGCCACCGCAACCTACACCCTCACCATCCGCGTTATCTAAGGGCCGTGTTAACCCACAACGGTGGTTTCAGCACGTCATTTCGACCAAGCGAACGAAGTGAGCGCGTGGAGAAATCTCGGGTTGAGCCAGGGGACCGAAAGCTCGAGACGAGCGGTCTTGCAGCTCAACCCGAGATTTCTCCACTACGGCACTTCGTGCCTCCGGTCGAAATGACGGTCCGGGGCGGCGCGCTGCCCTGCCACTCGAAATGACCTTGGCTGCGCCCGCAGCCTTAGAGCACTTCCATGCGGACGCTCATGTCCAGGGGCTTGGCAAAGTGCAGGCAGGTGGTGGCCAAGCCGTCAACGCCGGTAGCCGCGTACTCGGCAGCATTGCTCAGGTTGACGCCGCCGGCGGCGATCACGGTGACGCGCGGGTTGGCGGCCTTCAGCAGCGGCAGCAGCTCGGCCAGCTGAGCGGCGGGAACCTTGTCCAGCTGCACGCCGTCTACGCCCGCTTCCACCAGGCGCAGGGCATCTTGCGCGCCGGCTTCGACGAAGAGCTTCTTCTCGCAGACCTTGGCCTTGATCTGCGGCAGGTCCTCGATGAACGTGTCCAGCCCGCCGTAGAAGGTCAGGTGGTGCTCAAAGACGAGCACGGTCTCGCTCAGGCCCAGGCGGTGGGGGAAGGCCCCGCCCACGGTGAGCGCCTTGACGTCGAGCGGCTTGGTGCCGGGCATGAGCTTGCGGGTGGTGAGCACCTCGCAGCGCGGGTTGACGGTGTGCACCGCGTCGACCATCTGGCGCGCTTTGGTGGCCAGCGCGCTGTAGTACTCGAAGATATTGAGGCAGATCTTCCAGCCCATGTGCAGGCCCTCTGCCGGGCCCTCAACGGTCATGAAGGCGTCGCCGGGCTCCAGCACGCTGCCGCTGGGGAGCGCGGCGACCACCTCGCAGCCAAAGCGCTGGTAGATGCGGCGCGCCTCCTCTGTACCGCAGAGCACGGCGGCGTTGCGCGTGTAGTACTCGATGCGCCCCGGCTGCGCACCGATGCCCAGCACATGGCTGGTGAGGTCGATGCCGCTGGGGATGTCAGACGCGATGAGCTCGTCTATGTAGCTGTCCGGAATGTACATGTGCTTCCCTCCGTGTGCACGTTCTTCTTACCTCAAGATGATAGAGCTCATGCTCAGCCGATGATAGTGCTAGCCGCGGCCCAGGAAGGCCATCACCTGCGGAGAGAACTCGCGCGTGAAGAGCTCGCCAGCAGGGCAGACGGCCTGCAGCGCGCCGTCGAGGATAATGCCCGCTCGCTGCCCCAGGCTGCAGGCCTCGTTGAAGTCGTGCGTGACAAAGACCACCGTGCAGCCAAAGCGGCCGTGCACGTCGCGCAGGGTCTCGTACATGCGCTTCTTGGTGGTGGGGTCCAGTGCAGAGAACGGCTCGTCGAGCAGCAGGATCTCTGGCTGGAGCACCAGTGCGCGCGCCAAGGCCGTGCGCTGTCCTTCGCCGCCGCTGATGACGCCGGGGTAGCGCTCAGCGATGTGCACGATTCCAAAGAGCTCGAGCATCTCGTCCACGCGCCGCGCTGCTTCCTCGCGCGGGACGCGGGCCATCCTGAGGCCGTAGCCGATGTTTTCCGCCACCGTCATGTGCGGGAAGAGCGCGTGGTCCTGGTAGACGATGCCCAGCCGCCGCTGCTGCACGGGCAGGCAGCGGATGTCCTTGCCATCCAGCAGGATGCAGCCGCTCTCCAGCGGGAAGGCCCCGGCGATCGCCTCCAGCAGCACGGTCTTGCCGGCGCCGGTCTCCCCCACGATCGCGAATATCTCGTGCGGGGCAACGCTCAGCTCGTCCACACGCAAGGAGAAGCTCCCGCGCCGCGCCACCATCTTGCGGACCTCGATACTCCCGCCGCCGATCGCCCTCATCGCGCCTCCTCGCATTCTTCGCAGCCCTTGGGGCGCCTCGCACCCAGGCCCTTGCTTGCCCTACCCACGCGGCTCGCGCCCGTGGGACGATCGAGCAGGTTTGCCACCACCAACGTGAGGGCACTCACCAGCAGCATGATCATCGCCGTGGCCATGGCGGTCTCTGTGTTGCCGGTGGAGATGCTCAGGTAGATGCTGCCCGGCAGGGTCTCCGTCTTCATGCGCGTGACGCCCACCAGCATGAGCGTGGCGCCAAACTCCCCCATGCCGCGCGCCCAGGTGAGGACAAAGGCGCTGATGATCTGGTTGCGGCACATGGGCACGATGATGGTGCGGAACACATCCCAAGGCATGGCGCCCAGGGTCTGCGCCACAAACTCCACGCGAGGGTTGACGCCCGCAAAGGCCGTGCGCATCATGCGGATGGCAAAGGGCAGGTTCACGATCATCTGCGCGAACACGATGCCCGCGGGAGAGAACACCACGGCAAAGCCGGCCTCCTTGAGCGCCTTGCCAAAGGGGCTGGAGAAGATCAGCAGCAGCGCAAAGCCCAGCAGGATGTAGGGCAGGGAAAGCGTGAGCTCCATCAGGACCTCTGCCAGGCGCTTGCCGGGGAACTGCACATGAGAGAGCGCGTACGCGGTGGGCAGCGAGAGCAGCAGGCAGATCACGGTTGAGATGCTCGATGTCACCACGCTCATGCGCAGGGAGAACAGCACCTCCTCGGAGCTGACGGCCTCTCCAAAATGCGAGATGCCACCCGCCACAATAGCGAAGATGGCGCTCCCGATGAACAGGAGCACCATCCCCGTGACTACCATGCACAGTGCTGGGAAGATGCTGCGCTTGCGGCCGCTGTGGCGGTTGGCTTCAAGTGCAGCGGGCATGCGTTACACCAGCTCGTAGCCGTACTTGGTCCAGATGTTCTTGGCGGTGTCGGTCTGCAGGAACTCAGAGAAGGCCTTGACGGCGTCTGCGTCTGCAGCGCAGGTGAGCTCGGCGCTGGGAACGGTCTTGATGTAGCTCTCCATGCCGGAGTTCTCAAGGATGGTCAGGCCGTCCTTGCCTGCGTTCTCCTTCCACACGATGGCGGCGTCGCCCTCACCCTTGGCCAGGGCCTCGGCGATCTGCGGAGCCGTGGTGGAGGTGGTGATCGCGCCGGACTTCTTGACCTGCTCCATGATGCCTGCGTCGGTCATGGCCTTGACAGCGATCTTGCCGATGGGCGTGGACTCGGGGTCGCCCAGCAGCAGGGTGTCGCACTTGGTGAGGTCCTTGACGGTCTCGATGCCCTTGGGGTTGTCTGCGGGCACGACCAGGACGGGGATGTGCTTGACGAGGTCTGTGCTGGTGGCAACGTAGTCCTTGACGGGCTGGAGCTCGTCAGCAGAACCGGCGATGAAGAAGTCGCCTTCCTGGGTGGTGTTGATTTGGGTCTGGATCTGGGCTGCGTTGGCAAAGGTGATGTTCATCTCGCAGCCGGTCTCCTCCTTGAAGGCGTCTGCGATCTCCTGGAACGGGTTGGTCATGCCGGCGCCGC
>JBJEHM010000037.1:0-2864 GCA_051876075.1 Coriobacteriales bacterium
GCCGCAGCGTCGGGTCAAAGCCCGAGGAACGAGGGCTTTATCAACCCTTGGAGGTGATGTCCGCCGCGCTGCGCACGACGTTGTGCGCGATGGGCTTCCACTCGACCTTGCTGAAGACGGCCACCAGCGCGATGGGCACGTAGGTGAGCATGAAGAGCGGGAAGGTGAAGACCGACTTGATCTTGGCCGCGGGCTTGGCATGGATCTGCTTCCACTCCGTGATGACGGTGAGCCCGCCAAAAAGCAGCATGATGCCGGCAAAGGCGACAAAGCAGCCCAGGAAGCTCGTGAACGAGGCGACGATGGTGGCCCGTGCGCTGCCGTAGCTGAGGTAGGCGGCCAGGTTCTCCGTGGTGATGTAGGAGAGCACGTCGCCGCTGAAGGCAGAGCCCGTGAGCAGCGAAATAACCACCACGAAGGGGTTGGCGTTGACAGCCGCCGCCGATGCGGCACCGCTGATGACCTCGGTCATGGCCGGTGCCATGCTGATGAGCTGCACCAGCCCCATAAGGCAGAACGCAAGGTTGGCGAACACGCTCGTGAGGGTGAGCAGCATGGCCGGCGCGATGGTCATGAACATGTCGAAGCACGCCCAGCGGCCGCCCTTGCGCACGCCGATGCCCTTGAAGAGCCCGGCACCGTAGCGCAGCAGCACCTGGTAGAAGCCCTTTGCCCAGCGCAGGCGCTGGCGCCAGGAGTCGCGGAAGGTGGTGGGCTGCTCGTCGTAGATGATGGCGTCCTGAACGTAGCCGATCCGGTAGCCGTTGGAGATACAGTCTGTGGAGAACTCGATGTCCTCTGTGAGCAGGTGGTGGATCCAGCCCTCGTTGTTCTCGAGTATCTCTGCACGCACCATGAAGCCCGTGCCGCCGATGGCGCAGCTGCTGCCCAGGTTGTAGCGGGCGTTGCTCAGGAACTTGGCCTCGCGCAGGAACCACAGGGCGCTGCCAGAGGATATCCAGTTGTCGTCGTAGTTCTTGGAGTTGCGGTAGGAAGTGAAGGCGCTGTACTCGGGTCTGCGCACCACCTCGCGGTTGACCGCGCGCACAAAGCCGGGGTCGACCACGTTGTCCGCGTCGAAGACGAAGTAGCCCGCGTAGTCCGTGCGGCCGTCCTCGTCGCCCTCTGCGCGGCGGATCTTGTCGAGCGCGTAGTTGAGCGCGTAGCTCTTGCCCTTGCGCACCTGGTCGAAGCGCTCGAAGACGATGGCACCGGCCTCGCGCGCGACCTTTGCGGTGCTGTCCGTGCAGTTGTCCGCGATGACGTAGACGTCGATGAGTTCCTCCGGGTAATCCTGCTGCTTGAGGCTGCGGACCAGCTCGCCGATGACGACCTCCTCGTTGCGGCCGGAGATGAGCACCGCATAGCGGTTGAGGGGGACGTCGCCGTCATCGGGCTTGCGCTTGTGGTCGACCACCAGCACGTACACGGCGTAGACGACCTGGTACATGTAGCACAGGCTGAAGAGGAAGAAGAGGAACATGTTGAACGCGTTGATGAAACCCGTCATTGCGCAGTAGCACCTTTCCTGCCGCCTGGGCGGCGGACATCTTTCTCCTTGCTGCAACCGTCACATAGTACCTCCAAACCCCCAGCCAGTGCAGCAAGCGCCCGCCCCTCTACACCGAAGGCCCACAGGAGCCCAGCCAGAAGGCGCGCTATACTCGAGCTGAACGCAAGGCGAACCAGGAGGTTTCTGTGGGACGACTCAGCACCATCGAGGACCTTGAACAGCGCACAGAGCGCGAGGCACAGGCAGCCCAGCGCCAGGAGCAGCCCCCGGCGCCCCGGCAGCAAGAAGCCGCAGCCCCGCAGCAGGCGCAGCAGGACGCGCATCCTGCCGAGCCCAAGTCGCAGGCTCAGCTCGAAGCCGAGTTCCACGGCCTCGACACCGCGCACAAGCGCGATGGCGGTCACACCGCCCTCATCGTCGCCGCCGTGCTCATCGTCGCCGCAGCTGCGGTCTACATCGCCAACTACTCCCTGCACTTCTTCTAGAGGGCGGTATCCATGGCAAGCTACGAAAGCTACCCGGAAAAGCCCCAGACACCGCCCGAGGACAAGGGCAAGCGCCGCCTGCGCACCACCTTGGCCATCCTCATCGTGCTCCTGCTGGTGGTCGCGGCCCTGGTTGGCGTCATGATCTGGCGCAACGGGACCATGGGCAACGCCCGCCAGCCAGACACCGAGGCCCTGAGCCAGAGCACCGCAGGCGTCTCGACGGCGAGCTTCTCTGCCGTGCAGCTGGAGGGCATGCCGCCCTGCAGCAAACTCTACGGAAAAACGCTCGCGCAGCTGCAGAACATCAAGGGCTCGCAGCTGGTGTTCGACTCCAAGAAGCTCGCCCCCGTCGGCGAGCTGCCCGCCGGCCTCTCTGGCACGTCGGCAAAGCCCAGGTACCAGGCCACGGCCGCGCTCAAGGGCACCCAAGGCGTGCACCTCACCCTCTACTTTGGCAAGAAGAAGACCGTCGTGGGCGCGTACTACTACTTCGACCTCGACGAGCTGGGCGTGGCAGAGGCGGAGTTCTCCGTCTATCTGGCAGACGGCACCGTCGCATCATCGCTGCTCACAGGCGTTGGCCTCAGCGAGAACCGCTGCTCCAAGACCGCCGTGCAGGCCAAGACTGCGGCTGCTCCCGTGCAGGAAGACAGCGGCCAGCGCAGCTGCACCATCAGCGACGCCACAGGCGCCAAGCTGAAGAAGACCACTGCAACCAAGAAGGTCTACAGCAAGAAGAAGGGTGCCTACGTCAAGAAGAAGGTCACCAAGAAGGTGCAAGTGGACTTCATGAGCTGGGAGCTCTGCCAGAGCTACCGCTACAGCGCAGAGGGCCAGACCACCCGCAGCGCCGAGCTCACGCT
>JBJEHM010000037.1:2964-5465 GCA_051876075.1 Coriobacteriales bacterium
GGTCTCCTGCAGCTGGAGCAGGGTTGCACCCAGGCGGAGATAGTCCTCGATGTCGAGGGCCTCGCCGCGGGTCTTGGGGTCGATGCCGCAGCGCTGCAACAGCTCGTCTACCACCGCAGCGTCATAGCGCGTCTTCATGGAGTTGCGTATGTTCTTGCGGCGCTGGGCGAAGGCGGCGTCTGCCACTTGGCACGCTGCCTGCACAACAGCCCGGTCCTCGCACAGCTGGCTGCGCTCCAGGCGGATCACCGCGCTCTCAACGCGCGGGGCGGGGTGAAAGCAGCGCGGGCTCACTTGGAAACGCCCCGCTGTGCGCGCGTGCATGCGCAGCTTGACGGTGTAGGCACCGTAGTCCTTGCAGCCCTTCTCTGCGGCGATGCGGTCTGCAACCTCGCTTTGTACCATGACGGTCATGCTCTGCAGGAACTCAAAGCGCTCGAACCAGTCCAGGATCACCGTGGCAGCCACCGCATAGGGCAGGTTGGCCACGAGCATGGTGGGGAGCGGCGCGCCCAAGGCCGCATAGGCTTCCTCAAGCTGCTCGCGCTGTATCTTGAGCGCGTCTTGGTTGATCACCCGGTAGCGGTCGCTGTGGAAGGCCGTGGTCTCTGCCAGCACGGGGAGCAGGTCCTCGTCGCGCTCGACGGAAACAACCGTCCCGTGGTCGAGCAGCGCCACGGTGAGCGTGCCGATGCCAGGGCCGATCTCCAGGATGCAGTTGTCCGCCCCCTCTGAGTCGAGCAGGCCGGAAAGCTGCAGGATGCGCCCGATGACGTTGTCCTCAACCAAGAAGTTCTGGCCCAGGGAGTACTTGGCGGCAAGGCCAAAGCGCTCGAGCATCCCCAAGGTCGCAGCGCGGTTTGCCAGGGGTGAGTACGTCATCGCAGCTCCTCGGCAATCGTGCGCGCCAGCTCGCCAACGCGCTCAAGCTTGTAGGCGTCCCCGACAAAGTCGTGCACGCGCTGCTGCTCGATGCGCAGGCCCGTGCTGTTGAGGGCGCTGGTGGCGATGGTGACCAGGGGCTCGTAGCCAAAGGGGTCGCCGCCCTCCCCCAGCACCAGCAGGTGGGCGGGGCGCTGCGGCGGCAGGGGCTGGCCCAGCACGTAGCGGCGCGCCCAGTAGACCTGGCAGCGGTCGAAGGCGGCCTTGAGCCAGCCGCTGGGGCCGGCAAAGTACACGGGCGCCACCACCACGGCGGCGCTGCAGGAGTCCATGTGGCGGCTGAGCACGCCAAAGCCATCGCCTGCGATCATGCACTCGCCCGTGGCAGAGCAGCTGCCGCAGCCCGTGCAGGCGGCGACGGGATACTCGGCCAGGGGATAGAGGCACACGCGGCAGCCCAGCTGGCGCAGCTCTGCGGCAAGGGCCTTGGCAAGGGAGGCGCTGCGGCCCTCCTTGCGCGGGGAGCCCACCAGGATCAGGACCTCGGGTTGGCTTGTCATCGCGTCCTCCTTGCGGGATTGGGGCGGTCGAGCAGCTGCACGGCGTTGCGGTATAGGAGCCGGCACATGCCCAGCTCGTCCAGCCCGCCCCGCAGCGCGCTGAAGCTGGGTTGCAGCAGCGGGCGGGGCTCCTCGCCTTCTGGCAGGTCCATGGGGCGCGGGCTCATCAGCTCCAGCGCCCGCTCCTCCCCCGCATAGCCCAGGCAGTCGAGCAGCATGCGCAGGGTGTAGGCGGTGTGCGCCGGCTCGCAGGCTACGCCGCGCAGGGGCTCGGGCGCCATGAAGGGGGCGTCGGTCTCTGTGAGCAGGCGTTCTGGACTCACCAGTGCCACAGCCGCCCTGGTGCCGCACTCCTTCTTGAAGGTGAGGGGGCCGCCCAGCGCAACAAAGCAGCCCAGCTCCGCAAAGGGCTCCAGGTCTGCAGGCCCCAGGTTGAAGCAGTGCAGGATGCAGCCCGCCTGGGGCACGCCCTCGCGCTTGAGGATCTGCAGGGCCTCGTCATGCGCTTCTCGGATATGGAGAGAGACAGGCAAGCCCAGCTCATGCGCCATGTTCAGCTGCAGGGCGAACACGCGGCGCTGGTCCTCACGCGGGCTCTTGTCGTAGTGGTAGTCCAGGCCAATCTCTCCCAGGCAGCTGGTGGCGGGATGGGTCAGCAGCTCCTCCAGTATGGGGCGACCACACTCCCAGTCGCGCGCGTTGTGGGGGTGAACGCCGCAGGCCATGCGGATGGCGGGCGGCTCGGCATCCGCCATATCCCACTCGGCAAGCAGGGTGCGGGCATCGGCGCGCCACCCGTCCAGGCAGGTGTAGATGTCCTTGGACCAGACCTCGCCTTGTGCTTGCTCGGCCGGGTCCGTGATGCACTCGATGAAGGCCACCCCGTGGGCTGCCGCGCGTGCGAGCGCCAGGGGCACGTCGTCCAGCATGCCCAGATGGCAGTGCGTGTCTGCAACCGGTGCGCCTTGGGGCAGCTCCGGCGCCGCCTTCTGCTTCCCCTTGGAGTTGCGGAAGACGGCGTCGCGCGCATCAAAGCTCTTGAAATCGCTCAAAGACATA
>JBJEHM010000037.1:5565-63739 GCA_051876075.1 Coriobacteriales bacterium
AGGGCGTCGCCCTTAACCACGGCGTTGCCGGCGGGCAGGCCGCCCCACTGCGCAGCCTCGGCACCGTTGCGGACCTCCGTGGCCTTGCCCAGCCCCAGGCGGTCGTAGAGTTCGTCGCTGGTATTGGGCATGAAGGGGCACAGCAGCAGGGCGCTGATGCGGCAGGCCTCCAGGGCGTTGTAGAGCACGGCTGCCAGCTGGGGCAGGGTCTCCTCGGCCTTGACGAGGTTCCAGGGAGCGCTTTCCTCCACATAGAGGTTGGCACGGTGGACAAGCTCCATGATCGCGGAGGTGGCGCCGCCAAAGTCAACCCTGCGCAGGCACTCCGCGTACCTGGGGTACAGCTGGTCTGCGATCTCCTTCAGGGGGTTTTCCACCAGCTCGGCAGGGCAGGCGGGCACCAGGCCGTCAAAGTACTTGACCGTCATGTTGGACACGCGGCTGAACAGATTGCCGTAGCTGTTGGCCAGGTCTGCGTTGTAGACCTGGGTCATGCGGTCCAGGCCGATGTTGCCGTCGGAGCCAAAGGTGACGTCGCTCATGAAGTAGTAGCGGTAGGCGTCCACACCGTAGGTCTCCATGAGCTGGCGCGGGTAGAGCGCGTTGCCCTTGGACTTGGACATCTTGGAGCCGTCTGCCGCCATGAGGAAGCCATGGGCGAACACGTGCTTGGGCAGGGGCAGGCCAGCAGCCATGAGCATGGCGGGCCAAATCACGCAGTGGAAGCGAATGATGTCCTTGCCCACGAAGTGGAAGTCGGCCGGCCAGCGGCGCTCGAGCTCGGACTCGTCTTCAGAGCCGTAGCCCAGGGCGGTGAGGTAGTTGATGAGGGCGTCAACCCACACGTAGGTCACGTGCTCGGGGTCGAAGGGCAGGGGCACGCCCCAGTCAAAGGTCGAGCGGCTGATGGAGAGGTCGTGCATGCCGCCCTTCACAAAGCTCATGACCTCGTTGCGGCGGATCTCCGGGCGAATGAAGTCCGGGTTCTCCTCGTAGTAGGCGATGAGCTTGTCACCGAACGCGCTCAGCTTGAAGAACCAGTTCTCCTCCTTGATGGCCTGGACGGGGCGACCGCAGTCGGGGCAGCAGCCGTCGACGAGGTCCTCTTCCGCAAAGAAGGTCTCGCAGGGGGTGCAGTAGAGGCCCTCGTAGGAGTCCTTGTAGAGGTAGCCGTTGTCATAGAGGGTCTGCAGAAACTTCTGCACGCCGCGCATGTGGCGCTCTTCTGTGGTGCGAATGAAGTCGTCGTTGGTGATGTCGAGGTCGCGCCAGAGCTCCTGGAACTGGGGGAGCTGGCTGTCGCACCACTCCTGGGGGGTCATGTTGTGCTCGGCGGCAGACTGGGCGACCTTTTGGCCGTGCTCGTCCAAGCCGGTGAGGAAGTGGACGTCCTGGCCGTCGAGGCGGTTGAAGCGGGCGATGGTGTCCGCCGCGATGGTGGTGTAGGCGGTGCCGATGTGGGGCTCGCCGTTGACGTAGTAGATGGGGGTGGTGATGTAGAACGGTTGCTGGCTCATGATGCCCTCTCTTGTCGTATGCGAATGATGCACGTAACGGTTCAGTATACCCCCGCAGTCTGCCCGCTCCCCTCTTCAAGGCATGCAAAAGGGGCCGCCCTCGCGAGCGGCCCCCTCAGCTTGCATGTTTGTGTGGCGCCTACTCGGCGTCCTGCTCGGATGCCTCGTCTTCTGCGCTGGCCATGCCAAAGCCTGCGCCCAGCAGCTCCTCGAGCATGGCATCGTCGTCAGCAGAGCGCGGGTGCACAACGCTGCCGCCGATCATGTCGTCGGGGTCTGCGGAGTAGGACTTGGGCACCTCTGCACCAGAGAACATGGCGTCCTCGGGGGAGAAGAGCATCTCGAGCAGCTGGGCTGCATCGGGCTCGTCTGCAGAGACCTGGTCCTCGAGCAGGTAGAGCAGGTCGCGCTCCTCGAGCCCGGCCTTGAGCTCCTCGATGGCCTTCACGCCGATGCCCTCGATGCGGAACAGCTCGTCCTCGGTCTTGCCCACCAGGTCGCCCACGGTCTCGATTCCTGCCTCGGAGAACTTGTTGGCCCAGCGCTGGGACACGCCCAGGTCG
Organism: Coriobacteriales bacterium; assembly: GCA_051876075.1. Taxonomy (GTDB): domain Bacteria; phylum Actinomycetota; class Coriobacteriia; order Coriobacteriales; family QAMH01; genus W2P13-069. The sequence goes on from JBJEHM010000037.1 coordinate 7,646, forward strand.
TCGAAGAGGTAGAGCTTTGCGAGCTCGGGAGACAGCACGCGGCCGCCAGCGCCCACAAAGCCGCCCATGTAGCCCATACCCGGAACGCCCAGGTAGTCCTCGCCGTTGTACTGGTACTCGGACGGCTGGGGCAGCAGGGACTCGGTCTCGCGCAGCTCCTCCGGAGCCCAGTCGGGCAGCTGGTCCATCACGCTGCTGGAGCGATCGATCTTCTCGCCCTTGTAGGTGAGCTGAAGGTCGCGGTAGCGCTTGAGGCCGGTGCCAGCCGGGATGGGCTTGCCGATGATGACGTTCTCCTTGAGGCCCACGAGGTCGTCGGTCTTGCCCTCGATGGCAGCATCTGTGAGGACCTTGGTGGTCTCCTGGAACGATGCCGCAGAGAGGAAGGAGTCCGTAGCCAGGGAGGCCTTGGTGATGCCCAGGATGAGCGGGGTGGCGGTAGGCGCGTTGCCGCCCTCCATGGCGATGCGCTCGGCAACGTCCTCGAACTCGTAGCGGTTGACCTGGGCACCGGGCAGGTACTCGGAGTCACCCGGGTCGAGGACCGTCATCTTGCGCAGCATCTGGCGTGCGATGACCTCGATGTGCTTGTCGTTGATGTCGACGCCCTGGGAGGTGTAGACATCCTGGACCTGCTCCACGATGTAGCGCAGGGTGGTGTTGACGTCCGTGAGGCGCAGGAGGTCATGCGGGTTGACGGAGCCGCGGGTGAGCTGCTGGCCAACCTCGACCTGAGCCATGTCCGCAACGCCGGGCATGAGCTGCACGCGGGTGGAGGTGGTGTACTCCACAACCTCGCCCTCCTCGTTGTGGATGGTGAGGATGCGGGAGTCCTTGTCCCCGCTGATCTGCAGGGTGCCGCTGATCTCTGCCAGCACGGCCTCGCCCTTGGGCTTGCGGGCCTCGAAGAGCTCGGTGACGCGGGGCAGGCCGCCAGTGATGTCGCCGCCGGCAACGCCGCCGGTGTGGAAGGTGCGCATGGTGAGCTGGGTGCCGGGCTCGCCGATGGACTGAGCAGCGATGATACCCACCGCGGTGCCCAGGTTGACGGGCCTGGAGGCAGCCAGGTCATAGCCGTAGCACTTCTGGCAGACGCCCTGGTGGCTGTGACAGGTCATGACCGTGCGGATCTTGAGGGACTCGACGCCGGCCTTCTCGAAGGCGGCCAGCGTGGTGGCGCCGGTGATGTACTCGCCAGCCTCGAGCAGGAGCTCGCCGGTGCTGGGGTCGACGACGTCTGCAGCCAGGACGCGGCCCACCAGGTTGAGGTCGACCTCACCCTTGGCGTTGAGCAGCTTGTACTCGATACCGTCGCTGGTGCCGCAGTCCTCCTCGTGGACGATGACGTCCTGGGCAACGTCCACCAGGCGGCGGGTCAGGTAGCCGGAGTCTGCAGTACGCAGGGCGGTGTCTGCCAGACCCTTGCGGGCACCGTGGGTGGAGACGAAGTACTCCAGAACGGTCAGGCCCTCGCGGAAGTTAGCCTTGATGGGGTGGTCGATGGTCTCGCCACGGGGGTCGGCCATCAGGCCGCGCATACCTGCGAGCTGGCGGATCTGCTTGATGTTACCTCGTGCACCAGAGAACGCCATCATGTAGATGGGGTTGAACTTGTCGAAGTTCTCTGCCATGGCGTCGCCGACGGCCTCGTTGGCCTCGTTCCACACGGCGATGACCTGGCGCTTGCGCTCCTCTGCAGAGGAGAAGCCCATCTCGTACTCTTCCTGGATCTCTGCGACGCGCTCGTCTGCCTCGGCCAGGATCTGGGCCTTCTGGGGCGGGATGGTGGCGTCGTAGACAGAGACGGTGACACCTGCGCGGGTGGCGTAGTGGAAACCGGTGGCCTTGAGGCCGTCCAGGATGCGGCAGAGCTCGGGGGTGGGGTACAGGTTGGCGCAGTCCTCCACCAGGCGCGAGATCTCCTTCTTGTTCATGCCGTAGTTGATGTAGTCGTGCTCCTTGGGCAGGATGGAGTTGAAGATGATGCGTCCGATGGTGGTCTCGATGCGCTCGCCGGCCTTGTACTCGGTGACCTCGTTGTAGGAGCTCAGGACACGGGTGTCGTACTTCAGGCGCACCTGGATCTTGGCCTGCAGGTCAACGCCCGCGCGTGCGTCGTAGGCGTTCTGGGCGTCCTTGAAGTCCATGAACACGCGACCCTCGCCCGGGAAGTTGTCGCGGGCGGCAGTGAGGTAGTACAGGCCGATGATCATGTCCTGGGTGGGGACGGCCAGCGGCTTGCCGTGTGCAGGGGACTTGACGTTGTTGGCAGAGAGCATCAGCACGCGGGCCTCGGCCTGGGCCTCGGCGCCCAGGGGCACATGCACGGCCATCTGGTCGCCGTCGAAGTCGGCGTTGAAGGCGGTGCAGACCAGCGGGTGCAGGCGGATGGCCTTGCCCTCGACGAGGACAGGCTCAAAGGCCTGGATGCCCAGGCGGTGCAGGGTCGGTGCGCGGTTGAGCAGCACGGGGTGATCCGTGATGACCTCTTCCAGGACGTCCCACACCACGTATGCGCCGCGGTCTACCATGCGCTTTGCGGCCTTGATGTTAGCTGCGTGCTCGAGCTCGACCAGGCGCTTCATGACGAAGGGCTTGAAGAGCTCCAGCGCCATCTGCTTGGGCAGGCCGCACTGGTGGATCTTGAGGGTGGGGCCCACGACGATGACGGAACGGCCGGAGTAGTCGACGCGCTTGCCCAGCAGGTTCTGGCGGAAGCGGCCCTGCTTGCCCTTGAGCATGTCTGCGATGGACTTGAGGGGACGGTTGCCGGGACCCACGACGGGACGGCCGCGGCGGCCGTTGTCGAAGAGGGCGTCGACTGCCTCCTGGAGCATGCGCTTCTCGTTGTTGACGATGATGTCCGGGGCGGACTGGTCGAGCAGCTTCTTCAGGCGGTTGTTGCGGTTGATGACGCGACGGTAGAGGTCGTTGAGGTCGGACGTGGCAAAGCGGCCGCCGTCGAGCTGCACCATGGGGCGCAGGTCGGGCGGGATCACGGGGATCACCTCGAGGATCATGTCGCGCGGGTCGTTGTCAGAACGCAGGAAGGCCTCCACGACCTTCAGGCGCTTGATGGCCTTGGCGCGGCGCTGGCCCTTGCCGGTCTTGATGGTCTCGCGCAGGACCTCTGCCTCGGCCTCGAGGTCCATCTGGTCGATGAGGTCGCGGACGGCCTCGGCGCCCATGCCGCCGCGGAAGTAGTCGCGGTAGTTGGCGCGGATCTCGCGGTAGAGGATCTCGTCGGGGATGAGCTGCTTGGGCTCGATCCTCATGAACCAGTCCAGAGCCTCCTTGCGGAGCTCCTTGCGCTCCTCGAACTCCTCGTTGAGGTCCTCGATCTCCTCCTCGACCTCTTCGTCGGTGAGCAGGTCGTCCTCGTCGAACTCGCGCTCGCCGTTCTCGTCGCGGTAGTCGACGTGCTGGTGGCGGACAGCCTCGATGAGGCGGTCGCGCTCGGCGTCGAGCTCCTCGAGGGAGGCCTCGAGCTCTTCCTTCAGCTCCTCGGCGTCCTCCTCGCGGGCCTCGTGGTCGACCCAGGTGATGATGTTGCTGGCAAAGTACAGGACCTTCTCAAGCTCCTTGGGGCTGATGTCGAGCAGGTAGCCAAGGCGAGAGGGGCTGCCCTTGAAGTACCAGATGTGGCTCACCGGGGTGGCGAGCTCGATGTGGCCCATGCGCTCGCGGCGCACCTTGGCGCGGGTGACCTCGACGCCGCAGCGCTCGCAGACGATGTCCTTGAAGCGGATGCGCTTGTACTTGCCGCAGGAGCACTCCCAGTCCTTGGTGGGGCCAAAGATCTTCTCGCAGAAGAGGCCGTCCTTCTCGGGCTTGAGGGTGCGGTAGTTGATGGTCTCGGGCTTCTTGACCTCGCCGTAAGACCAGGAGCGGATCTTCTCGGCGCTGGCAAGGCCGATGCGGAACTGATCGAAGTTGTTGACGTCAAACTCGGTCATGTCTTACTCCTCCTCCTCATCGGTGTTGCTCAAGATGTCGTTCTCTTCTTCCTCGCCCAGGTCGGCAAGGTCTGCCGCCAGGCCGTCGACCAGCAGGTCGAGGGCGTCGACGGCGTCTTCGGAGACAGCCTCGTCGGCGATGCCGCCGATCAGGGTCTCCTCCTCTTCCTCCTCAACAGGCGCAGCGGCCTTGTTGGAGCCGGTGAGGCTCACGTCCAGGCACAGGGACTTCATCTCCTTGACCAGAACCTTGAAGGACTCGGGGATCTCTGCGGGCGGGATGTTCTCGCCCTTGACGATGGCCTCGTAGGTCTTGACGCGGCCGGCGGTGTCGTCGGACTTGACCGTGAGGATCTCCTGCAGGACGTTGGACGCGCCGTAGGAGTACAGGGCCCAAACCTCCATCTCGCCAAAGCGCTGGCCGCCGAACTGGGCCTTGCCGCCCAGGGGCTGCTGGGTGATGAGGCTGTAGGGGCCGGTGGAGCGGGCGTGGATCTTGTCGTCGACCATGTGGGACAGCTTCAGGATGTAGGTCTGGCCCACGGTGATGGGCTCGCGGAACTTCTCGCCGGTGCGGCCATCGAAGAGCTCGGTCTTGCCGGTGGCGCTCAGCTGGGGCACGAAGGCCTCGTGGAGCTTGTCGCCCAGGTGCGCGCGGGCCTTGTTCATGCGGTTGGCGTTGGCCTTGAGGATGCACTCGGAGATCTCGTCCTCGTGGGCACCGTCGAAGATCGGGGTTGCCACGAAGAAGGGGCCCTCGACGGGCTCGGTGGTCTCCTCGTCAGACCAGCCGTTGAGCGCGGCCCAGCCCAGGTGGTTCTCCATCAGCTGGCCGACGTTCATACGGGAGGGAACGCCCAGGGGGTTGAGGATGACGTCGATGGGCGTGCCGTCTGCCATGTAGGGCATGTCCTCCACAGGCAGGATGCGGGAGATGACGCCCTTGTTGCCGTGGCGGCCAGAGAGCTTGTCGCCCTGCTGGATCTTGCGCTTCTGGGCAACGTAGACGCGCACCAGCTCGTTGACGCCGGGGGCGAGCTCGTCGCCTGCGGCGCGGGAGAACTGGTGGATGCCGATGACGCGGCCGCCGGAGCCGTGGGGCACCTTGAGGGAGGTGTCGCGGACCTCGCGGGCCTTCTCGCCGAAGATGGCCCTCAGCAGGCGCTCCTCGGCGGTGAGCTCGGTTTCTCCCTTGGGAGTGACCTTGCCCACCAGGACGTCGCCCGGCTTGACCTCGGCGCCAACGCGGATGATGCCGTCAACGTCGAGGTTGGCGAGCATGTCCTCGGAGATGTTGGGGATCTCTCGGGTGATCTCTTCGGGGCCGAGCTTGGTGTCGCGTGCGTCGAGCTCGTACTCGGCGATGTGGATGGAGGTCAGCAGGTCCTCGGCCACGACGCGCTCGGAGACGATGATGGCGTCCTCGTAGTTGAAGCCCTCCCACGGCATGTAGGCAACCATGAGGTTCTGGCCCAGTGCCAGCTCTGCGTGGTCGGTGGAGGGGCCGTCTGCCAGGCAGTCGCCGGCAGAGACCTCGTCGCCGTAGCGGACCAGCGGCTTCATGTTGATGCAGCCGCCCTGGTTGGAGCGCTGGAACTTGGACAGATGGTAGGTGTCAACGGTGCCCTTGGAGTTGGTGACCTCGATGCGGTTGGCGTCGACGTAGGTGACGGTGCCGTTGTTGAGGGCCAGGGGCAGCTCGCCGGAGTCGATGGCGATGCGGTGCTCGATGCCGGTGCCCACCAAGGGTGCGGTGGGGCGCAGCAGGGGCACAGCCTGGCGCTGCATGTTGGAGCCCATGAGGGCGCGGTTTGCGTCGTCGTGCTCCAGGAAGGGGATCAGCGCGGTAGCCACGGAGTTCATCTGGCGCGGGGAGACGTCCATGTAGTTGACCTGGGAGGGGGCGACGTCTTCGGGGTCGCCGAAGATGCCGTCTGCGTTCTTGGTGCGGCACAGGACGGTCCTGGCAGGGACAAACTCGCCGTCGACGGTGGTGCCGAACTCGCGGGTGACCTCGTCGAAGGCCTCGTTTGCCTGGGCGATGGTGTAGTTCTCCTCCTCGTCTGCGGTGAGGTACTCGACCTCGTCCGTGACCTTGCCGTCGACGACCTTGCGGTAGGGGGTCTCGATGAAGCCGAAGGGGTTCACGCGGCCATAGGTTGCCAGCGAGCCGATGAGGCCGATGTTGGGGCCTTCAGGGGTCTCGATGGGGCACATGCGGCCGTAGTGGGAGGTGTGGACGTCGCGGACCTCGAAGCCTGCGCGCTCGCGGCTCAGGCCGCCGGGGCCCAGAGCGGAAAGACGGCGCTTGTGGGTGATGCCCGCAGCGGGGTTGGTCTGGTCCATGAACTGGGACAGCTGGGAGGAGCCGAAGAACTCCTTGATGCTGGCCACGATCGGGCGGATGTTGATGAGACCCTGCGGGGTGATGTCGTTGGGGTCGAAGGTGCTCATGCGCTCGCGGACCACGCGCTCCATGCGGCTGATGCCGATGCGGAACTGGTTCTGGATCAACTCGCCCACGGTACGGATGCGGCGGTTGCCGAAATGGTCGATGTCGTCGGTCTGGTAGCCGTCTGCGCCGTCGTGGAGCTTCATGATGTACTTCATGGAGCTGACGATGTCGTCAACAGTGAGGGTGGACTCGTCCTCGGCGAGGTCGAGGCCCAGCTTCTTGTTGATCTTGTAGCGGCCGACCTTGGCGAGGTCGTAGCGCTGCGGGTTGAAGAACAGGCCCTCGAGCAGGTTGCGGGCAGACTCGACCGTGGGCGGCTCGCCCGGGCGGAGGCGCCTGTAGAGCTCGATCAGGGCCTCCTCGCGGTTGGTGGCGACGTCCTTGGCGAGGGTGTGCTGCAGCATCTCGGACTCGCCGAGCAGCTCGACGATCTCCTGGTTGGTCTCTGCGATGCCGAGGGCGCGCAGCAGCAGGGTTGCGGGCTGCTTGCGCTTGCGGTCGATGCGCAGGGAGAGCACGTCGCGCTTGTCGGTCTCGAACTCGAGCCATGCGCCGCGTGCGGGGATGACCTTGGCGTTGTAGATCATCTTGTCGCTGGTCTTGTCGCGCTCGGCGGAGAAGTACACGCCGGGGGAGCGGACCAGCTGGGAGACGACGACGCGCTCGGTGCCGTTGATGATGAAGGTGCCGCGGCTGGTCATCAGGGGGAAGTCGCCCATGAAGACGTTCGACTCCTGCATCTCGCCGGTCTCTGTGTTGACGAGGCGGATGTCAACGAAGAGGGGGGCCTGGTAAGAGATGTCGCGCTTCTTGCACTCCTCGACGGAATGCTTGGGGTCGCCGAACTCGTGAGCGCCGAACTCCACCCTCAGGGTATGGGAGTTGTTCTCGATCGGGGACATGTCCTTGAAGGTCTCCGCCAGGCCCTCGTTCATGAAGCGCTTGAACGAGTCGGTCTGGATGGAAATCAGATTGGGGATGTCCATGACCTCGGGGATCTTCGCGAAGCTCAGGCGATCGCGATAGACGTTGGTCTTTGCCACCTACTGTCCTCCTTCATATGTGAGCAGATTGGTTCCTACGAATGCATATTGCACCAATAGGACCTAGACCATATGTATTTGGTCTGGCTTCGTCAAGAAAAACTTTGCCCAGCGGGCATTTGGCTGGGCAACCATCGGCAAACGGCACAAAAAAATCGGAGATGCACATACATCCCCGGTTGTCAAGCACAGAGATAAAGAAGTTGAGCGCAAGGGTTTACGCATGTTGGGAGGCTGCGGGCTGCCGGCCCAAGTCGTAGCTCCCAAAACGCGAATGAGCGATGCTTACCGCACCGCAGCGCTTGCGGGGGTCGCCCAACACGGCAATGCCCGGAACCTCCGCCAACAGCCTTGCAGCCAAGTCAGTGAGCTCATGCTCGCGCTGTTCCAGCTCGCTGCGCCCCAAGCTCTCCAAGAACTCGGCCGCGCAGCCCAGCGCTACAGCGCCGGCTATGTTCGGGGTCCCCGCCTCTAGGCAATCGGGCAGTGTGGAGTAACGCGGAATAGTGCCCTCAAGCTCATCGATCATTCCCCCACCGTACGCTGGGGGTTCCAGCAGCTCAAGCGCTTCTGCCGTCCCGTAAAGCACCCCGACACCAGAGGGCGCACACATCTTGTGGCCAGAGAGCACCGCGTAATCGCAGCCGAGCATGCCTACGTCCAAGTGCAGCGCTCGGGCAGCTTGTGCGGCGTCCACCAGTACCAGTGCTCCCGAACGGTGCGCAGCACGAACCAGCGGCTCGAGCTGGGTCACCGCGCCGGTTACGTTTGAACAGGCTGTGAGAGCGCAGACGCGTGCCCGTCCGTCCGCGAGCAGCTCCTCAAAGTGTTCGGAGCAGATGTCGCCGCGATCATCCAGTGGTGCCACCCTCAGTTCCGCCCCAGTGCGCTTGCACAGCTCCAGCCAAGGCAGATAGTTGCTGTGGTGTTCCAATGCGCTCACCAATACTGCGGACTTGGAGTCCAGGTGAGCCTCAAGGCCCCGTGCCACCATGTTAATACCCTGCGTGGTACCAGAAGTGAAGACCACAAAGCCGTGCTGTGGAGCGTTCAGGAAGCGTGCCATGGTTGCTCGAGCGCCCTCGTATGCCGCAGTCGCCTCCTCGCCCAGCGCATGCGCCCCGCGATGGATGTTGGCGTTCTGCCAGCAGAGATGCTGTGCCAGCGCATCCACCACACAATGCGGCACCTGCGCCGTTGCCGCATTGTCCAAATACACCAGCGGCCTCCCGTTGACTTGGCGTTCCAAGATGGGGAACTGCGCTCTCACCTCGCGCACGCGCTCCTCGCTCCATATGTTGCTCTTGCTGGCTCCGCCCATTTCCTACTCCTCCTGCAGCGCCTTCCAGACCAACGCGGCCAGCTGTGCCACATCGGTACAAAGAGCCGCCCTGAATCCATCGAACTCCACGCGGAACTCCTTCTTGAGCGCCATGAGCATGAGCGCCTGCTTGACGGTGGCGCTGTCCGCCCCGTCGCAGTTGGCCGGCTTGTCTTCAACCGCTACCAGCTCGGGGGCGATGCGCAGCAACTTGGCCAAGCTCAGCTGCGCCAGCTCCTCTATCCTCCCCTGTGCCGACGCAGCTTCTTCTGGGGCCAGACGGAATTTGGCCAGTACAAAGCGCTCTACCAGCTCCTCCATCCGCTCCAGCGTGATTGTCCCTTCTGTTCGATCACGCGCGAACTCCTCGCAAACGGCAGAGGCCGCGCGCTTTGCAGCGAGCAGCCTCTTCATGGTCTCCTTGCTGGTCACAACGGAGCCTAGGCGATGACGGGCTCGAGCCCCAGACGCTGCGCCACCAGCTTGAAGTCCTCGACGTAGTCACCGTAGACAACGGGCAGGTGCAGGCCAAAGGTCACGTGCTTGGCAAAGAAGTCGTGGATGTCGTTCACGCGGAAGAGGAAGCCGCCGTTGCAGTTGTCGCTGTCAAAGCCAAAGCCGGCGACGATCTCCCCCTTGCCGATGAACATCTGCGTGCAGTCGGAGCTGATGCGGATCATGGTCACAACCTGACCCCTGTCCTTGTCGAAGTCATGACGCTGGATCGCGCCAAAGCCGGCGTCCAGGGCGAAGTGGCGCAGCGTGTACTCGTCGAGATCGTCGAAGCTGTGCAGCGCGCGGCAGGGCGTGGAGTGCGTGGTGAAGTAGAGGTTGTCGCGCTGGTCTTCCGGCAGGTCGACGGCGTACTTGCCGTCCGAGAAGTTCACGGTTCCGTCGAAGGCCTTGGGAGCAGGCAGGGTGTTGCCCATGTAGGCTGCCTTGCCCGCCACCGCCATCTCGATGAGCATGCACAGCACGGCTGTGACGTCGTACTCGCACGCGCTGCCGATGCCCTGCTCGAGGTTGAGGCTGTGGGTGAGGCAGAAGGTGAACTGCTGCTCGTTCAGGCGGCGTGTGGAGCAGGCATCCGGGCACGGCGCTGCAAAGCCGGAGCAGTCGTAGTAGTCCATCAGCTTGTTGACCACCTTGTAGGCTGTCAGGCTGTTCACTACGAACTTCTTGGCAACCTGGCACTCCGCTGCACCGCCCATCAGCTCGTCGGCAAGTTCCTCGCACCAGGCGAGCTCCTCGGGCGTGATGTTTTGCGTGATGCGGCCCGGCGTCGTGTGGTTTCCGCCCTCTGGCAGGGGCTGCATGTAGTCCATGAGCTCGTGGATGTTCACGTAGCGGAAGTTCGTGCCGAGCTTGTCGCGCACGGCGTTGAGGCTGTCGAAGGTGTCCGTGCCGCCGGCGATTGCCTTGTCGCCGCCAAAGCGCGGGGCGAGCAGGATGTTGGCGTTGCGCACGACCTTTTCCGCGCGCAGGGCGAGCAGCTTGCGCTTGAGCTCGGGCCAGTCCAGCGCGAAGATGATGTCTGCTCCGCGGCGCACGCTGGAGGCAAAGCACAGCTGCCCGAACATCTTGAAGGGGTTGGCGCCCATGGGCTTGTTTGTGCGCAGGGCGAACTCCTCGATTGCAGTGTTGGCGCCGAATGCCGTGCTCAGCAGATAGAAGTCGACGCGTGCGTCGTCTGCCAGTGCCTGCTCGAACCATTCCTCCTTGAGGTCCCAGTCGTCGGTCATGGTGATGAAGGCGGGCTCGAGCACCTCAAAGCGCTCGTCGCTGCGCAGGTTGAACTCGATCGCCTTATCGAAGCCCTGGTAGATCTTGCCGTTAACGATGGCGTCGAAGCCCTTCTCGAGCGCGTCCCCGCTGGCCATGCGGCAGGGGCCTTCATAGTAGTACTGGTGCTCCATCCCAAAGAACACCGGCTTGACCACCAGCTTGAAGTCGCGAACGCTCTTGACTGTCATGTTCTTCCCCTCTTTCCTAGGCTGGGCCCTGCATGCAGCCATCTGCAGCAAGCTTTTTATTCATTCTAAGAAGGGTTAGAGCAGGGGAATTCGTCATTTAGCCTAGGTATTGCGGGAGAACTCAGTGCAAGATGACGAAATTGCATAGCTGTGGGAACAGGGTTCTTCAGCATCCCAAGCGTCTTATCAAGCGGAACTCCGCGTCCAGGCGGCGGCGCACGGCGGGGTCGTCAAGATCGAGTCCGTACGTATCTTGCAGGCGCTGAATGCGGTAGGCGAGTGTGTTGCGGTGCACGAAGAGCCGCTCGGCCGCAAGCCCTGTCTTGCGCTCGCACTCCAGGTAGACTTGAAGGACATGGGCGTCGTCGGTACCGTTCTCCTCGTCTGAACGCGTGATGAGGGCTGCGCGGCTGTGCTGTAGGCAGGTCTCGACAAAGTCCCTGCTCTGCAGGCCGCTGAGCATCAGGTAATCCGCGAACAAGCTGCTGAAGCTGTGGATGCACGCGCTGGGATAGCCAAACGCGGCACCCGTCTTCAAACCCTCGCACAGCTGCTGGTAGGCAAACGACAGGCTGCGCAGCTCCTGGATCGAATCCGAGCAGATGCAAGTGGCGTCGTAGCGGGCTAGGTGTTCCTCCAACGCATTTGCAAAGGAACTGTCGGCGCCCTGGGCCGCGGGTGCCAACACGAGCACGCGGGATTCCGTCAAGGCGAGCACCAGCGGGTGGGACAGCCTTGCAAGCTCCATCGCGCGTTGGGCTGCTATCTGGCGTTCCTGAGAGTGCAGTCCATAGTCCACAACCATCAGCAACATGGCCTGCCCATCGGTAAAGCCGCGCTCGGCCAGCGCCTTGCGCACCTTGCGGTTGACACCGACTAACCCTGTGGCGCAGTCCGTCAGCGCAGCAGACGCGCTTTCCTCAAAGATCGACTCCGAAGGTGGGTTGCGTTGAATTCCCAGCTCGATGGCGTCGATCATCAGCTGCAGCTTGTCTTTGAGGGCGGGCGTGAGGCTGCAGTGCTCCAGGTGGACCACCAGGTGCATGTAGTAGTTGCCGTTGACCCTGAAGACATAGAAGACAAGCGGGTAGCTGCGGTAGTTCGTAGTCGTCTCTATGAGCGTGATACCGTCGACGAGCTCCCACTGCGTGGAAAGGCCCGACTCCTGAAAGTGCAGCACAGCTTCCTCGTCGAACGACCCATTTTCGATTGCGCGGAGCACAACGTCCTCTCGCGGGCGGAGCTCGCTGGTGTATGCGACGATCTGCAAGCCCACACCCGAGACGATCATGGGGCAGCCGATGAAGGGGGCGCTGGCGTTCAAGATCGCATTGAAGTCAGCGCCATCAAGGGCGAGTTCTGTTATGCAGCGCTCCCAAGCCAAGGTTTCTTGGAAGAGTACAGAAAGGTCTGCCGCTACGGCTGCGATACCGCGTTTGTCACGCACGCCTAGGCAGCGCCCGGTGACGGTTAGTGCTCCCAGCGGTTTGTCACTTTCTTCCAGCAAGCAAACTGCCTGGAGCAGTGGGCGGCGTTCCAGCTCCTCGAGGCAGCGGTCCTGGTCGGTTTCGAGCAGGAGGAGCTGGCTGTCGTCAAAGCCGTGCAGCTGCTGTCCCGCGGCCACAAGCCCGGTAAAGTCGGAAGACTCATCTGCTGGCAAGAAGGCGAGTGAGCACTGCCCGAGTGATTCGATGATCATGTTGAAGCTTACAGTCATAACGGTCCCATTGTATCCACCCCAGGACACTCACGAGCTCGTCCATTTGGCCAAGGAGCGCTTGGCGTGCGGGCCTGGAGCCGGGAATGCGAGATGCGGAGGCAGGGAACGCCTGGCGTATGCCATCAGCGGCGGGAGCCCCGTCTTTTGGCCCCACTTTCTGTGCCTGCAGGCACATTGTGCGGGGTGTTCCGTAGGAATCAAGTCAAGCTGTCCAAAAATGCGGCACCACTTCGCCTCCACCAGGCCCGCCTCCGCCAGCCTCTCCAGCGTTCCCTTGAGCCTCCCGGAGGGGATGTCGACCTCCCCCGCCAGCTCATCGGCGGTGCACCTGCGGTTCCTCTTGAGGGCGTCGAGCACCAGCAGCGAGCTCAGCGGCAGCGCGGTTCCGCGGCGGTCGCGCTCCTCTGCGAGCATCCTCACGAACTCCGCGTCCGGCTCGCTCCTTGCGATGAAGAGGCTGACCTTGGTGGAGTCGGACTCCGTGTAGTCTGGGAGGGGGCGCCCGAGCTCACCCCGCAGGTTCAGTCCCTACAGCTCCCAGGCGCGCGTTGGCCCCACGACCCCGTCGCTGAGCTCTACGGTCAGGCACTGCCGCTTGCTGCCCTTGCGGGGCCTGCTGGCGCTGCCGGGGTTGATGATGCGGCACTCCCCCATCATCTCATCGCGCGGCACGTGCGTGTGCCCGTGCACCACCAGCTTCAGCCCGCCGCCGCGCGCCAGGGCCTCGCCGTCTTGCGGGAAGTGGGTCACAGCAAAGGGCACGCCGCCGATGACGCCGCGGGCGATGCGCCCCACAGAGCTGCCGTAATCCTGCCAGTCGTTGTTGCCCAGGCAGCAGAACGTGGGGGCGATCGCCTCGAGCTCCCAGAGCACGCTGGGACGCCCCATGTCGCCAGCGCAGATGATGTAGTCGACGCCCGCGAAGACGCGGTAGATGTCCTCGGAGAGGTCCCCGTGCACGTCGCTGATGATCCCAACCCTCACGGCGCTACTCTTCCCCCTGCTCGGCCTCTGCGGCCCCGTCTGCGGGAGGCAGGCTGGGCAGCGCCACGATGAAGGCGGCACCGGCGTTGGGCAGGTTGGCGGCCTCGACCGTGCCCCCCATGGCGGTGGTGAGGGCCTTCACGATGGCCAGCCCCAAGCCGCTGTTGCCGCTGCCCTTGTGGCGCACGCGGCTCTGGTCTGCGCGGTAGAAGCGGTCGAAGAGGTGGCTGGGGTCCTCGTCTCCAAAACCGGGTCCGTCGTCGACCACGGCGATGACGCTGTAGCCGTTGACGTAGCTGATCTCAACGCGCACGCGCTCCTTGGCGTAGCGGCTCGCGTTCTCTATGAGGTTGACAAGGATCTGGTTGACGGCGTCTGCGTTGCCGTTGACGTCGGGAGCCTCGCCGCTGAGCTCCAGACGGCAGCCCCGCTCCTCCAGCAGCTCGCCCATGAGCAGGGCGCAGTTGTCTGCCACGGCGCGCAGGTTGAGGCGCGAGAGCTCCATGTCCTGGCCTTCTGCCTTCTGGAGGGTGAGCAGGTCGTTTGCCAGGCGGGTAAGGCGGTCGCACTCGTTGATGATCTGCGCCAGGAAGCGCCTCTGCAGCTCTTCTGGCACGCCGCCGTCGAGTAGGGTCTCCGCTGTGCCGCGGATGGCGGTGAGGGGCGTGCGGATCTCATGGCTCACATCGCTCACGAACTGCGCCTGGCGCGCCTCCTCGGTGAGGAGCTCGTTGACGTTGTCGACGATGAAGTCCATGACCTCGCGGGGAGGGTTCTCCTTCTTGAAGTACTCCAGGACGGCGGGCGGCAGCTCTCGGGCGTAGAACTCCTCTGCACTGCCGCAGCGTTCGTGCTCCTCGCAAGCGCAGCTGCCGTTTTCGCAGGCCCCTGCGCGGCGCGCGGCCTGGTGCTTCTTGTCGTTGCTGATGCTGGCCATAGACGGGGCCTCCTAAGCTCGGGTGCCGCCGCAGCAGCCCCGGTTCTTCTCGTAGATGATGCGCAGGCCCTCCAGCGTGAGGTCCGGCTCGAAGGCGGTAATGGTTGTTGATGCCCCCATGAGGTAGCGCCCCAGCCCGCCGCTGGCGATGACCGGAGCCTCGTAGCCCAGCTCGGCGAAAATGCGCTGCACCAGGCCGTCGATGCGGGCGACCTCGCCCAGCATGATGCCGCTGCGCATGGCGTCTGCCGTGTTGGTGCCGATGACATGGGGCGGCATGGAGAGCCCCACCTGCGAGAGCAGGGCGCCGCGCTTGAAGAGGCTGTCTGCGCCGCTGCGGAGGCCCGGGGCGATGATGCCGCCGCGGAACGCGCCCTTGTCGTCGACCACCTCGATGTTGGTTGCGGTGCCCAAGTCGACCACGACGACAGGAGCCCCATAGCGCGCAACGGCGGCCACGGCGTCTGCCACGCGGTCTGCACCCACCTCCGAGGGGTTGTCGTAGTGCATGGGCAGCCCGCTTTTGACGCCCGGCCCGACGATCACGGGCCTGCGCCCGGTGATGCGCTCTGCGACCATCCCCCAGGTGCTCGTGAGAGCGGGCACCACGCTGGCCACCACCACGTCGTCGATGCAGTTCAGGCTGCGCCCGCCCAGCACAAGCTGGGTGTAGAGCGTCTGGTGGAGCTCGTCAGGGGTGTCTGCCGCGCGGGTGGTGACGGCCCAGCGGGCGACCATCTCGGCGTTTAGGAAGAGGCCGGCCGTGGTCTGCGTGTTGCCGATGTCGACTGCAAGAAGCATGGTGTTCCTCCCAAGGCGTGGGGCGCTGCGTGTGGCTACCGATGGTACTGCAACATGGCAGCAGCACGGTAACAAAGCGCCGTTGCTCAGCTGGCCGCATGACACAATAGTGCCATTCAGGAATCCCCCCGGGCACAGCCCGCTAAGGAGGCAGCCATGGAAGAACTCAACGAGCAGCGCATCCTCGTGGTCGATGACGAGGAAAGCATCACAGACATCGTCAGCTTCAACCTCCTGAAGGAAGGCTACAAGGTCGACGTCGCCCACAGCGGCGACAAGGCGGTCGCCATGGCCAAGGCCAACGAGTACGACCTCGTGATCCTCGACGTCATGCTCCCCGGCATAGACGGCTACGAGGTCTGCCGCCGCATCCGCAGCGCCTCCAACGTCCCCGTCCTCTTCCTCTCTGCAAGGGACACAGAGCTCGACAAGGTCGTGGGCCTGGAGCTCGGCGGGGACGACTACCTCGCCAAGCCCTTTGGCATCCGCGAGCTGCTGGCTCGCGTCCACGCCCTCCTGCGCCGCGCCCCCCAGCAGGGCAGCGCCATGGAAGAAGGCGTGCGCGTGCTCGACGTCAGCGGCGTGCACCTGGACGAGGCCGGCCACCGCGCCACCTACAACGGCACAGAGATCGAGCTCACCCCGCGCGAGTTCGAGCTGCTGGCCACGCTCATGGCCCATGCGGGCACCGTGCTCGGCCGCGAGCAGCTCCTCAAGGAGGCCTGGGACTGGCAGTACGTGGTAGAGACCAAGACCGTCGACACCCACATCAAGCGCCTGCGCGACAAGCTCTCCAGCGTCGGTCTGAGTCCCAGCGTCATCGAGACCGTCCGCGGCTACGGCTACCGCTTTGTCAAGAACTTCGTGAACCCCGCCTAACGCAGGAGCGCTTCGCCCGGGTCCGGTGCTAATCAGCACACGCAAAGAGAGGGGAGGCGATCGCCTCCCCTCTCTTTGCGTGTGCGTTTGAGCTGCGCGGTGCCCTAGCCCCAGAAGCTTCCGCTGTCGCCTTCGCCGTCGCCGTAGATGCTGCGCAGGTAGTCCTCCAGACTGTAGCCGTTGCCGTACCCGTAGCCCTGCTGGCCCTGGCCTTGGCCCTGACTCTGACTGTTGTCGCCGTTGGCGTCGAGCTGGCTGGAGTACTTCGTCTGGTCGAGCTCGCTGCCGGTGGTGAGGGTCGCGGTGGCGCTCATGGCCTTGCCGTCGCGCGTGAACTCGATGTTCACCTCGTCCCCTGCCTTGAGGGGAGACATGGCCGCCTTGAGGTCGCTGTAGGAGCCAACGGAGGTGTTGCCCACCTTGGTGAGCTTGTCGCCCGCCTTCACGCCTGCCTTGTCTGCTGCGGAGCCCTTGATGACGCCGGTGACGGTGAGGCCGTCGCTGCTGGTCGAGGTGCTGCTGGTGGTGACTCCCAGGAAGGCGGCCTCAACATTGCCGCCCTTCTCGATGATCTCTTCGACCAGGGACTGAGCGGTGCTCTGCGGGATGGCAAAGCCCAGGCCGGCGTTGCTCTGGGAATACGAGGCGAGGTACTCGACGATGCCGATGAGCTTGCCCTCGGCGTCCACGAGCGCGCCGCCGGAGTTGCCGGGGTTGATGGCGGCGTCCGTCTGGATGACGTCGGAGTTGTAGTAGGTGTTGTTGCCGTCTTGAACAGCGGAGTTGCGGCCCAGTGCAGAGACGATGCCAACGGTGCAGGTGTTCTCGTAGCCCAGCGGCGAGCCGATCGCCATGCACCACTCGCCCACGGTGAGGCTGCTGGAGTCGCCCCACTCGGCAACGCTCAAGCCACCCACGGGGATGGTGACCACGGCGAGGTCTGCCTGGGAGTCATAGCCCACGGCGGTGCAGTTGTAGGTCTGGCCGTTGACGGTGACGGTGGCCTTGGAGCAGTCCTCGAGCACGTGGTAGTTGGTGACGATGTAGCTCTTGTCAGCGTCGCTGCGGATGATCACGCCGGAGCCCAAGCCGTTGGGGCTGTCAGAGGAAGACGAGCCACCGAAGTACTGGCTCCAGCTGCTGTTTGCGGAGTACACGTAGATGGTGACTACAGAGTCGAGGCACTTGGCGCTCACGGCCTGTGCCAGGGTGGGGTCCTCGGCGCTCTCCACGGTGATGGTGCCGCTTCCACCGCTGCCGCCGCTGCGGAAGATGTTGCCCGCGGGAGTCAGCCCGAAGATGAGACCCGCCGCGATCACCACGCACAGCGCTCCTGCAGCTCCGCCGCCAAAGGCCTTCCAGAACCCGCACCCGCTCTTGGGGCTGGCCCCCTTCTCTGCGCGACGCTGCTCCTTGGCCTTGCGGCGCTCCTCCTTGTTGGCTGCGCGCTCTGCCGCCTCTGCCTCCTTGCGCTGGCGACGGGCCTCGGCCTCTGCGTCGCGCGCGCGGCTGGCGTCCATGCCGGCCTGGGCCGCTGCGCTCTGGGCGCGCCCGTAGGCGGCGTCTGCAGCCTCCTGGCGCTGAGCTTGGCTCATGCCCTCGGGTGGAACGGGCGCTCCGTTGGGGTACTCGCTCATGATGGTCTCCTTTCGCAACGTGAGGCACTGCTCACAGTGGTCTCTTTAGCCTGATCAGAGAGTACGCGGGAAACCTGAAAAGCCCCTGAATGGTCACCTGTCCGCAAGGGAGCGCTACGGTAACGACACAATCCAGGGCAGCGCGCTAGAGGATGCCCAGCAGCTCCACCAGCAGCCCGCAGGCTATGCCCACGAGCAGCATGATGCCGCAGATGCGCAGGTTCTCGCGCGAGTCGTTGTTGGTGCGCATCAAGACGATGAGCCCGACGCCGGCGTTGACCAGCAGGCCGCTCATCATGGCGCCGCCCGCAAGCGCCCCGTCCAGGTAAAGCTGGGTGAGGGCGACGGAGACAGCGCAGTTGGGCACGAGCCCCAGCACCGCCGCAACCGCGCAGCCGGCCAGGGGAGCCTCGGCCATGCGGGCGATGGCGCCCTCGAGGCCGGCCTCGACCACCAGGTTGAGCAGCAGGCAGATGACGAATACGAAGACGGTGATCTGCAGGCTGTGGCGCAGCGCGGCGAGCACCAGGTGCCCCCATCGGGGCGCTCCGCCCCCCGGAGCCCCGTGGTGGTGCTCGCAGCACGAGTGCTCGTGTTCGTGGCAGTGCTCGTGCTCGTGCGCGCAGCCCTCGTGCTCCTGGGAGGAGAGGAAGCGCTCGCAGCTCGAGCAGTCGCAGCCGTCTGCGCAGTCGCAGCCCTCCTGGGCACAGAGCTCGCGGATATCGTTGCCATGGTGGCCCTCGTGCAGGTGCATGCTGCCCAAACCCACATGCTCGCGCCCGGCAGCGCGCAGGGCGGCGTCGAGGCCAAAGCCCACGAGCAAGCCCACGCACAGCTTGATGCCCAGGACCTTGGCGATGAGGGCGGGCTCCACCTGCTGGGAGATCATGATGGGCAGCATCTCGTCAGAGGTGACGAGGAAGACGGAGACCAGCGTGCCCAGGGTCACCACGCGCCCCGCGTACAGAGTGGCCGTAGCCCCGCTGAACCCGCACTGGGGCACGATGCCCAGCACGGCGCCGATGAGCGGGCCGGCCTTGCCGCCCTTGGCTAGGGCCTTCTCAAAGCGCTCTGCTGCGCCGTGCTCCAGCCATTCCATGAAGAGGTATGTGAGGAAGAGGAAGGGCAGCAGCTTGAGGCTGTCGAGCCCGGCGTCGATCAGGGCGTCAAGAAACAAAGGATTCCCTCTCTTTGATACCGCCCTCGACGATCTTCCTCTCGATGGCCGCCAGCTCCTCGGGAGTGTTGGTGTTGATGAAGCAGCCGCCGCGCGGCTCGATCTCTGCGATCATCTCGGGCGTGAATTCGGTCACCCTCATAGTATCGAACCACGAGGTGGCGCGGGTCTCGCCCTTCTGCAACGCTTCGAGAACGGCGGGAAGGCAGGTCTTTCGGCGGTAGACGCCGTGGAAGGGCTCGTAGCCGAACTGCGTCTTGGGGACGGCGATGTCTGTCCCCTCTCGCTTGAGAGCGGTGAGTTCGGCGCTTATGAGGTTGCGGCTGGGGAAGATCATGTCGCAGGCAACCAGCGCCACATAGGGGTTGCTCGCCGCGTTGAGCGCGGTGTTGACGCCGTGCAGGGCACCGCGGGTGTCGCTGATGTCTGTCACCAGGCGGATGCGCCCGCTGTCGACCCAGTCGTCCAGAAAGCCCAGGTTCTGGGGCTCGTTGGTGGTGATGATGAACTCGTCTGCCAGGGGCAGGAGGCGGTTGACGCCCCTCAGCAAAAGCGGCTCGCCCAAGAAGGGCACGGTTGCCTTGGAGCGGCCCATGCGGCGCGACTCACCGCCTGCTTGGATGACGATAGTGAGGTTTCCTCGCTTGCTCAAATTATTCCCCCCTCAAGTTATATGCTCCGCGGAAGTATAGCCCAAGGAGACGCGAGTTGAGGGCGTTTGTTGCCAGCCATGCGTGCAGGGACGGCAAAACACGGCTTGGAGCAAGCGCCCTCAGTCGCCTTGGGGGCGGGAGAAGGCGGCGAGCGGGTCGTCTGCCTGCCACAGGACGGCCCTGCCCGCAGCAAGCGAGGCCGGCACGTCGATCACGCGCTGGTTGGTGCTGCCGCGCCAGTGCGCGTCGTAGGAGCTGAGCGCCTCCACATAGGGCCCGTCTACCAGCACGTCGCACAGTGCCAGCAGCTCGGCCGAGCCCTTGGGGGCGTCTGCAGCCACGAGCTGCTCGAAGGTGTAGCCGCTGTACGCCCACAGGCCCTCGCCCTCGGCCTTGACCAAGCGGGCAAAGGGCAGCAGCTCCTTTGCCTGGCAGAAGGGCTCGCCGCCAGAGAGCGTCACGCCCTTGTTGAGCGGCGAGCTGTGCAGCGCGTCCAGCAGCGCCTGCGGCTCCACCAGGCGCCCGCCCTCGAAGGGATGGGTCTGGGGGTTGTGGCAGCCCGGGCAGGCGTGCGGGCAGCCCTGGGTGTAGACCGCAAAGCGAAAGCCCGGCCCGTCTACGATCGACTCGCTCTCAATGCCGGCGATGCGAATTGTCATGCGTGCTCCCTTTCCCTCTCTTCCGCCCAGTGCTCGAATGCGAAGGGGGCAGGCACGAGCCCACCCCCTTGCAGTTCACGCAGGCCAAGCGGCCCCGATGAATGCGCAGATGCCCTAGGCCAGCTCTCCTGCGGCGCTCACGTCATGCTTGACGCGGTCTGCCTCCTCGGCGCGCTTGCCGTTGTTGAAGCGGTCCAGAGTGCCCACCAGGTAGCCGGTGATGCGGCGGATGCGCTCGAACTTGACGTCGTCCTCGGTGCGGCCGCAGCCGGGGCAGCGGTCGCCGATGATGCCGTTAAAGCCGCAGACCGGGTCGCGGTCGACGGGGTGGTTGATGGAGCCGTAGCCGATGCCGGCCTCCTTCATGTGGCGGATCACAGCCTCGAAGGCGTCGAGGTTTTCCGTGGGGTCGCCGTCGAGCTCGATGTAGCTGATGTGGCCGCCGTTGGTGAGGGCGTGGTAGGGCGCCTCGATGTTAATCTTCTCAAACGCGCTGATGGGGTAGTACACCGGCACGTGGAAGCTGTTGGTGTAGTAGTCGCGGTCTGTCACGCCGGGGATGGAGCCGTAGCGCTCGCGGTCCATGCGCACAAAGCGGCCGGAGAGCCCTTCAGCCGGGGTGGCGATGAGCGAGTAGTTGAGGTGGTCCTCCTGGGCCTTGCGGTCCATGAAGCGACGCATGAAGCCCACGATCTCCAGACCGAGGTTCTGGGCGCGCTCGGATTCTCCCTGGTGCTCGCCGATGAGGGCCTTGAGGCACTCCGCGAGGCCGATGAAGCCGGCGGTGAGGGTGCCGTGCTTGAGGACCTCGCGCTGCTCGTCGTCCCAAGCGAGGGTGTCGGAGTCGAGCCACACGCCCTGGCCCATCAGGAAGGGGGCGTTGTAGACCTTCTTGCGGCACTGCACCTCAAAGCGCTCGTTGAGCTGGTCGTACACCAGGTTGAGCATGTTCTCCAGCAGCTCGAAGAAGAGATCGATGTCGCCCTTTGCCTTGATGGCCAGGCGGGGCAGGTTGATGGAGGTGAAGCTCAGGTTGCCGCGGCCGTTGGAGATGGACTTCTCCGGGCAGTAGACGTTGGTTGCCACGCGGGTGCGGCAGCCCATGTACGCGACCTCGGTTTCAGGCGTGCCCTGGTAGAACTCCTTGTTGAAGGGGGCGTCCAGGAACGAGAAGTTGGGGAAGAGGCGCTTTGCAGAGCAGCGGCAGGCCAGCTTGAAGAGGTCGTAGTTGGGCTCGCCGGGGTTGAAGTTGATGCCTTCTGCCACGCGGAAGATCTGGATGGGGAAGATGGGGGTCTCGCCATGGCCCAGGCCGTCTTCCGTGGCCAGCAGGAGGTTCTTCATGACCATGCGGCCCTCTGGGCTGGTGTCCATGCCGTAGTTGATGGAGGAGAACGGCGTCTGGGCGCCTGCACGGGAGTGCATGGTGTTGAGGTTGTGGATGAAGCCCTCCATGGCCTGGAAGGTGGCGCGGTCCGTGTCCTTCTCCGCCGCCTTGTGGGCATAGGACTGGACGCGCTCGATGAGGGCTGCGTCAACGCCAAAGGCCTCCTGGAACTCCTTGGCCTCGGCCTCGAAGTAAGCCGGGCTGGTCTCCAGGCGGGCGATCAGGCCGCTGGCCTCCTCTGCGCGCAGGATGGCGGCCTTGACAGCCTCTGCGTCTGTGATGTCTGCCAGCAGCTCGAAAGCGGTGCACACGGCCTTGCGGTACAGGCTGCGGAAGCTCTTCTCCACGCCCTTTGCCATGCCGTAGTCGAAGTTCACGATGGACTGGCCGCCGTGCTGGTCGTTCTGGTTGGCCTGGATGGCGATGGCCGCCAGGGCGCCGTAGGAGGCGATGGAGTTGGGCTCGCGCAGCACGCCGTGGCCGGTGGAGAAGCCGCCCTCGAAGAGCTTGATGATGTCGATCTGGCAGCAGGTGGTGGTGAGGGTGTAGAAGTCGAGGTCGTGGATGTGGATGTCGCCCTCTGCATGGGCCTTGGCATGCTCCGGCTTGAGGACGCACATCTCATAGAACTGCTTGGCACTCTCGGAGCCGTACTTGAGCATGGTGCCCATGGCGGTGTCTGCGTCGATGTTGGCGTTCTCGCGCTTGACGTCGGACTCGGAGGCCTTGGAGAAGGTGATGTCGTTGAGGGTCTTCATCAGGCGGGAGTTGACCTCGCGAGAGCGGGAGCGCTCTGCGCGGTAGAGGATGTAGCTCTTGGAGGTGCGGACAAAGCCGTTCTCGATGAGGCACTCCTCGACGAGGTCCTGCACGCCCTCGACGCTGGGCTCGACGCCCCTGGCCTCGAGCTTGGCGAGCACCTGCTCCGTGATGTCCTCCGCAACGTTGCGGCGCTGCATGGCGCCGGATGCGGCAAAGGCCTTGGAGATGGCTGCGGTGATCTTCTCCTTGTCGAAGGGAACGGAGCGGCCGTCTCGCTTGCGGATGCTGGTGATTGCCATGTTGTGCCTACCTCTTCTGTTTCCTTTGGTTTACCCTAACCAACCACAATATCTTGTGTTTTTATGTCTATCTTGCACATAGATATAGGGGTTTTGCGTCTGGGGTAGTATAGGGCCTCAGAGGCTGGTTGTGGGCGAGATTTTTGTGCTTTTTGCGCGCAGCCCAAAGAACCTGCCCGCCCGCGAGGGCGAGGCCGGGCCAGTGACGCGCAGATCGGAATCGGGAAGCGCGCAAGGCACCCGCAACCCGGCCCCCAAGCCCGCAAGGGCGAGGCCGGGGCCTGTGCCGCGCGGTTTGCGGAGCAGAGTTCGCCCGGAGGCTTTTCGGGAGCGAGGACTGTCTGAGCGAGCGCAGCGAGCGAGTTCCGCAGCTGAAAAGCCAGAGGGCGAACTCGGTTGCGCAGCATTAGCGCGGCACGGGCCCCGGCCTCGCCCTTGCGGGCGTGCAGGTCCGTCACCCCCCTTCCCCTCGCCCTCGCGGGCTTGGGGTATGGGCATAGCAAGGGTCTGCCTAGTAGCGCTTCTGGTCTTTGAACTCGCCCAGGGCCAGGTAGGCGTCCAGGCGCAGCTGGGAGACCCGGCCCGCCACATTGCAGCCGGGCTCGTGGGTGTGGCTGCAGTCAGAGAAGCGGCAGCCCGCGGAAAGCTCCGTGATGTCTGGGAAGGCGGTCTCGAGCGCCTGCTCGAGGTCCATGATCTGCAGGGTGCGCAGGCCGGGGGCGTCAATGATGAGGCCGCCGCCGGGCACCTTCCAGATGCGGCGGGCAACCGTGGTGTGGCGGCCGCGGTCGTCGCTTTCGCGCACGGCGCTCGTGGCCATGTACTCGGCGCCGAGCAGGGCGTTGACCAGGGTCGACTTGCCCACGCCGCTCTCCCCCAGCAGCAGCGCCGTCATGCCGGGGGCGATGAGCGAGCGGATCTCCTCGACTCCTTGGTCGAGCTTGGAGGCGATGGCCAGGCAGCGCAGATCAGGTGCGAGCTGGGCCAGCAGCTCTCTTGCCTGCTCGACCTGCTGGGGCTCAACGCAGTCCGCCTTGGTCAGCACGAAGACGGGCGTGGCGCCGCAGCCGCAGGCGGCGGTCATCTGGCGAGCGGCCAGGCGTATGTCGAGGCCCTCGCCGGTGAGGCTCTGGCACAGGAAGACGAGGTCGGCGTTGGCGGCGAGCACCTGACGGCGTATCTGCTTCTCCCTGCCCACGCGCTTGATGCGCGCTATCTCAACGTGGCGCGGCATGATCTTGGCGATGATGGCCTTCTCGTGCCCTTCCGGAATGCGCAGGGCCACCCAGTCGCCCACCGCCACGATGCTGTCCTCGCTCTTCTTGATCTCTGTGGCAAGCTCGGCGCGCAGCTCCTCGCTCGCCGTGTTCACCAGGGGGTAGCCCCTGTCCAGGGAGGTCACGCGCCCCGGCTCCAACCCCGGCTCGAGCTCCTGCGCCCACGCGCGCACCGCCTCTGTGTACCCAAGCTCGTCGAATGCGATCATTCGCCTGCCCCTCCCCTGCGCCTAGCGCTCCTCTTCCGCAGCGCGGCGGTCCTCACGCCAGCGCAGTATGCCGAACACAGCCAGCAGGATGAACGCCACCGCGCACAGCTGCAGGCCGGTTGTTATGTCTTGATCGTCCGCGTAATGCGTGACAGGCCCGCCCGGGTCGAGCACGCGGATGGTGAGGGCGTGCACGTCGAGCTCTCCCTGGTGGTCCGCGCAGTCGAGCGAGTAGATGCCGCGCACTTGGATGGTGGTGCCCGTCGTCGAGTAGCTGCCCACGTTCGAGATGCGGGCCGCCATGTCGTCGTCCACCCACACGCCGATGCAGCTGCCGTCTGCACCGAGCACGTTGAGCCACTTGTGCCCGCTGCCGCCCGCCATGATGTCGCCCACGACCTCTCCCGTGAAGCTCACCGTCGCCTCGTCGAGCGCTCGGTTGGCAGCGGTGAGGACGCCCACGCGGGTGGTGACCACCACGTTGTCGGTGTCGTCGACCTCCGGTTCACCTTCCTCTATGGCCTCGTAGCGATTGGAGAGCGTGCCGATGTCGAGCAGCGGCTCCTCTGCTAGCGCCGCAGCAGGCCACAGCACGGCAGCGGCGAGCACGGCCAGCGCCGCAGCGGAGCACAGCATGCGCCTAACGATGCTCACGGCGCCCCCTCTCCCACTTGAAGCCGTCCTTGGGCCTTATGCTGAGCGCGATCTGAAGCACCATGGCGAAGACCGCCACGAACTCCAGGCGCCCCAGCAGCATCTCGACGATGTAGACGAGCTCCAAGAAGGGCGGCATGCCCGGCGCCACGATGCCGGCGGAAAGGCCGCCGTTGGACGCCGCGGAGATAGACTCGAATATCGCCGGCAGGGCGTCGTAGCCGCAGATGATGCCCGCGATGGCGCCCACGGCAAAGGTGAGTATGTACATCAGGAAGATGGTCATGGCGTTGGAGGCGAGGTCCGCTGTGAGCAGCTTGCGCCCCATGTGGTAGTAGAAGGTGCGCGGCATGACGCGGTCGGGCACCAGAGCCTCGCGCAGCGTTTGGACCACGGTCTTGGCGCAGATCCCGATGCGGAAGGCCTTGATACCGCCCGTGGTCGAAGACGAGGACCCGCCGATGATCATGCCGACGCCGACCATGAACAGCGCGCCAGAGCCCATGGCGTAGATGAGCTGCCCCGAGTACACGGTGGAAAAGCCCACGTTGGTAGCGGCAGAGATCACCAGGAAGACCACGCGGCGCAGCAGCGCGGCGAAACTGTTGAAGTAGTCGCCGGACATCACCACGATGGTCAGCACCAGCACCAAGCCGAATATCCAGACGGCCATGGTGTGGACCTCGATGTCCTTGAGGAGGTTCTTGATGCGGCCCTTCCATATGTCGCCGTAGAGCGTGAAGTTGATGATGCCGAAGAACATCAGGCACACGGCGACTATCTCGAGAGGCCAGGAATGGTAGGCCATGATCCCCATGGACTGACCCGTCATGCCGCCGGTGGCAAAGGCTGAGATGGTGATCCACAGAGAGCTGAACGCGGCGCGCAGCGGTTGCTGCCCCCCTAGCAGCAGGGGGATGGCGCACACCGCCGTGCCCACCGCGATGATGATGGCGGTGACCTTGAAGATGAAGCGCGACATCTGGCGGATCTCTGGCATGACGCGGCCCTCGCGGGCCTCGGCGCTGTAGATGGAGGCAGCGCCCGACCCCGTTCCGAAGATGCCCAGGGCCAAGGCGATGACCAAGACGCCCACGCCGCCCATCAAGTGCAGAATGAAGCGCCAGGTGATCATCGACAGCGCCATGTGGTCGAGGTCGACGGCGATGGAGAGGCCCGTTGCCGTGATGCCGGAGACTCCTTCGAGCAGGGCGTCTTGGAAGGTGGCGTAGTGGCCGGAGAACCACAGCGGCAACGAGCCGAAGAACGCCAGCACGCCCCAGGACAGCGCGGTGACCACCAGGGCCTGGTGGCGCAGCATGGTGCCGCGCTTGACCTGGGCGAGCGTGAGAACAGCGCCCGCGATGCCGGTGAGGCCTATGCACTTGAGGAAGATCGCCGCTTGGTCGAGCTCGTCGAGCGCCAGCGCCAGGGCGAAGGGGATGCACATGACGGCCGCCATCAGGAGGATGAGCGCTCCCAGGTAGTGGCAGATGATCCGCCAGTCTTCCAGATGCAGCCGGGTGACCAAGGCACACTACTCCATGATGAAGCTGACCAAGAAGGTGGCGGCCGTCAGCACCAGCAGGAAGCAGACCACCATCAGAAGCACGAGGGCAAGGCCCTTGACAGGCCCCTTGGCCTTGTTCTGCGTTTCCTCGATCTTGTCTCTCACAGGGCCTCCCTTCGCAGCGCTGCCCTTGCCCGCCTTGCAGCGCGGTGAGACACCCGCGCGGAAGGCCTATTGTACGCCCTAGAGCCGCAGGCCCAGGAAGCGGATGCGAGACCTGCCCCGCAGGAGGCGCTCGAGCACCAGGATGAGCGCTGCCGCAGCCAGCAGCCCCACGCCGGTGACACCCAGGCTGGTGTTCGCCTCGTGTTCCACGGGGTAGCCCGCAACCCTCACGGCAAGGCTTGCCGCGTGAATCTCCAACTCGCCGGAGTGCGCAGGGCAGGCTTGGTGGTAGGTGCCCTCCACCACGACCTTATCCCCCTGCATGCCGTAGCCCCCAAAGACGGTGACCTTCTCCGCCATGCTGTTGCGCACATACACGGAGATGACCTTGCCGCCCTGGTCTTGGATATTGAGCCAGCTGTGTCCAGTGCCCGCCTTGGCGGCGTAGCCCACCACCTCGCCCGAGATGCGGACCTTGTCGCCGTCCATGCGGCTGCTGGCGCCGAGCAGCTCGGAGATGCTCGAGCTGCGGTAGCTTTGAGAGAGCGAGAAGCCCGCCTCCGCCTCCTCGGCAAGGGCCAGCTGCTGGGCGCCGCCCGCAAGCAGGCCGCCGGCGAGGGCCAGGCTCAGCAGCAACGGCAGCAGGGCCTTGGGGCCGCTGCCCTCCAAGAAGAGCGCCCTGCGCAGGCGGCGCAGGCGCGCGCGGCGGTTGTCGCGGCGCTGGGCCTTGCGGCTGCTGTCAACACCCTCTGGAATGACGTTGCGGTGAGGCCGCAGACTGGCCACGAGGCTGGCGAAGGCGGCGATGAGCGCCACGAACTCCAGGCGGCCGGCCCACATCATGAGCATGGCCATGAGCAGGAGGCTCGGGGGCATGGTGGAAGCAGACTGCCCCACACAGATGCCGGTGTTGGTCACATACGAGATGCTCTCGCAGATCGCGTCGAGAGCCCCGTAGCCGTGGGCGATGAACACCGCGGCCCCTATGGCCGCCGCCATGATGAAGAGCGTGGTGACGACCATCGCGAGCTGGGCACCTTCGGAGCCAGCGCGACGCGGGCCAAAGTGCTCGTAGGTTGCGGTGACGCGCACGCTGTCCGGGAACAGGCTGCGCTTCACGCTGACGCCAAACCAGCGCAGCACCTGGAGGCCGCGGAAGATCTTGAGGCCGCCTGCCGTCGAGCACGAGCAGCCGCCGATGAACATGGCCGCCATGATGAGCATCAGCGCCCCGTCCGGGAAGCTCGCCCCCATCTGGGCGGGGTAGACGGTCTGCATGCCGGATGTCGTCGCCGCGCTCACCACCATGAAGGTGCTGTGGTTGAACAGGCCCGCCAGGCTCGTGAGCACGCCCTCCCGGCACAGCATGATGCTCACGATCACCACCAGCAGGAAGATCCAGAGCGCGTAGGCGCGCAGTTCGGAGTTGCGCAGGATGGTCTGGCGGGCGTCGTCGCTGGCACCGCGGCTGATCGCAAGCGCGAAGATCGCGAAGTTGAGCGAGCCCAGGATCATCAGGACGGCCACAAAGCCGTTGAGTGCAGTGGAGTGGTAGAAGATGAGGCTCGAGTTGTGCGGGACGTAGCTCCCCGTGCTGAAGGCGTTGCCGCTGAGCCACAGGCCGTTCATGAGGGCATCTGGCAGCGCCATGCCGCCCGCAACCAGTATCACAGCCAGTACTGCCATGCCCAGAGCCACCATGCCCGCCATGACGAACCAGATGAGCTGGCCGGTGCTGCGCAGCGCGGCGGTGAGGGCGTCGCGGCGGCTGCGGGTGCTGTCGCGCGCCGAGTAGCCGCCGTCCCCAAAGAAGCCCAGGTACAGTGCAGAGACGATGATGGCCTGGCCGCCCGCCAACGAAAGCAGCGTGCGCCAGGTCGACTGCGCATATGAGAGGTGCTCCACATCCTCCAGGCAGGTGACGCCAGTCGAGGTCAGGGCAGAGACGCTGTCGAAGAACGCGCCGAGAAAGCCGTCGAAGCAGCCGGAGAGGTAGAGCGGAATGGCGGCGAAGAAGCCCACGAGCACCCAGCCAAAGCCGCAGAGCAGCAGCGAGCGGCGGCGGTCGAGGCGCCCGGCCTTGAGCAGGCACAGCAGGGCGCCGAAGAAGGCCGTGAAGCCCGAGGAGAACACGTAGGCCATGCCCTCGGAGGTCTCGCCAAAGCAAGCCGCGATGGCGGCCGGCACCAGCATCAGAACCCCGATGACAACCAGGATGACCCCCAGGTAGTGGCCTACCGTGCAGACGTCCTTGAGATGGAAGCGCAACAACATAATGCGGGGATTATAGCGCGCGCAGAGAAAGCAAGGGGGCCGGCCCCGCGTACGGAGCCCGGCCCCCTCTGTCCCCCGTGCCTGCGGGCCTAGATGTTGAGCTCGAGGCCGTCCGTCTTGCCCTGCTTGCGGCGGTTGCTCGCCCAGGTGCGCAGGGAGAGGCCGGTGAGGTCGATGAAGCCCTTGGCTGCGTCGCGGTCGAAGGTGTCGGCCGCGTCGTAGGTGGCCAGGCCGTAGTCGTAGAGGCTGAAGTCGGACTGGCGGCCGGTGACCATCAGGGCGCAGTGCCACAGGCGGATGCGCACGTCGCCGGTGACGCACTGCTGGGTGGTGGAGATGAACGCGTCCATGGCGTGCTTGAGCGGGGAGAACCACTGGCCGTTGTAGACGTTGACGGCCCAGTCCTGCTCGATGTGGCGCTTGTAGCGCAGGACCTCGCGCTCCAGGCAGACGTCCTCCAGGGCGCGGTGGGCCTCGATGAGGGCCAGGGCGCCGGGAGCCTCGTAGCACTCGCGCGACTTCACGCCAACCATGCGGTTCTCGACCATGTCGATGCGGCCGTAGCCCTGCTCGCCGGCGATCTTGTTCATCTTCTCGACGGCCTCCTGCATGGTGACCTTCTCGCCGTCGATGGCCACGGGCACGCCGGCCTCAAAGCTGATGGTGACCTCGGTGGGCTCGTCGGGGGTCTTGTTGGGGTCGGTGGTCATCGTGTAGATGTCTTCTGGGGGACGGTTCATGAGGTCCTCCAGGACACCGCACTCGATGGCGCGGCCCCACATGTTGTCGTCGATGGAGTAGGGGCGCTTCTTGGTGGTGGGCACCTTCACGCCGTGCGCGGCAGCCCACTCCATCTCGTCGTCGCGGGTGCGCATCTCCCACACGCGCACGGGGGCGATGATCTCCAGGTCGGGGTCGAGGGCGCGGATGGAGTTCTCGAAGCGCACCTGGTCGTTGCCCTTGCCGGTGCAGCCGTGGGCCACGTATTTGGCGCCGAACTTGTGGGCCACCTCCACCAGGTACTGCGAGATGAGCGGGCGGCTCAGCGCAGAGACCAGGGGGTACTTGTTCTCGAACATGGAGTTTGCCGCCAGGGCACGGGTGAGGTACTCGTTGGCGAAGGTCTCCCTCATGTCTGCGATGATGCAGTCCATGGCACCGACCTCGAGGGCGCGCTGCTTGATCTGCTCCAAGCCCTCGTGCTCCTGGCCGACCTCGCCCACAACGCACACGACGTCGAGCCCCATCTCGTCGATGAGCCAGCGCACGCACACAGAGGTGTCGAGACCGCCGGAATACGCCAGAACGCAAATATCCTTTGCCATTGCTGTCTTTCCTTTCTTCCGTACGGGGGCTTCCACACCCCCGGGATTACCGTAGGATAGCTGCCCGCTGCACCGCAGGGGCAGCCATTGGGTGAGCGGCGCTAGAGCAGCCGCTCGACTCGCTCCTGAAAGCGCTCGCCCGCGCGCTCGTCGCTCGTGATCACCAGGATCGTGTCGTCGCCGGCGATTGTGCCGAGCACGCCTTCGGGCATGGCAGCGTCGACCGCCGCGGCCACTCCCTGCGCCGCTCCCGGCCTGCACAGCACGATCACCTGGTTGCCGGCGCGGCGGGTCTCCCGCACTTGGGCCTTGATCACCGTGCGCAGGTGCTGCAGCTCGGGGAGCACGTAGACGCCGTTGGCGTCCTTCTCAAGGCCCAGGTCGGTCATGTCGCGGCTCACGGTGGCCTGGGTCACCTCAAAGCCCTCCTTCGCGAGCAGGTCCATCAGCTCGCGCTGGGTGCGGACTTCGTTTACCTGGATCAAAGCCGAGATAGCGGCTTTGCGGTCTTGGCGCACTGCAGACATCTAGGCACCTCCCATCAGCAGGCTCAAAACGGCGGTTTGAACATGGAGCAGGTTCTCCACCTGCTCGCGCGCCGTGCAGCAGGGGTCTTGCGCGAGCTCGGCGTCAACCTCAGCCCCGCGCGCCACCGGGTGCGACCACAGCAGCAGCGCCCCTTCGGGCGCTTGGTCCATGAGTGCGGCGTCAACAAGCGGTGCCCCGGGCCCAACAGTCACCGCCGCGGCACCCTCCAGGGCGTCTGCGGCGCTGTCCGCAACGCGGATCGCGGCTCCGGTGCGATGGGCCAGCTTCAGGCACTCTTCCAAGAGCTCCTGGTCGGGCTGGCCTCCCCCTGGTGCCCAGAGAGCGAGCTCGGCGCCCGCGAGCGCCGCCATGACCAGGTAGCTGGCCGCCAGGGGGCTCTGCGCGCTGCCCAGGAAGGCAAGCGGCGCACCTTCCAGGCCGCCCAGGTTCTCCTGCAGGGTCATGGCGTCCGCCAGTGCCTGGAGGGGCTGGGCATCCGGCCCGCCGGCGTTGACCACGGGAGCCTGTGCCCACTCCGCCAGCTCCTCGAGCAGCGCGCTGGGCGCATCGCCGGCAACGATGCACGAGCAGCACAGGTCCAGCAGCTGCGCCGCGTCTTGGGGGGCGTCTTCTCCCTGGAGGACGTCCGCACCCTCTGGCACCGGCAGGCAGCTTCCGCCAAGGCGCGCCACAGAGGCCTGCAGCGCCGTGCGGCGCGGCCATGCGGGCGCGGCCATGAGCAGCGCGGCGGTGCTCCCCTCCATCACCAGGTCCGGGGCGACAACGCCCTGCTCTTCCTTGAGCGTGGCTGCGGTGTTGAGGATGAGGTCGAACTCATCTGGTGTGAGCTCTGCCAGGCACAACAGGTCGCGCCCCGCAAGCGAGGGCCCGCCATGGCAGGCGCTGCGCATGGCCTCCTCGATGGCGCTCAGGTCGATGTCGAAGTCGAATTCAGGCACGCAAGCTCCTCTCTGCGCTAGGCCAGCGCCGCTTCATAGCATGCGGGCAGCTTTGACAGCAGCACGTCGACGTCGTCTTCAGTGCAGACCAGCGGCGGCAAGAAGCGCAGGATGTCTGCAGCGGGGTTGTTGAGCACCAGGCCGTGGTCCAGGCCGGCCAGCACGAGCTTGCCCGCCACCGGCTTGTCAAGGCTTACGCCGCACATCAGGCCCTTGCCGCGCACCTCCGTGACAAAGGGCAGCTCGCCCAGCCGCTGGCGCAGGTAAGCACCCGTCTGGTTGACCTGCCCTGCAAAGCCCGGCTTGGACATGAAGGCGGTGACAGCCTCGCTTGCCGCGCATGCCAGCGGGCTGCCGCCAAAGGTGGTGCCGTGCATACCGGGCTTCATCACCTGAGCAACGCCCTCGCGCGCGGCAAAGGCGCCCATGGGCACACCGCCAGCGATGCCCTTGGCCATGCTCACGATGTCCGGCTGCACGCCGTAGGTCTGGAAGGCAAAGGGCGCCCCGCAGCGGAAGAAGCCCGTCTGCACCTCGTCGAAGATGAGCAGCATGTTGTGCTCGTCGCAGATGCGGCGCGCTGCCTCCAGGTACTCCTGGGTGCAGGGCCACACGCCGCTCTCCCCCTGCACGGGCTCGAGCATCACGGCAACGGGGAGCGTGCCGTCAACAGGCGTTACCGCAGCAGCCTCCAGTGCGGCCACATCGTTCAGGGGCACGTGCGCAAAGCCCTCGGGCAGCGGGGCGAAGGGGTCCTGCTTGGCGTCTTGCGCCGTGGCGGCCAAGGTGGCGTAGGTGCGCCCGTGGAAGGACTTGTTGGCCGTGATGATGCCGTAGTTGCCGTCTGCGTGCTCCTTGCCCCAGCGGCGCGCCGTCTTGATGGCGCCCTCGTTGGCCTCTGCCCCGCTGTTCGCAAAGAAGATGCGCCAGGGCTCGCTGCCGTCCCCCTGCAGCCAGGAGGTGATGCGCTCGGCCACGGTGCCGCGGTGCTGCACGTAGTAGTAGTTGCTCACATGGAGGAGCTTTGCGGACTGCTCCTGGATGGCGGCCACCAGGCTGGGCTCGCTGTGCCCGATGCTCACCACACCGATGCCGCTGAGGAAGTCCAGGTACTCGCGGCCCTCGTCGTCGTAGAGGCGCATGCCGCAGCCGCGGACGAACTCCACCGGCTTGCGGGCAAAGGTCTGCATCACATGGAGCTCGTCGAGCTCCCTCTCTTTCTCGAATTCGGCGCCCATGGCAGGGCTCCCTTCTCGCAGCGCCCGCGCTCGCGCAGGCGGAAGGTTTACAGGACGGCGCCCCCGCGGGCGTTTTGGAAGGGGCTTTCCAGCTTGGAGGCAAAGTTGCTCACCGGCGCCTCCACGAAGGTGGGGTCCATGCCGTCTTCCAGCGAACGGACGATGAGCGTGCCCACGCCGTCGTCGGTGAAGATCTCCAGCACCAGGGAGTGCAGGATGGTCCCATTGATGATGTGCGCCTTCTGGACGCCGGCGGAAAGCGCCGTGACGCAGGCGTTGATCTTGGGGATCATCCCCTTGGAGAGCGTCCCGCTCTCTGCCAGCTCCACCGCCTCCTGCAGCGCCATGCGCAGCACCAGGGTCGACTTGTCGCTGAAGTCCGTGTAGAGGCCGTCCACATCCGTCATGAAGACGATCTTCTGGGCGCCCAGGGCCGCGGCGATCTCTCCCGCAGCCGTGTCTGCGTTGATATTGAAGTCGCCGTCATCGCCGTAGCCGACGGTTGCGATGACGGGGATGTAGTCGGCGCTGATGAGGTCCTCGATGAGGCGCGTGTCCACCTGCTCGACCTTGCCCACGCGCCCCAGCACCGGGTCGAGCTGGGAGGCCTGGATGATCTTGGCGTCTGCTCCGTTGAGACCCACGGCGATGGCGCCGTGGGAGTTGATCGCGCGCACCAGCTCCTGGTTGACCTTGCCCACCAGGGTCATCTTGGCCACTTCCATGGTGGCTTCGTCTGTGACGCGCTGGCCGTTCTGCCAATGAACGGGAATGTCCATGCGGCCCATCATCTCGGTGATGGCCGGGCCGCCGCCGTGCACGATGACGGGGTTTGCCCCCATGAGCTTGAGCATGATGAGGTCGTTGACCACCGCTTCTCGCAGGTCCTCCTGGACCATGGCAGCGCCGCCGTACTTGATGACGACCGTCTTGCCGGTGATGTCCTCGATCCAGGGCATCATCTCCATCAGGGCCTGGGCACGCGCCGCATGGGGCAGCTCGCCCAGCTCCTTGATGCTCACTTCTTGGTATTGCTTGCAAAATATCATGGCTTCCTTCTCGTCCTCGGTTCCCTCCGCTTGCCGGCTGCCGGGCGGCGCCTAGGTGCGGTAGTCGCCGTTGATGGTGATGTAGTCGTGCGTGAGGTCGCAGGTCCACATGCGGGTGGAGTGCTCGCCCGCCCCCATGTTCACGTCGATGGTGATCTCCGGCTGCTCAAAGCGGCGCAGGGCCTCGTCCTCGTCAAAGCCGCAGGGCAGCCCCGCGCGCATCACGGGCATGCCCATGATGTCGATGTCGACGTCCTCCTGCTTGAAAGTGGCCCCGCTGCGCCCCAAGGCTGCGGCGATGCGGCCCCAGTTGCAGTCGTGGCCGGCGATGGCGGTCTTCACCAGCGGAGAGTTTGCGATGGTGCGGGCCGCCCTGTCTGCATCCTGCTCGCTGGCCGCCCCGCTCACGCTGACGGTCACGAGCTTGGAGGCGCCTTCTCCGTCTGCGGCCATCTTGCGGGCGAGCGTTTCGCACAGGGCCCTGAGCGCCTGGGAAAAGACCTGGAAGCCGGCGGTGCCGGGCTGCAGCAACGGGCCTCCTGCCGCACCGTTGGCCAGGCAGAAGCAGGAGTCGTTGGTGGAGGTGTCGCTGTCAACGGTGACCTTGTTGAACGAGCAGTCGACCGCTTCCTTGAGCGCCTGGCGCAGGGCAGCGGGCTCGAGCGCGGCGTCTGTTGTGAGGACGGCGAGCATGGTGGCCATGTTGGGCATGATCATACCCGAGCCCTTGGCCATGCCGCCGATCCTGTAGCGCACGCCCTCGAGCTCAAAGCTCACGGCGCACTCCTTGGGAACGGTGTCCGTGGTCATGATGGCCTGTGCGGCGGCCGCCGCGGCCTGGGAGCTGCCGTCCAGCTCGCCAAGCAGCAGGGGCAGGCCGCTGCGGTATGGCTCGAGGGGCAGCTGCACGCCGATGACGCCGGTAGACGCCACAAAGACCTCCCCCTGCTCCACGCCGAGCGCCTCTGCTGTGAGCCGCTGCGACTCCAAGGCGACCTCGTCCCCGGGCTTGCCCGTTGCGGCGTTGGCGTTGCCGGAGTTGAGGATGACGGCGCGGGCATGGCCGCCCTGGGCAACCGCGCGCGAGAGCTTCACGGGAGCCGCACAGAACACGTTGCAGGTGAAGGTGCCGGCGGCAACCGTGCCCTCCACGTCAGAGACGACCAATGCGACGTCCCTGCGGTTGGGGTTGGCCCTGAAGCCCGCATGGACGCCCGCAGCCCTGAAGCCCGCCGGCGCGGTGACCCCGCCCTCTATGAACTCGATAGCGCACATCTCGCGCTCCCCTTCTCACATGCCTGACCGCGCAGGCAGCTTGTTTCTCTTACACAACCGGGCAGCTGCCGTCGAGGCCGGCCGCCTCGTCGAAGCCAAAGGCGATGTTGGCCGCCTGGACCGCCTGGCCGGCAGCGCCCTTCACCAGGTTGTCGATGGCGCAGCTGGCGATGAGGATATCGCCCTGGGGGCTGAGCTTGACACCCACCTGCGCCCTGTTGCTGCCCTCGACCCAAGCCGTCTGGGGCATCATGCCCTGCGGCAGCACCGTGACGAAGGGCTCGCCCTCGTAGCGCTTGGCATAGAGCTCGTGCGCCTGCTCGTCGGTGAGGGGGCGCGCCAAGGGGAGGTAGGCGGTGGCCAGCAGCCCGCGGACCATGGGGACCAGATGCGGGGTGAAGAGCACCTCCACCGCGCGGCCGGCGCCGCGGCTGAGTGTCTGGGCAATCTCTGGCGTGTGGCGGTGGGGCAGGCCGTAGAGGCCCACGGACTCATCCGCATTGCAGAAGTGCGTCTTGGCGCTCGCCTTGCGGCCGGCGCCGCTCACCCCAGAGAGCGCGGCGATGATGACGGGGCCCTGGCCCAGCAGGCCGGCCTCGGCCAGAGGCAGGCACGCGAGAGCGGATGCGGTGGGATAGCAGCCCGGGCAGGCGAGCACCGGGGGCTTGGCGGCAATCTGCTCGCGCGCGAGCTCGGGCAGGGCATACACCGCCTGGGCAAGCAGCTCGGTGCTAGTGTGAGGGGCGCCATACCAGGCCTCGTAGACTGCCGGGTCAGCGATGCGGTAGTCCGCAGAGAGGTCCACCACCTGCACGCCGGCAGCCACCAGCTCGGGCGTCATGGCCAGCGAGGCCGTGTGCGGCACCGCCAGGAAGGCGACGTCTGCCCGGGCGGCCACCGCTGCGGCGTCATGGGGCTGGAACTCGAGGTCGCAGATGCCCAGCAGCGCGGGATAGAGCTCGCTCATGCGCTTGCCGGCGTCCCCGGTCGAGGTGATGCAGGTCAGCTCAAAGCCGGGATGCCCGCACAGGATGCGGACTGCCTCCGCCCCCGCGTAGCCCGCCGCCCCAACAACCGCTGCCCTCACCATGCCGACCATCGTCCTCTCTGTACACGTGCCAATGCAAAGGACCCGCGATAACGGGTCCGGTTTGTCAATTATGCGCTTGTTCTGGAGGATATGCAATTATTTGGCATAAATATGCAAAAATTTAGCATTCAACGTACAGAATATGCAGTTAAACGCTATTCGAGCTCCTCACCGTTAACCAGCTTGCAGGTATCCCTCGCGATCATGAGCTCCTCGTTGGTGGGAACGATGAGGACCTTCACCTTGGAGCGCGGGTCACTGATGACGCTCTCCACGCTCTCTGCGCGGTTGGCCTTGTGATCGAGGATGATGCCCAAGGGCTCCAAGCCAGAGAGGATCATGCGGCGCATGCGCTCGCAGTGCTCGCCCACGCCGCCGGCAAAGGAGATGGCGTCCACGCCGCCCATAACCGCGATGTAGGAGCCGATCATCTTCTTGACGCTGTTGGAGTACATGTCGTAGGCCAGGGTGGCGCGCTTGTGGCCGGCCAAGGTGGCGGCCTTGACCACGCGGAGGTCATTGGAGAGGCCGGAGATGCCCGCCAGGCCAGACTCGCGGTTCATGAGGTTGTTGACCTCGCTGGGGGTGTAGCCCTCCTGCTCCATGAGGAAGGTGACGATGGCGGGGTCGATGTCTCCGCAGCGGGTGCCCATCATGACGCCGCCCAGCGGGGTGAAGCCCATGGAGGTGTCTGCAGAGCGGCCGTGGTCCACAGCCGTGAGAGAGCAGCCGTTGCCCAGGTGGCAGGTGATGATCTTGAGGTCCTGCAGGGGCTTGCCCAAGAGCTCCGCCGTGCGAGCAGCGATGTAGCGGTGGCTGGTGCCATGGGCGCCGTACTTGCGGATGCCGTAGCGCTCGTAGAACTCGTAGGGCAGGGCGTACATGTAGTTGCGCGGAGCCAGGGTCTGGTGGAACGCGGTGTCGAAGACGACCGCGTTAGGCACGCCGGGCATGAGCTCCTGGCAGGCGTTGATGCACTTGAGCGCGGGCGGGTTGTGCAGGGGGGCGAGCTCAGAGAGAGCCTCGATGTCTGCGAGGACCTGGTCGTCAACGAGCACGCTCTTGTCGAACTTCTCCCCGCCGTGGACAACGCGGTGGCCGATGGCGTCGATCATGTCCAGACTGCCGAGGTCGTTGATGAGGGTCTCGATGACAACTGCCATGGCCTCGAGGTGGTTCTTCATGGGCTTGGTGATGACCTTGTTGTCATCGCTGTACCACTGCTTGCAGAAGGCGTCATCGCAGCCGACCTTCTCGCAAAGGCCCTTGGCGATGACGCTTTCGTCGTCCATGTTGATGACCTGGTACTTCAGGGAAGAGCTGCCTGCGTTGATTACGAGTACGTTCATGCTCTCTCTTTCAGAATGATGACGCCGTGCCGGCATGCGAATATCTGCTGACTCCGGCCATTCTCTCATACAGGCCCCGTGCTTCACACTCCCTTGCCTGCCAGTGGCTTGCAGCTCCTGCCCAGGAGGCGGCTAGCTCAGCCTGGTGTCGACCTCGTCCCCTTCGTCTGGCTGAAGCTCGCCCATGAGCACGGTGACCTTCTGCTGGGCGGTGTCGAGCTTCTTCTTCAGCGCACCGAGCAACGCCACTCCGCGCTCGTAGCTCTCTATGCTCTGCTCCAGCTCTAGCTGGTTGGACTCCAGCGCCTTGACGATGGCATCAAGCTCCATCAGACCGTCCCTGAAGCTCAGCTCCTCGATATTCTCGCTCATCCTCTTGCTCCTCGCCTTCTCTTGAACGCTTGCCTTCTTCTTTAAACGCCCCGCCTAGCTCTGTTGCGACGAGCCCACGGGAGTGACGCTGTTGACCGTGCAGCCCAAGCTGCCGTCCTCAACGCGCAGGGTGATGCTGCTGCCGGGGACAATACCCTCCACGCTCTTCACAATACCCGGACCCTCCCCGCTGTAGGCGATGGAGTACCCGCGCGAAAGCGTCTTCAAGGGAGAGAGAGCGTCCAGCCGAGCAGCCGCCAGCGCCAGCTTCCTGCCCTGTTCTGCCGCGATGCTGCCACCTATGCCCTGCAGCGCACGCTGCAGCTGCCCC
This sequence comes from Coriobacteriales bacterium, assembly GCA_051876075.1. Classification (GTDB taxonomy): domain Bacteria; phylum Actinomycetota; class Coriobacteriia; order Coriobacteriales; family QAMH01; genus W2P13-069. The sequence goes on from JBJEHM010000037.1 coordinate 45,894, forward strand.
AGTCGCACGCTGCGCGCGGCAAGGGCGTTGGGGATGGCTTGACGCAGGCGCAGCTCTGCCATGCTAAGCTGGGCGCTGTTCTCTTTGACCAGCGCAGGCAGGGCCCGCCCCAGGCGCTCGCTGGCCATGTCGAGCCCCTGGGCCCAGGAGCCCAGCAGATAGTTTTGGTCATGCCAGAGCGGCCGGTCCTGCAGGCGGGCCAGCCGATGCTCCAAGCCCTCTATGCGCTGGGCATAGGCGCTGTTGAGCGCGCGGGTGGCGTTCTCCACCTTGCGCGAGAGCTCCTCCACAGAAGGCGCGATGGCCTCTGCAGCCGCGGTGGGCGTTGAGCAGCGGCGGTCTGCCACCATGTCTGCAATCGAGTTGTCCGGCTCGTGGCCGATGCCAGTGACCACGGGAATGGTGCAGGCTGCCACCGCGCGCGCCAGGGCCTCGTCATTGAAGGGCATGAGATCCTCGTACGAGCCGCCGCCGCGCACCAGCAAGATGACGTCTGGAGCCGGCACCGTGGCCTGGGCCTCTGCCAGCGCCCGGCACATGTGGCGCGGGGCATCCGCGCCCTCGACCGGCACGCCGTACACCAGGAGCTCCCCCAAGGGGTAGCGCCGGCGCAAGGTGCGCATGACGTCTTTGATGGCCTTGCCGCGTGGGGAGGTGATCACGGCGATGCGCTTGGGCAGCGCGAGCGTGCGGCGCTTGCGCGAGGGGTCCATGAGGCCCTCGGCCTGCAGGCGCTGAGCGAGCTGGGCCACACGCATGCGCAGGTTGCCTTCTCCCGCTACCTGGATCTTGCGGACGGAGAACTGCATCCTTCCCTTCGCCGGATAACAGCTGAAGTTGCCGGTGAGCTGCACCAGCATGCCCTGGGCAAGCTCCACCCCGGCGGCAGAGTAGACGTTGCGCCACATGAGGCAGGGCATGGCGCAGTTGTCATCGCGGACGGTGAAGTAGATGGCCTTGTAGCCTGGCTTGTCGCTGAACTCAGAAATCTCCCCCACCACCGTGAGGAAGATGGACTCCAGCCCGCGCTTGGCGATCTCCATTGCCTGGCTGACCGTGCAGGCCTCCTGGCCCTGCTGTTCTTCGCTCACGCGCACCTCCTTGCTCAAAGCGCTGGCCTGACGCTGTGTCTCCACAGTCTACCAAGGGGGTGTGACAGAAAAAGGGCCTTCAAAAACTCAGCGCGGGACAACGCAGAGCTTGCCGCGCTCGACGCAGACGGCCAGCTTGCCCTCCATGATGGCCTCGAGCTCGCGCCCCACCATCTCGTAGCGCCAGCCATGGAGCACCTCGCACTCCTCCTTGTGGCCGTGCACCAGGCGGGCGAGGTCGTCGCGCGATGCCAAGACGGGCACTGCCACGCCGTTTTCCTTGGAGCGCACCTCCACGACCGAGGCGAGCAGGTCGACAGCACCCTCTATCTCCGGCGTGCCGTTGGGGCGCTTGGGCAGGCTGGGGTAGTCCTTGGGGTCGCGCTCGCGGCCCTTCTTGACGGCCTCGAGCACTTGGCGGGCCGTCTTGGTGGTGAGCTTGGTGTTCAGCCCGCGCACCTCCATGAGCCTGTCGATGCTCTTGGGGCTCTTGCGGGCGATCTCCACCACGGCCTCGTCTGGGATCACCCACTTGCGGGGGATGTTGCGCTGCATGGCCTCGCGCTCGCGCCAGGCAGCCAGCTCCTGGGCAACCGCCAGCTGCCCGCGGCTCAAAGACGCCACGCGCTTGACCTTGCGCCACATCTCCATGGGCTCGCTGTTGTAGCGCACTGGGTCCGCCAGCTTGGCAAAATCCGCATCCAGCCAGTGACTGCGACCCTGCTTCTCGAGCGCCTGCACCATGTGGCGGTACATCTGGGGCAGGTAGACAACGTCATCCAAAGCGTACTTGAGCTGGTTGGTGGTGAGGGGACGACGCGACCAATCCGTGTAGCTGTCCGCCTTGGCCAGGCGCACGTCGCACAGAGCCTGAACAAGCGGCCCGTAGCCAACCTGCAGGGGGAAGCCCATGAGGGCCGCCGCCATCTGCGTGTCGAAGAGCGGCGTGGGCATCACGCCCAGCTCGTGGAAGAGTATGTCGATGTCTTGGGAGCCGGAGTGGAAGATCTTCACGCAGCCCGGGTCTGCCATGATCGAGGCCAAAGGCTCCAGGCTGCGCACGGCCAGCGGGTCGATGATGGCCTGCACCTTCTCGTTGTTGAGCTGGATGAGGCAGAGCTTGGGATAGTAGGTCTTCTCGCGCAGGAACTCCGTGTCAACTGCAAGCAACTCGGAGCCCTCGAGCTCTGCCGCAAGCTCGACGAGGCCCGCCTGGGTTTCGATATACCTGCTGTCCATCTGCAGTCTTCCCACTCTTTCCTACGAGGAGGGCACAGCGCCCGCACATACAAAAAGAGAGCCGCTGAGGGCTCTCTGAGAATTCGATGGTGGGCGATACTGGGATCGAACCAGTGACCCCTACCGTGTCAAGGTAGTGCTCTCCCCCTGAGCTAACCGCCCATCGGCCGTTCATCGGCAAGGAAATACTATACAGCATCCTGCGCTTTGCACAAGCCCCCAATTTCAAAGATTTGCAGCCGTGAATCCCAAACCGCCATGCCAAACTTTTTGGCTCTGTTAGACCAGGGTGGAGCTCAACCTCTCTGCACGTCATCTCGACCAAGCGAGCGAAAGCGAGCGCGTGGAGAGATCTCGGGGGGAGCCAGGAGACCGAAGCTCGAGAGAGGCGGTCTTGCGGCTCAACCCGAGATTTCTCCACTGCGGCGCTTTCAGCGCCTCCGGTCGAAATGACGTACAGAGAGCGCCATTGTGGGTTAACAGAGCCAACTTTTTTGATTTTTTGCTTGCCTGGATTTGCGCGTTCCAGTATAGTATCGGCTTGCGCACGCGGAAGTGGCTCAGTTGGTAGAGCACAACCTTGCCAAGGTTGGGGTCGCGGGTTCGAGCCCCGTCTTCCGCTCCATTGACTGAACGGGAGCCGGCTTTCCAAGTCGGCTCTTTTCGACAAAGGGCGCATGGCATGGCGACGTGGCCAAGCGGTAAGGCAGAGGCCTGCAAAGCCTTTATCACCGGTTCGATTCCGGTCGTCGCCTCCATTTTTGCGGAAGTGGCTCAGTTGGTAGAGCACAACCTTGCCAAGGTTGGGGTCGCGGGTTCGAGCCCCGTCTTCCGCTCCACAATCTCCGGGTCGCCCTCATGGCGGCCCTTTTTGTTTCCCTGGCAAATGCACCGTCGCCCAAAGACCGGATGTGCGTGAAAACTGTTCCCAATGACCCAGAATGTAGTTGTCTATTCAATAGATAACTACATTCTGGGTCATTGGCGCTGAAAACGCACATATCCGGTCATTGGGCGTCGGCCGGCCTCTCGGTCTGACAGCATAAAAAAGAGCCGGCGGGTTGCCCTGCCGGCTCGATCTTGCATTGGTGGGCCCAGTAGGATTCGAACCTACAACCCAGGGATTATGAGTCCCCTGCGCTAACCGTTGCGCCATGGGCCCGCTGCCGAGGAGATTGTACCCTCTTACTCCTCCAAATAGTCCTTCAGCTTGCTGCTCCTGCTGGGATGGCGGAGCTTGGCGAGCGTCTTGCTCTCGATCTGGCGGATGCGCTCTCGCGTCACGCCAAACTCGCGGCCCACTTCCTCGAGGGTGCGGGGGTGGCCGTCCTTCAAGCCAAAGCGCAGCTCGATGACCTTGCGCTCGCGCTCTGCCAGGCCGTCGAGCACCTTACCCAGCTGCTCCTGCAGCATGGTGAAGCCGGCGGCGTCATCCGGGCGCACGGCCTCGTGGTCCTCGATGAAGTCGCCCAGCTGGGAGTCCTCCTCCTCGCCGATGGGCGTCTCCAGAGAAACGGGCTCCTGGGAGATCTTCTGGATTTCCCTCACGCGCTCTGCGCTCATGTCCATCTTCTCGCCGATTTCCTCCGGGGTTGGCTCGCGACCGAGCTCCTGGAGCAGCTGGCGCTGGATACGGACCAGCTTGTTGATGGTCTCTACCATGTGGACCGGGATGCGGATGGTGCGCGCCTGGTCTGCGATGGCACGGGTGATGGCCTGGCGGATCCACCAGGTTGCATAGGTGGAGAACTTGAAGCCCTTGGTGTAGTCGAACTTCTCCACGGCGCGGATGAGGCCCAGGTTGCCTTCCTGGATGAGGTCGAGGAAGAGCATGCCGCGGCCCACGTAGCGCTTGGCGATGGAGACGACCAGGCGCAGGTTGGCCTCGATCAGGGCATCCTTTGCGTCCCAGCCCACCTGCTCGATGCGGCTCAGGCGGCGCTTTTCCTTGCGGTCGAGCTCGATGCCGTTGGCCTCTGCCTCTTCGAGCTGGGCGGTGGCGGCCAGGCCCGCCTCGATCTTCATGGCCAGGTCGACTTCCTCCGCTGCGGTGAGCAGGTCGACCTTGCCTATCTCCTTGAGGTACATGCGCACCGGGTCGCCCGTGAGCATGGCAACGTTGGAGGCCTCTGCGCGCGCCCTGCGCGACTCGCCGCGCTTCTTGCGCGAAGACGCCTTGCTGGCCTGTTTGAGCAGGGACTCCGCCTCTGCGCTGGCCTTGAGCTCGTCTTCGGGGATGCCCTCCATGATGTCTTCGTCAGACATGGTTGGATCTGGATCGTCGTCAACTGCAGATGCGATGCTGGAGTCGTCCTCGACCTTGACTCCACAGGTGCGGAAGTAGTCAACCGCGGCATCGATCTGCTTGGGGTTGAGCTCTTCCTCTGCAAAGGCGTTTTCGATGGTGCTCCTGCTCGTCTTCTTGCCAGTGTCCTTGAGCAGCTCGTCGAGCTTCTCGATGATCTCTGGCTCGAGCACGCCCGCGGCGGCCTCTGCAGCCTTCTTCTTGTTGGCGTTCTTGGTTGCAGCCACGTTGTTCCCTTCTCTGCTGGCCCTGGGGCTAGGCCCGGGGACCATTGCGCAGCTCCACGAGCTGCTGTTGAAGCCCGACGGTCTTCTCGAACAGGGCGTCTGCCTCTTCTGGAGACAGCCCTGCATCCCTCATCTGGGCCTTTGCCTGGCGGATCTCAGCTTCGAGGTCGCGCTCCCTGAGGGCCCGTGCCAGCAGGCGCGCCCTCAGCTGCCCTTCCTCCCCCGGCTCTGCCTCGCTCATTGCCCGAGCAAGCAGCGCGGGGGCCTCCGAGCACACAGAAACCGCGGCGCTGTAGGCCTGCGCAGGCGTTGCATGTGCGCCGGCTTGCAGCAAGGCGGCAGCCATTGCCTGTGCGCGGGGGTCCTCCCAGTGAATCTCCTTGAGGCTTGTACCCAGTTTGCCGAGGAGCGCCGTGTCTGCCACGCAAAGCGAGAGCAGCTCGAACTCCATGCGGAAGCTCTTGCGACCCTCTTCTGCGACTCTGGCCACAGCGGTGTTCCGCGGCGGTTGACCCTGCTCTGGATGAGGCACCAGTTCTTCTTCGCGGCGGGCGACCGCAGGGGCCTTGAGCTCCTTGAGAGCATGGGATACTACAGTATATTCTAGGTTGAGCCTGTCTGCAATCGAGTTGACGTAATCCGTGGCTATGACAGAGCCGCGCACGGGGAGCAGGATCTTGAGGGCCTCCTCCATGGCGCGCGCCTTCAAGGCCGGCTTGGAGAGGTCAAAGCTCGCCAGGGTGCGGTTGATGGCAAAGTCCAGCAGCGGCTGGGCCTGCGCCACCTGCTGCAGCAGGGCGTCTGCGCCCTTTGCTGCCACGTACTCGGCAGGGTCCATGTTGTCTGGCAGGACGGTCACCTTGAGCTCGATGGGGTTGCGCCCGCTTTCCACGGCAGAGCTCCAGTCTATGAACTCGGTTGCCCTCATGGCGGCCTTCTGACCGGCGGCGTCCCCGTCGAAGAGGTAGACGATGCTCGAGGCAAAGCGCCCCAACAGCTTGACGTGCTGGGCGGTGAGCGCCGTTCCCAGCGTTGCCACGGCGTTGCGGATGCCGGCCTCGTGGAGGGCGATGACATCTGTGTAGCCCTCGACCACCACGGCGGTGCCGCTGCTGACGATGGCGCTCTTGGCCTTGTGGATGCCGAACATGTTGGACGACTTGTGGAACACCGGCGTCTCTGAGCTGTTGAGGTACTTGGGCTCCCCGCTGCCGATGACGCGCCCGCCGAATGCGATGGTGCGGCCCTGGAGGTCGTGGACGGGGAACATCACCCTGTTGAAGAAGCGGTCGACCATGCGGCCGCCCTCGTTGACGAACGCCAGGTTTGCCTGCAGCAGCTCGTCGCGCGTGAAGCCCTTGCCCTGCAGGTGGGCGCTGAGCTTGCCGTGGCCGGGCGCATAGCCCAGGCGCCAGTCCTTGGAGGGCCCGGAGCCAAAGCCGCGCTTGCCGAGGTACTCGCGCGCGCTGGCCGCGCCCGCGTCCTTGGAGCGCATGAGCTGGGTGTGGAAGAACTCCTCTGCCGCCTCGCAGGCCTCCATGATGCGCTGGCGCTGGCCGCGGGGCATACCGCCCTGGGTCTCCTTGATCTCTATATGGGCGCGGTCTGCCAGCAGGCGCACCGCCTCTGGGAACTCGAGCTTTTCCCGCTCCATGACATAGCCGAAGGCATCTCCGCCCTTGCCGCAGCCAAAGCAATGCCAGAGCTGCGTGCCGGGGTCGATCTTGAAGCTGGGGGTCTTCTCGTTGTGGAAGGGGCAGCAGCCCCAGAAGAGGCGCCCCTTCTGCTTGAGGACGACGGTCTCTGCCACCAGCTGGACGAGGTCAGTTGCCTCCCTCACACGGCGGATGTCGTCGTCTTCGATGCGACCCATGGCGGCTCAGCTCCCCTCGCGCCGGGAGGCGGCCAGCGGTGCCAGGTTGTCACGCACCCACTGGATGTTGCCCATCACCGTGGCGACGAGCTCCTCCTGGCTCTCGAACTTGAGCTGGGGGCGCATCCAGTGGACGAGCTCCAGCTCGACGGTCTTGCCGTAGAGGTCCCCGCGGTAGTCGAGCAGGTGGGCCTCCACAGGGGCGGTTGCGGCGTCAAAGCTGCGCGCCACCCCAACGTTCACAGCCGCAGCATAGCAGGCCCCTGCGACACGGCAGAAGCCCCCGTACACGCCCTCGCGCGGCAGCATCACGTCGCCTGCCGGTTCCACGTTGGCCGTGGCAAAACCCATGCCGCTGCCCTCACCGCGGCCGTGCACCACCACGCCGCTCAGGCAGCAGCTCCCGCCCAGGCGCACTGCAGCGTCGACGTCGCCTTCAGCCAGCAGCTGGCGTATGCGCGTTGCGCTCACCACCTCGCCCTCTGCGCAGAGCAGCTCCTGGGGGCAGCAGCGCGCACCGTGCGCTGCGCACCAGCCGTCGATATCGCTCACCGTGCCGGCCGCCCTGCTCCCAAAGCGGAAGTCGCAGCCCACGTGGACGCTCTGCACCTGGAACAGCTTGCCCAGGCTCTCCAAGAAGGCCTGGGGTTCCACCGCAAAGCAGGCGCGCTCGGCGCGCATGGCCACCACCTCTGCGATCACGCCCGGGTTGTAAGAGCGCAGCAGCTGCAGGCGCTTGTCATCGCTCATGAGCTTGAAGCTCGAGGCCTCGCGCCCGAAGAACTCGTCTGGGTCCTTCTCGAAGGTGAGCACGCTCACAGGCACGCCGCGCCCCTGCGCATCTGCCACGGCGGCGTCAAGCAGGCTGCGGTGGCCGTTGTGCAGGCCGTCGAAGACGCCGATTACCAGCACGCGGGGGCCCAGCGGCTCGCACACAGGCTCGCAGGGGCTCCACAGGCGCAGGGCGCTGAGCTTCCTTGCACTGCGCACGCCGCACACCCCACCCGGAATCACCAGCTCGGGCCGCGCTGGGCCGTCCCCCTGCTCGTAGAGCGCCATGAGGTGCCCCTTGCTCACGCAGGCGCTCAGCCCCTGAGGCAGCGCGCGCTTGAGCGGTCTGCCGTTGGAGACATCTTTGAGCTCGGATTCGCTCAGCTCGCACGCGCTGGCCACGCCCAGCAGGGCAACCGGGTCCTCCCAGGGGAACTCGCGGCCGGCAGCTGCGGCCTCGCCCAGCTCCTCCAGGCTCACGGCGCGCTCGAGGCCAGTGCCGCCGACCTCGGTGCGGTTGAGGGCGCTCAAATGGGCGCCGCAGCCCAGGCTCTGGCCCAAGTCGCGCGCGATGGAGCGTATGTAGGTCCCCTTGCTCACCTTGAGGTCGACGTCCCAATAAGGCAGTGTCGCGGCAAAGCGCCCGCCCTGCCCGTCGTCGAGGTCGACTTCCTCAAAGCCCGCCTGTAGGAAGCGCGCCTCGTAGATGGTGACCTGGCGCGGCTCGAGCTCGAGCTCCCTGCCCTCGCGGGCCGCCTTGTATGCAGTGACGCCGTTCTTCTTGATGGCGCTGAACGCAGGGGGCAGCTGCATAGTGGGTCCGGTGATGCCGTCGAGTAGCTGCTGCGGCTCCACGGCGGCCAGGCCCGCCAGACCCTCGCCGGGTGCGGTCTTAGTGTATGCGGTGGTGATGCGGCCCTCTGCGTCGTCTGTATCGGTAGCCGCACCGAACACGATGCGCGCAGTGTAGCGCTTGTCATGGCCGGTGAGGTAGGCGGAAAGCCTGGTGGCCGCCCCCACGCACACGAGCATGAGGCCTTGCGCCATGGGGTCGAGCGTGCCCGCATGCCCCACGCGGCGCTCGCCGGTCACACGCCTCACGGCGTTGACCACATCATGGGATGTAATGCCCTTGGGCTTGTCTATTGCAAGGACACCGCACAGTCCGCTGGTGCCTCGCTTCATCAACGCACCGCCTCTTCACCCGCTAGCTCGAAGGAGGCCGCCACATGGGCGATCACGGTCTGGATCGCCTCCTGGATGTTGCCGTACAGGGTGAAGCCGCTTGCAGCCCTGTGACCGCCGCCGTTCATCTTCTTGGCGATCGCCTGGACGTCATGGCTTGTCTTGGAGCGGATGGACCCGCGGATGTGGTCGCCCTGGCCGCGCAGAATCACAGAGACCTCGGGGCCGTCGATCTGACGCACCACGTCTGTGAGCTCCTCACAGTCGTCCTTGCTCGCACCCAGCTCGACGAGGTCGGCATCGTCCATCCACGAGATGACCAGGCGGCCGTCGCAGGCGAACTGAGCGCGCTGCGCGACCCTCGACTCAAGCTGCAGGGCAGCGAGGCTCTTGCGCTGGTAAACCATAGTGGCCACCAGGGCAGGCTCTGCACCGGCGGCGACCATCTGGGCTGCCGCCTCGAAGGCGCGCTGGTCTGCGTTCTGGAACCTGAAGGAGCCGGTGTCGGTGAGCAGCGCAGCATAGCAGCAGCGCGCCATACCCGGCGTAGGCTCCACGCCCAGCTGGGGCAGCAGCTCCCACACCAGCACGCCAACAGCCGCGGCATCCTCATCTATATAGCTGTAGTCTGCGATGTCTGCCGGGCCGGCGTGATGGTCGATCTTGACCGTGACCGCAGAACGGGCCCTCACGGCGGCAGCATCGTCCATGCGCGCGTCTTCCGGCACGTCCAGCATGACGAAGACATCCGGCTGCCCGCTGTAGTCTGCAGCGGGGACCAGCTGCCCAAAGCCGGGGAGGAAGTCGTAGAGCTGGGGCTTCTCCCTCGTTGCCAGCAGCGGCGTCGCCTGGATGCCAAGGGACTGCAGCGCCTGGGCAAGCGCCAAGACGCTGCCCAGGCAATCGCCGTCCGGATTGCGGTGGCCGCAGAGGGCCACCGTTCGTGCGTTCTTGAGCAGCTCTACTGCTCCTGAGAAATCGAATCCAGCCACTTCTGCTCGCTTTCCAAGACGGCTGCGATGTGCTCTGCGGTGTCGACGCTCTTGTCGATGCGGAACCTGAGCTCGGGTGTCACGCGCCAGCCCAGCTCCTTGCCCACCAGGGAGCGGATGCGCCCCTTGGCGGCCTCGAGCCCCGCGAGAACCTCCTCGTAGCGCTCCTTGTCTGCAGAGACGTAGACATCTGCAACAGAGCGGTCCTTGGAGACCTCACAGGCGGTGACGGTGACCATCTGCAGGCGCGGGTCTGCGATCTGGAACAAGATCACGCTGGCGACCGTGTCCCTGAGCGTCTCGTTTGCCTTGCGGGATGCAGGGGTTTGCCTCATGCTGCCTCCCTACTCCTTGCGGGCGACCTGCTCGATGCGGTAGCCCTCGAGGATGTCGCCTTCCTTGATGTCCTGGAAGCCCTCGATGCCGATGCCGCACTCGGAGCCGGCGCGGATGACGTCGACGTCCTCGCGGTAGTGGCGCATGGAGGTGATGGCGCCTTCGTAGACGATGACGCTGTTGCGGACCACGCGGACGGTGTCTGTGCGGTGGATTTCTCCCTCGGTGACCAGGCAGCCGGCGATGACGCCCACCTTGGGCATGCGGAAGAGCTCCCTGACCTCGGCAGAACCGGTGTCGATCTCCACTTCCTCGGGGGCCAGCATGCCAACACGCGCGGCGTTGATATCCTCGAGGGCCTTGTAGATGACCCTGTAGAGGCGAATGTCGACGCCCTCGCGGTCTGCAGCGGCGCGGGCTTTGGCCTGCGGGCGCACGCCAAAGCCGATGATGATGGCATCAGACGCACCTGCGAGGATGACGTCGGTTTCCGTGATGCCGCCAACAGCGGAGTGGATGATGTTGATGCGGACCTCGGACTGGTCCATCTTGGCCAGGGCGTCTGCCAGGGCCTCGATGGAGCCCTGCACGTCTGCCTTGACGATGAGGTTGAGCTCTGCCAGCTTGTCCTGCTCCATGCGGGCGAAGAGGTTGTCCAGGGAGACATGGGACTTCTGCTCCTGGGCAGCCAGGCGAGCCTTGAACTCGCGCTCCTGGGCCAGCTTGCGTGCCTCGGACTCCTCCTCGAAGACGCAGAACTCGTCGCCAGCGCCGGGAACGGAGTTGAGGCCGAGGATCTCGACCGGGTCGGACGGGCCGCACTCGGTGACGTTGTTGCCCTTGGGGTCGATCAGGGCGCGGACGCGGCCATAGGACATGCCGGCCACCAGGGTGTCGCCCACGTGCAGGGTGCCGCGCTGGACGATGACGGTGGCAACGGGGCCGCGGCCCTTGTCCAGGTTGGCCTCGATGACAAAGCCGCTTGCGGTGGTGTCCGGGTTGGCCTTGAGCTCGAGCACGTCCGCCTGCAGGATGATGGTCTCGAGCAGGTCGTCGATGTTCATGCGCTTCTTGGCGCTGACCTCGACGAACATGTTCTCGCCGCCCCACTCCTCGGGGACGACGCCGTACTCGACCAGCTCGGTCTTGACGCGCTCGGGGTTGGCGCCGGGCTTGTCGATCTTGTTGATGGCGACCACGATGGGCACCTGGGCCGCCTTGGCGTGGTTGATGGCCTCGATGGTCTGCGGCATCACGCCGTCATCGGCGGCAACAACCAAGACGATGACGTCGGTGACCTGGGCGCCGCGAGCGCGCATGGCGGTGAAGGCCTCGTGACCCGGGGTGTCGATGAAGGTGATCTGCTGGCCGTTGATGAAGACCACAGACGCGCCGATGTGCTGGGTGATGCCGCCGGCCTCGGTGCTGGCAACGCCGGTCTCGCGGATGGCGTCGAGCAGGGAGGTCTTGCCGTGGTCGACATGGCCCATGACGGTGACCACGGGCGGGCGCGGCTTGAGGTCCTCCTCGTTGTCATGGAAGGTGAACGACATCTCCTCTTCCTGAGACACGACCTTGACCTCGCGGCCCAGGTCATCGGCGATGAGCTCGACGAGCTCGTCGCTCATGGTCTGGGTGAGGGTGAGCGGGGTGCCCAGCAGGAAGAGGCGCTTGACGATCTCGTTGCCGGGGACCTCGAGCAGCTCGGCCAGCTCGCCCACAGTGACGCCGGAGACGACCTTGGTGACGCCCACGGCGATGCCGGTGCGCTCTGCCTCCTTGATCGCCTCCTCCTCGGCCTTCTTGGCGGCCTCTGCCGCACGGCGCTCCTTGCGCTTCTTGCGGCGGCCCTTGGACTCGGTTTCGGCCTCGGCAACGGCGGCGCGGGCCTCCTCGAGCACCTTGTCGCGCTGCAGCTGCTCGGCTGCAACAGCCATCTGGCGATAGCGGTCGTCCTCGGACTGGTCGTCAACGGAGACCTCGGCCTTGCGGCCGCCCTTCTTCTTTTTCTTGTTGTTGCGCTCACGGCCCTCGTGCTGCTCGGCCTTCTCTGCAGCGCGCTCGCGGTGGGAGCTCTCCTTGGCTTCCTCCTTCTCGCGCTTGGCAGTGGCCGCCTCTGCCTTCTCGCTGGCAAGGCGGTCGTTCTCCGCTGCGATCTGGGAGAGCAGCCCATCGAAGACGGAGGTGGGCTTCAGGCGCTTGGCCTCGCGCTCGGCCTCCTTGGCCTCTTCGGCCAGGCGCTTCTTCTCGGCGAGCTCTGCGTCGCGGCGGGCCTTCTCCTCCTGGCGGCGGCGACGCTCCTCCTCAGCTGCCAGGCGCTGCTCCTCCTGGATGCGCTGGCGCTCGGCTTCTGCCTTTGCAGCCTCTGCAGCGGCCGCCTCCTGGGCCTCGCGCTCGATCTGAGCCGCACGCTCGGCCATCTCGGGGCCGAGCTGCTTGCGGACTTTGTCGACATAGGCGTCGACGAGGGTGGAGGCGTGGTTCTTGGCGGGGATCTTCATCTCTGCCAGCTTGTCCAGCATCTCCTTGGAGCTCAGGCCAAACTCCTTGGCCAGCTCATGTACGCGCATGCTTCCCATACTTCACCTTCCCTTTAGCGCAGCTCCGCGCGGGCCGCGCAAAGAGCATCGAAATCCTTCTGGAGGCTGTCATAGTCCTCTGCGCTCAGCCTCGTGCGCAGCTTGCCCGCAAACGCGCCCTTCTTCACAGCCTTTGCAAAGCAGGATGCGTTGGGACATACGTAGGCGCCCCTGCCGGCGGCCTTGCCCCGCGGGTCGAGGCTCACCACCCCCTCGGGGGAGCGCACCACCCGCACAAGGCTGCTTTTCTCGGCAGCCGTGCCGCAGGCGATGCACGTGCGTGTGGGCACCTTCACGCTCATCTAGATCAGGGACTCCTCGTCTGCTGCGTGCACGCCGCAGTAGCTGGAGCCGGGGCGCGCGTGGTTGCGGCAGCGGACGCCGTCTGCACTCACGTGCTCGCAGCGGGTGTCTGCCTCTTCTGCCTCGTCATCGTCGTCGATGAAGCTGCGCTCGCTTGCCTGGAGCATGTCCGCCGTAACGATGCTCGCAGACTTGATGTCGATATGCCAGCCGGTCAGGCGGGCGGCGAGGCGGGCGTTCTGGCCCTCCTTGCCGATCGCCAGCGAGAGCTGGTCGTCCGGGACGATGACCGTTGCGTAGTGGGTGTCCTCGTCGATGAGCACGCGGCTCACCTTGGCAGGCGAAAGCGCATTGGCCACGTAGACGGATGCATCCTCGCTCCACTGGATGACATCGATGCGCTCTCCGCGGAGCTCGGAGACCACAGTGCGGATGCGAGAGCCCTTGGGGCCGACGCAGGCACCCACAGGGTCGAGGTTTGCCTCGCGGGAGTAGACGGCGATCTTGGAGCGGGCGCCGGCCTCGCGAGCGATGGACTTGACCTCGACCACGCCGTCGTAGATTTCCGGGACCTCGATCTCGAGCAAGCGGCGGATGAGGTCGGGATGGGTGCGGCTGACGATGATGGCCGGGCGGGAGCCCTCGTGGCGGCCGTTGGGGCCCACGGCATTGGGCTCGCGGACATCGATGATCAGCGCCTTGATGCGCTGGTTGTGCTGGTAGTACTCGCCCTCGGGCTTCTCGTTGCGCTCGATGCCGTTGCCCCTGCGCCCGTCAAAGTGCGGCAGCTCGGCCTCGATGCCGTCTGCGATCTTGATGATGGTGAAGTCCGGGGTGGATTGCAGCACGGTGCCAGTGATCATCTCGCCCTTGCGGTCCACGTACTCCTTGTAGATGTTGGCGCGGGCTGCGTCGCGAACGATCTCGTTGATCACACGCTTGGCGCTCTGCGCAGCGATGCGAGAGACGTCGTCGGGTGTGACGTCGTGCTCCTCGTACTCCGGGTAGTCGCCGGTTTCCGGGTCTTCCTCGCCAACACCCACCAGCTCGTAGACGTAGATCTTGCCGGTGTTGCGGTCGATGGTGACGCGGGCATCCCAGTCCAGCTTGAGGATGTGCTGGTAGCTCTTGGCCAGCTCCTGCTCAAGGCGGTCAAGGACATCGTATTCGTCGATGTTGCGCTCCTTGGCAAGCTCGGCCAAGGCATCAATCAGGTCAGAAGACATTCTTTTTTCCTCTCGGTTGGGCCGCTTATTCCGGCTTAGTCAACGTTCTTGAGGCCGCTGGAGAAGTCGATGCGGCCCACGATATGTGCTCTCTTGATGGTGTTGAAGGGAATGGCCAGGCTCTGACCATCCTGCTCGACCATGACGTCTTCCCCCTCGACACCCGTCAGCACGCCTGTTTCCTTGCTACGCGCCTGGCCGGGCTTGAGGTAGATGACCACGTCCTCCCCCGCAAAGCGCTGGAAATCCGTCAGCTTGCGCAGGGGGCGGTCGATGCCGGGAGAGGAGACTTCCAGGACAAACGACTCCTTGAAGGGGTCGAGCTCGTCGACTGCCGCGTCGACCCACTCGCGAGCCTCTGCCAGCTGGTCGAGGTTGATCCCGCCTTCGGGCGTGTCGAGGCACACCCTCAGGATGGGGTTCTTCTTGGTGCCGGCAATCTCGACGGTCACCAGCTCCAAGCCATTGCCCTCAGCCAGAGGCTCCAAGACCTCGATGAGCTTTTCAGCCTTTGTAGCCATGAAACCCTTTCTCCTCATAAACCAAAGAAAGCGGGCCACAATGCCCACTTCCCTCATTTGACGGCATCTGAACATCCCGGCGGCTTGAAAGCCCTACCGTGCCCCCTCTGGGAGCTCCACATAGCATCATGCAGAAATGTATCCGTTGGATTGTAGCAGATTCTCACCCGTTTGCTAAGCCCTGTGTGCAGCCCCAATGCCCCAACGGCAAGGGGCGCCGCCAAGCCTCGCAGGCAGGCAGCGCCCCCTCTTTCAGCGATGTGCAGGCTGCTTAGCCAGCGACCACGTTCACCACGTTGCCGGCAACGATGGTCTTTCGCACGGTGAGGCCCTCGATCTTGTCCGCCACGGCCTCGAGAGCCGCCTTGGCGACCTCTTCCTCAGAGGCGTCTGCTGGCGTGGTGATCTTGGCGCGCACCTTGCCCTTGATCATAACGGCGCGCTCGATCTCCTCTGCCTGGATCAGGGCCTCGTCGTAGGAAGGCCAAGCGGCAAGGCAGACGCTGTCCTCCTTGCCGAGCACCTCGTGCCACAGCTCCTCTGCCCAGTGCGGGGCGATGGGCGCCAGCAGCTTGACGATGGTCTCTGCCAAGTCCAGGTCCTGCCCTGCCAAGGCTGCGTCTGCACGCCGCTGCTCAAGGGAGTTCAGACGCAGGTAGGATCCCGTGCTGTTCACCAGCTCCATGATGGCACTGATGGCGGTGTTGAACTGGTTGCGCCCAAAGTCGTCTTCGACCTTGGAAACAACGCGATGCCTCTCGCGCAGCAGCGCCTTGGCAGCCTGAGCGGCATCACCCTTGGCGCCCTCCTCGAAGAGCGTGTCTCTTCCGGCGACACCGGCGAGGTCGCACACGGCGCGCCATGCGCGGTAGAGGAACTTGTTGACACCGGCCAGGCCCTTCTCGTTCCACAGCAGCTCCTTGTCAGGCGGAGCCATGAAGAGAATGCAGGCGCGCACGGAGTCTGCGCCGTAGCGGGCGATCATGCTCTCGGGGGACACGACGTTGCCCTTGGACTTGGACATGACATCGCCATGCTCATCGAGCACCATGCCCTGGCACAGCAGGTTGGTGAAGGGCTCGTCAAAGCTCAACATGCCCATGTCACGCAGAACCTTGGTGAAGAAGCGCGAGTACAGCAGGTGCAAGATGGCGTGCTCGATGCCGCCGATGTACTGGTCAACCGGCATGAAGCTGTCCGCTGCGGCCTTGTCGAAGGGCCTCTCCGTGTTGTGCGGGTCTGTGTAGCGCAGGTAGTACCACGAGCTGCAGGTGAAGGTGTCCATGGTGTCGGTCTCGCGGCGAGCCGGCTTTCCGCACTTGGGGCAGGTGCACTTTGCAAACTCCTCATGGGTTGCAAGGGTCTCGCCTGCTGCAAGGTCGATGTCCTCTGGGAGGCGCACCGGCAGGTCCTCTTCCGGCACGGGCACAACGCCGCACTCGGGGCAGTGGATGGCAGGGATGGGGTTGCCCCAGTAGCGCTGGCGGCTGATGAGCCAGTCCCTCAAGCGGAACTCCACCTTGCGCTTGCCGCGGCCCATGGCCTCGAGTTCCGCAACGATTGCCTCCTCTGCCGGGGAGTGCTTGCCGCCCACCATGCCGGTGAACTTGCCAGACTGCACGAGGATGCCCTCCGCAGCCATGGCCTCGTCCCAATCGACGCTGGTGACAACGCGACCCTGCTCCTCCTTGAGCTGCGGGTACAGGGGGTCGTCCTCGGTGACGATGATGGGGATGATGGGGAGGTCGTACTTCTTGGCAAACTCAAAGTCGCGCTGGTCGCCGCAAGGCACGGCCATGACGGCACCGGTGCCGTAATCGGCCACGATGTAGTCGGCAACCCACACAGGGACCTTCTCGCCGTTGACGGGGTTCACAACATAACGGCCGGTGAAGGCACCGTGCTTCTCCTTGTTGCCCTGAGCGCGCTCCACAGCGGTGATCTTCTTGGCGTCTTGGACCACCTTCATGACCGCGTCCTCGTACTCGGTGCCCTCGACGAGCTCCTTGAGGATGGTGCTCTCGGGTGCCAGCAGGAAGAAACTGCAGCCAAAGAGCGTGTCTGCGCGGGTGGTGAAAACAGTGAGGAGCTGGTCCTCGGTGGGGTCAGCGGGCACAGAGCCGTCCGCATCGCAAAGGGTGAAGGTCACCTCGGCGCCTTCGGAGCGCCCAATCCAGTTACTCTGCTGCTGCTTGACGCGATCGGGCCACCCCTCGAGCTGGTCGAGGTCGTCTAAGAGCTCCTGGGCGTAGTCAGTAATCTTGAGGTACCACTGGGTGAGGGGTCGCTTTTCAACCTCGGAGTCGCAGCGCCAGCACCTGCCTTCGATGACCTGCTCGTTGGCCAGAACGGTCTTGCAGCTGGGGCACCAGTTGACCGGGTTGTTGCGGCGCTCCACCAAGCCCTTCTCCCAGAACTTGAGGAACATCCACTGACCCCAGCGGTAGTACTCGGGGTCGCATGCGACAACCTGGCGGTCCCAGTCATAAGAAAAGCCCATGCGCTTGAAAGACTGCTTTTGGGTCTCGATGTTGGCGTAGGTCCACACCGCAGGATGGCTGTTGCGCTTGATAGCGGCGTTCTCCGCTGGAAGGCCAAAGGCGTCCCAGCCCATGGGGTGCAAGACGTCATAACCCTTCATGCGCCAGAAGCGTGCCATGACATCGCCGATGGAGTAGTTGCGGGCATGGCCCATGTGTATATCGCCTGAAGGGTAGGGAAACATCTCGAGGATGTACTTCTTGGGCTTTTCGCTGGAGGTGTCGACCCTGAAGATGTCCTGGTCTTCCCAGGCCTTCTGCCATTTAAGCTCGATCTCCTGTGGAGCGTAGGCAGGCATTTCTTTGTCAGGCATGAAACGTACCTTTCAACCAAAATCAAACGTGCCGTCCATAATAGCGCACCTGAGAAACAAAAACGCCGCCCCAAGGGCGGCGCAACGAGCTTGGCGGCTGGGCGGCAGAGCATGAACTCAAGGGACAGCAACGGCAGTGACGGGAGCCCCACCCCAACCGTGACCGCCAACAAAAACGCCGCCTCCGAGGGCGGCGCGGCTTACAGAGACGGCCCAGGCGAAGGGCCCGGCCCTCTCCCGCCTCTCAGCCCCGAAAGGCAAAAAGACGCCCCGCGGGGCGCCGAGAGCCGGCGGGGCGCGGCACATGCACAAAAGGCGAGAGCCCCCTGTCGGGTCAGCGGCGT
>JBJEHM010000038.1:0-4187 GCA_051876075.1 Coriobacteriales bacterium
TGGGGGGGGGTCGATTCCCAGACATCGTGCTGATGGACATCAACCTTGGCGAGGCATCGCGCAGCGGCGTCGACCTGGTGCAGGAGCACTTCTCCTCCTCGGGGACGCGAGTTATCTACACGACGGCCTTCATGGGGCTGGTGACCGATGCATACAGGACCGAGCACTGCTACCTGCTTACCAAGCCGATTAGGCAGGAGCAGCTCGAGCTCGCGCTAAAGAGAGCCGTCGGCTCAATCGAGGGGGAGGGCCGTGAGGTGCTCTCGTTTTCGTTCGGCCCGAGCGTGAAGAGCATCCCCTGCTCTACCATCGCCTGGCTCGAGAGTTCCAGGCACCGCGTGGAGATCCACTCTGACAGCGGGGTGCACTGCACCTACGAGTCGCTCCAGAGCCTCGCCTCAAAGCTTCCCGCCTGCTTCGTGAAGACGCACAAGAGCTACATCACCAACCTGCGCAAGGTGTTCGAGCTTGGCAGGGGCGAGCTCGTGATGGTCGACGGCTCCCGCGTCCCGGTGAGCCGCCACTACCAGCGCGCCGTGAAGGAGGCGCTCATGGCGGAGCTCGGGATGAGCGCCCGGTAGGAACAAATGCTCACGGACTGGCTCATCTGCTTTGCCATGGTGCTGTCTGGCCAGGCCGTCATCACGTATGCTGCCGTGAGGATGCTGCGGATCGAGAAGGTATGGCTTCTCTGGGCTGTCACAGTGCTGTTCTGCGCCGTCACCGCGTACGCGAACTCGTTCACAGCCTCTTCGGGCCTGCAGGCGGTCTGGTCGCCCCTCAGCCTGGTCCTGTCGATAGCTCTGTACGTGTGGCTCTCGGGCCTGAGACCCCGCTATGCGGCTCTCGCTGTCGCCTGTATCATGCTGGCGACGCTGCTCGCCGAGCTTGCGACGGTGCTGGCGACTTTGCAGATCTTCGGGGTGAACGTGACGTCCGGCCCGGGGTTCGCCTACGAGCGCCCCGGCGCATTCCTCTTCCTCGCCGTGTTCCACGCGCTGCTCCTCGGCGCTGCCCTGTACGCCTTCGCCGTGCTGTTGAAGAGGGTGATGCTCGGCAGCCGTGAGAAGAGCTCTGCCGGAGCGCTGCTGTTCCCCCTGTCGCAGTGCGCGCTGCTGCTGGCGGTGATGCTCGCGGTCCGCGTCATCGCCCCCAAAAGCGAGGCTGCCCTGTTGGTCGGGAGCGCTGTGACGCTTGCGGTCCTGGGCGCGTACCTCCTCTTCTTCGCCGTCAGGCGGCGCCAGTACGAGCAGGAGATAGCCGACTCGCAGATCGCAGCGGCGAGGGCCCGGAGCGCCCTGCTGCTGGAGCATGTACGGGAGCTGGAGGCGCAGGCCGAGCGGGCTGCGAAACTCAGGCACGACTTCCGCAACCAGGTGCAGGTGGTCGAGCTCCTCTGCGCGCAGGGCGAGCGAGACGGGGCCGCCGAGAACCTCGGCGAGCTGCTCGCTGCGACCAGGCGGGAGGCGGGGCTGTGACGTTCGCAATCGGTGCTGCCGCATGCGCTCTGGTCTTCGCTGCGATCTTGGCGGCGGTTTTGCGCTGCCAGCCGTCATGCGGGGCACGCCTTCGCGCTGTGACGCTGCTGCTGCCGACCGCCCAGCTCGCCCTCTGCCTGCTCGTCCTCTACGGCGAGCGCCGGTACGGCATGCCCGCTGCGTACCCCCTCTTGCTGGCAGCGGCCTTCGCTTTGTGCGGGGCGGGCGACATCGCCCTTCTGAGGGCCGGCGCGCGGGCGCAGGGCAGGAGGATGCGCGAGGAGGAGCTGCGGGCGGCTCGATGCGGGGAGGAGGCCTCCAGGGCGTACAGCGAGCTCCTCGGATGCAACGCGGCGAGGATGCGCGAACTGTGCCAGGGGTTCTCCGAGGAGCTTGGCGCGATCAAGGACGCGATCGAGTGCGGGGAGGCCCCCGTCTTCGATGAGGTTGAGTCCTCCTTGCGCACCCTAGAGGATGAGACCAGGACGGCGTACTGCGCCAACAAGACGGCGAACGCGGTGCTCCTGCTCAAGGCAGCCGAGTGCAGGCGGCAGGATGTGGCGTTCGGCTTCGAGGGCGAGGTCCCAGCCGGGCTTTCGATCGAGGGGACACACCTGTGCTCTGTGTTTTCGAACCTCCTGGACAACGCACTCACCGTCGCCTGCCAGACAGGAGCAGGGGAGGGGCGTGTGAAGGCGGCTTGTACTGTGAAGGGGGCCTACCTCGTCGTCGAGGTCGCGAACACCTGCGCTGCTGATGGGGGCGAGCATGCACGAGAGAGTCAGGCGGCAGCTGCCGGCGCCCTTCGAGAGCACGGCTGGGGCCTCCAGATAGTTAGCGAGCTGGCGGAGCGCTACGAGGGGCGGTTCTCCCTGGAGCAGAGTGCCCCAGGGGAGATGCTCGCCACGGCCATCCTCAAATGCGTCCCGAGGTCGGGCTGCCAGCCTGTCTGACCGGCTGGAATCATCAGCAAAGCATTTTCGGCGCGCGTTGAGTAATCAAAAGACCCTGTGGTGTAGGACGCGGCCCCTCGCAATCTCGAAGCGGCTACATTTCTCACTTAGTTGCCTCTTGCAAGACGAGATGAGGGCGCCTGGCTGTCAGTGCGCCTCGCTTGGAAGAGGACGACATGAGCTGGACGGGAGCCGATAGACGAGGGCTCGCGACCTGGACGCAGCTGCTTCGATGGCGGTGAGGGCGAGCAGACAGATGACGCCTTGAATTCGTCAAAGACCCTTCCGGCTTTGTTGATGGCCACCTGCCGCGGCACAACGAATCGCCTTGTTGCACCGCGGCCCCTTTTGGAGGGGATCTTGAAGCGTTTTCGTTGTGGAATGTCTGTTGCGCTTGCTGTCTCTCTGGCCGTGCTTTCACTCTCGCCGCTTAATGCGCATGCTACAAGCATGGCGGCGGTGGGGGAGTCGCAGCTTGCGAGTGGTTTGGAAGAGCCTGAGGAAGGCGAGTCCAGCCCGTCTGAAGACGCAGGCGAGCCTGCCCCTGAGAACCCGCTGCCCGATGCAGAGGCGCTATTGGAGGACCTGGATGCTGTGAAGGTCCAAAAGGGCACATACAGAATCAGGGTCAAGGGCGATTCCTCCCTGAGCATCGGGGTGAAGAGCTCCTCGGTTATGTCCGGCGCAGCAGCGCGCCTGGAGAAGTACGAGAAGCTGGGCTCCCAGAAGTGGGTGATCAAGCCGGCGTCGGGGAAATGCTGCTACATCCTCAACGCGAAGAGCGGCAAAGCGCTGACGGTGGCAACCCCCAAGAATCCAAAAGGCTCCGCTGTGTGCCAGAAGACCCTGGTCAAGAGCGCTGCCCAGACTTGGCAGCTCAGGGACAATGGCGACGGATTCATCATCACCTCGGCGCTGAAGGGCGACTACTGCCTGAGTGCCGGGACAAGTTCCGTGTCCAGCCTCAAGCTCAAGAGCTATGCACTGGCTGAACCACTCATCTTCACACTCAGGGGATGCAGCTATTCCTTGGGAAAGAACGCCCTCTTGAAGGCTGTGAGTTCCGTCAAGAGTACGTCCTCCATAACGGCATTCGGCGGGGCACGCTTTGACAAGGCATCTGCGGCAGGCAAGCGGCTCCAGAGCGCTTTGAGCGCTGTGCGGAGTTCTTGCGGCACATGCGCCTTCCTGATGATGGACCTCGAGACCGGCGCGGGCGTGTGCAGCAACGCCGGCCAGGTGGTCTACGGCGCCTCGACGATTAAGGCCCCCTATGTTGCGGCTATCTGCAAGTACGCACCCTCCCGGATCAACGCCAGCGCCAAGAGCCATATCGCAGCGGTGGCGAGCTGGTCGAGCAACGACGACTACAAGGCGCTGCGCTCGCGCTTTGGGTCGGGCCCTATGGCGAGCTTCAAGAAGTACTGCGGGGTGACGGAGATCGACTCGGGCAGCACCTGGGTCAGCTATTCCCCTAAGGCGCTGGGCAAGTTCTGGGTGGGGACGTACTGGTTCGTCTTCGAGGACCAGGGCGCCTTGAGCAGCTATCTGAAGGGCAAGCTCAAGATGGGCGCGTCCTCTTTCATCAAGAGCGCGCTGAGCTCCAAACGCACCACCTACAAAAAGGCGGGTTGGGGCTCATTCCCGAGGTCGGGCAGCATCTACGACGATGCGGGCATCGTCGTGAAGAACGGCCATCCCTACCTCGTGGTGGTCATGAGCAAGGCGTATTGCAACAAGGGGAAACTCGAGAACC
>JBJEHM010000039.1:0-3695 GCA_051876075.1 Coriobacteriales bacterium
GCGACGGCATCCTGCCCTCCAACGAGGGCCGCGGCTACGTGCTGCGCCGCCTGCTGCGCCGCGCCGTGCGCCACGGCCACATCCAGGGCATCGACAAGCCCTTCCTGGGCGAGTTCTTGGACGAGGTCGTTCGCTCCATGGGAGACGAGTATCCGGAGATCGTCGAGAACAAGGCGCTGATCGCCCAGACCCTTCTTTCTGAGGAGGAGCGCTTCCGCCAGACCCTGGCACACGGCGAGGGCTTCCTCGAGGATGCCCTGGAGGGCCTCAAGGAGGGGGACACCCTCTCCGGCTCCGTTGCCTTCACCCTGCACGACACCTACGGCTTCCCCTTCGAGCTCACCTGCGAGATCTGCGCCGAGCAGGGGATCGCAGTCGACGAGGAGGGCTTCAACGTCGAGATGGAGGCCCAGCGCCAGCGCGCCCGCGACGCCCGCAAGGACGACGCCTGGGACCTGGGCGCTGATGTCTACGCGGCCCTGCTCGAGGAGCTGGGCGAGCCCGAGTTCACCGGCTATGTTGAGGACAGCACAGAGGCTGTGGTCAAGGCCATCGTGGTCGATGGCCAGCGCGTGAGCTCTGCCGCAGCCGGCACCGAGGTCTGCGTCGTGCTCGACAAGACCCCCTTCTACGGCGAGATGGGCGGCCAGGTGGGTGACACCGGCACCATCACCGCAGACGGGCTCGAGGTCGAGGTCACCAACACCGTCAAGCCCGAGGCCGGTCTGCCCGTGCACAAGGGCGTCGTGAAGGCCGGCACCCTCGAGGAGGGCGCTGCCGTCACCGCCTCCATCGATGCGCTGCGCCGCGCCCGCATCGCGCGTAACCACACCGCCACCCACATCCTGCAGAAGGCCCTCACCATGGTGCTGGGAGACCACGTCAAGCAGGCGGGCTCCCTGGTCGCCCCTGACCGCCTGCGCTTCGACTTCACGCACTTCGAGCAGATGCACCACGAGCAAATCGCCGAGGTCGAGCGCATCGCCAACGAGATCATCATGTCCAACCTGCCCACGGTGATCTACGAGACCAGCCTTTCCGCTGCCCGCGAGAACGGCGTGCTGGCGCTCTTTGGCGAGAAGTACGGCGAGTTCGTCCGCGTGGTCGAGGTCGGCGGCTTCTCCAAGGAGCTCTGCGGCGGCACCCATGTGGGCTCCACGGGAGAGATCGGCCTGCTCAAGATCGTGCAGGAGACCTCCGTCGGCGCCAACACCCGCCGCATCGAGGCCGTGACCTCCTTCGACGCCTACAAGTACGTGACGGACCAGACAGAGGAGCTGCACCAGACCTCCCGCCTGCTCAACTGCCCTGCGCTTGACGTGGCCGAGCGCGTCGAGGGCCTGCAGGGCCGCCTGAAGGAAGCTGAGGGCAAGCTCAAGCGCGTGCAGAAGGCAGCTTCTGAGGGCAGCCTGGCAAGCTACATCAAGGACGCCGTTGACCTGGGTGGCTACAAGCTGGTCATCGCAGACCTGGGCGAGGGCACAGTGGACGGTATGCGCGAGGCATGGGACGTGGTGAAGAAGCGCGCCGAGAAGGCCCCCTTCGCCGTGGTGTTCTTTGCCCGCAACGCAGAGAGCGGCACCCCGCTGATGATGGCTGCTGCCAACGATGCCGCTGTCGAGGCAGGCTTCCACGCAGGCAACCTGATCAAGGCCGTGGCGCCCGCCATCAAGGGCGGCGGCGGCGGCAAGCCCGCCATGGCACAGGCCGGTGGCAAGGACGCCGAGGGTATCCCTGCTGCAATCGCCAAGGCCAAGGAGGTGCTGGGCGCCTAGCTGCGGCCGGCACATGTGATGCAAGTACTGGGCCTGGACATCGGGGAGAAGCGCATCGGCGTGGCCTCTGGCAGCACCGCCAGCGGCGTTGCCACACCTGTCAAGGTGATGCCCGCCCCCGATGTCCTGGCCAACGCCCGCAGCTGGCGCATGCTGCTCGAGGACTACGAGCCCGAGCTGTTGGTTTGCGGGTGCCCCAAGAGCATGAGCGGCGCCCAGGGCAAGCAGGCTCAGCGCGTGCGCGCTGCCGCAGAGAAGATCGCCGCGGCCGCCGGCCTGCCTGTGGAGTTCGTTGACGAGCGCCTCTCGAGCGCAGAGGCCAAGCGCTACCTGCGCGAGATGGGCCTCAGCGAAAAGGACATGCGCGGCAAGGTCGACTGCGTTGCCGCCTCGATCTTCCTGCAGACCTGGCTGTCGCAGCGGCGCCCGTGATTCGGGGCTAGGCTTGGGGTTGTTAGACCAGGATGGAACTAATGGACGCCCCGAACCGTTATTTCGACCGGAGGCGCGATCAGCGCCGCAGTGGAGAAATCCCGGATTGGCCTGCAAGACCGCTTCTCTCGAGCTTCGGTATCGGTGCCTCAACCCGAGATCCCTCCGCGCGCTCACTGCGTTCGCTTGGTCGAAATGAGGTGTAGAAGCGTTTGGCTCTATTCGGGTCATACAGCGTCCTAATAATGATGTTCGTTTCCTGTAGTTCTCTGCAGAGTGCCAGCATGCGCTATCGTTTGTGCTGCGCGCGCTGACGCGGCGCAAGCTGTCGAGACGAAAGGAGTGCGTGTGTCATCTGGAAAGCACAGCGCTCACAAGAAGAACACCCGCAATGCGAAGGCCGCCACTGCTCCCAAGGGCGGCGGCAAGGGCGGTAAGTCTGCCCAGGCGCCCAAGGGAGACAAGAACAGCCTGAAGGGCGTGCTGATCGTCGTGCTCGCACTGGCGGTTGTGGTCTGCGCCTTTGCGGTGAAGGTTGCGCCCAGGCTCTTCGAGCAGCCAGCGCAGGTCGCGGCGGGCGAGGTCATCACCGTCGAGGTGCCGGCGGGCTCCACCACCAAGCAGATCGCAGACATCCTCAAGGAAAACGGCGTCATCGCGCGCGAGAGCGAGTTTGTGGACACGGTGAAGTACCGCGGTGTGGCAGACCAGCTCAAGGCCGGCACCTATCGCTTTGTAGGCGGCGAGGACATCGGCACCATCATCGACACCATGCTCGCGGGCAATACCGGCTACACGCTCACCATCCCAGAGGGCTACACTGCCCGCAAGATCGCAGACACCGTGGCGGCCATGTGCGAGCTTGACGCAGACGAGTTCTACCAGCTTACCCTCAAAGCCAGCGCCTATGCGGGCGACTACCCCTTCCTTGCGGGTGCGTACAACGACTCCATGGAGGGCTACCTGTTCCCGGACACCTATCTGGTGGAGTACGGGGCAACGGCTGACGAGATCATCCGCATGATGCTCGACAACTTCTCTGCGCAGATCGCCGGCGTCGACATGAGCTATGCGTCTTCGAAGAACCTGACCACCGAGGACGTGGTGATCTTGGCGTCGATGATCGAGAAGGAGTCGCGCGAGGACGCGGACAAGGCGAGCATCTCGAGCGTGTTCTACAACCGCCTGCACGAGGGGATGAGCCTGGGCAGCGACGTCACGACCTACTACGCCGTGGGCAAGGAGCTCACCGAGGAGCTCACCGTGAGCGACCTTAACAGCGACAGCCCCTACAACACGCGCAACCCCAAGCACCGCGGCCTGCCAGCCGGGCCGATCTGCAACCCGGGTCTGGCGTCGCTCAACGCGGCCGCCCATCCGGACGAGACCGACTACCTGTACTTCTTCTACAGCCAAAGCGAGGACAAGACCATGTTCTACAAGGACCAGGCCTCCTTCGACGCCGCCTGGTCCAAGTACGGCCAGTAG
>JBJEHM010000039.1:3795-5377 GCA_051876075.1 Coriobacteriales bacterium
GAAATGGGGACAGGCCCCGTTGAATTCGATGGAATGGGAGCAGATGAGGCTATTCAGGCCAGACGAGTACTATGCGTCGGTGCTGGGCATTTGCCCGCAGGAGCTGGTCGAGCGCGGTTTCAAGGGCGTGCTGCTGGATGTGGACAACACGCTCATGCCGCGTACAGACGAGCGAGTGCCCGCGCGCATGGCTGCATGGGTGCGCGCGTGCCAGAACGCGGGCCTGCAGACCCTTGTTCTCTCAAACAGCTTCCAAGACCGCGTCCTCGCTGCAGTAGAGCAGCTGGGGACAGACTTCATCGGCAAGGCGATGAAGCCGCTCCCGGGAGGTTACCGCCGGGCATGCCAGGAACTGGCGTTGAAGCCAAGCGAGCTGGTGATGGTTGGAGACCAGACCTACACTGACATCCTGGGAGCTCATCTGGCGGGCATGCATGCGATTCTCGTGCAACCCTTGGGTACCGTTGACCTGGGGCACACCAAGCTGCTGCGCAAGCTCGACCGCTTCTTCCTGAGGGGCCTGTCCCCAAAGGGCGAGTTCCCCCAGGACATCTACGGAAGGTGACGAAGATGAGGTTTTCGCCTGAGCACGGCCCCTTGCGCTTTGCGGTGATCGGGACCCCGGTTGCGCACTCGCTTTCTCCTGCCATGCACAATGCCGTGTACCAGGAAGCCGGCGTCAACTGGACCTACGAGGCCATCGACTGCCCCACGGACGAGGATGCCTGCCACCAGATTGACTTGGTGCGCGCGGGGCACCTCAAGGGGCTCAATATCACCATGCCTTACAAGCAGCTGGCCATGGAGAGGGCCGATCACGTCGACCCCGTTGCCCGCGCAGCTGGCGGGGCGAATGTCCTGGTGCGCCATGGCTACGAGCTGTGGGCTTACAACACAGACGGGTTGGGTGCGGTCGACGCGATAGCGCGCGCAGGAGACATCGACATCGCAAAGGCATACACCTGCGTGTGCGGGACGGGTCCCACCTCGAGCGCGATTGCCTGCGCCCTTGCTGTTATGGGCGCGAGGCGTGTGACGGTGTTCAGCCGCGAACTCTCAAAGGCGCAGCTCGCCATCATCAGGATGTCCGGGTTTCTGACGTCTGAGCAAGCCCGGGTCCTGGAGCCTGCAGTGTATGAGGATGCGTTTCGCATTGTCCCGGGCTGCACGGTGTTCGTCGATGCCACGCCACGCGGCATGAAGCTGGACGACGAGCCGATTGTGGACCCGCGCCTGTTCAACAAGCACCAGGTTGTCATGGATGTTGTGTATGCCCACGGGCTCACCAAGCTTGTGGAGGGTGCGAGGCGGCAGGGCGCCGTCGCCATCGATGGGGGAGAGATGCTCGTGGGGCAGGCTGCCCTTGCGATCGAGATCTGGCAAGACGAGTTGGGGTACAGCTTCCCCATAGACCGCGAGCTCATGCGAGCCCCCGTCAAGGCCAAGCGAGCCTAAGCAGCGTCGATAACGTACCAGAAGCCGGGCCCGCTGGCGTGGGCCCTTCTCGTGCTCCCGTTCGGGGCCTGTCCCCGTGCTTGCATTTGGGGACAGGCCCCGTGTGCGGATTGGGGACAGGCCCCGT
>JBJEHM010000039.1:5477-17698 GCA_051876075.1 Coriobacteriales bacterium
GGGGACAGGCCCCGTGCTGCGGTGTCGCAGGGGGGCGCTACAATGGGCGGGCAGTTTTCGAGAAGGGTTGTGAGATGGCAGAGCAGCTGGAGCAGTTCGGGTTTCCCACGGAGGAAGAGGCAGCGCGTGTTGAGGAGCTGAGGGCGCTCATCAACCAGGCACGCGAGGACTACTACCTCAAGGACGCCCCAACGCTCTCGGACGCCGCCTATGACTCGCTCGAGCGTGAGCTCCGGGAGCTCGAGGAACGCTTTCCCCTGCTGGCAACGGAGGATTCCCCCACGCGCACGGTGGGCGGCTCGGCCAGCTCGTCGTTCCAAAGCGTCGAGCACGCAGTGCGCATGTACTCGCTTGACAACGCCATGGACCTCAACGAGCTGGATGTGTGGCTGCAACGCACGAGAGAGGCTGCCGGCAGGCCGCTGCGCTACTGCTGCGAGCTCAAGATCGACGGCTCCTCCATCGCGCTCACCTACGATCGCGGGGTCCTCGTTCGCGCCGCAACCCGTGGTGACGGCACCGTAGGGGAGGACGTGACGGAAAACATCCGCCAGGTCGCCGATGTTCCCGTCCAGCTCGAGCCGCTGTGCGGAGCCTGGGCGCTCGAGGCCCCTATCGAGGTCCGCGGCGAGGTCTACATGCCCAAGGCCAGCTTCCAAGCGCTCAACGCGCAGATTATGCTCGAGAACGATGCGATCAAAGAGCGCAACGCCCAGATAGATGCGGGGGAGCTCACCGGCCGCCGCTCGGCGCTCAAGAAGCCCTTTGCCAACTGCCGCAATGCGGCGGCGGGGTCCCTGCGTCAAAAGGATGCTTCGATCACTGCAGAGCGCGGGCTCGCCACCTTCATCTATGCCATCGCAGATGCCTCCCAGCTCCCGGTTGCCAGCCAGCACGAGTTCCTCGATTGGCTGCGTGACGCCGGTTTCACGGTCAACCCCAACATCCGCACGGTAGGCACAGAGGCCGAGGTCCGCGCATTCTGCCAGCACGCGATCGAGCTGCGCGATTCCCTGGGGTATGACATCGATGGCGTGGTGGTCAAGGTCGACGAGTTCTCCCTGCAAGACGAGCTGGGCTTCACCGCCAAGGCACCGCGCTGGGCCATCGCCTTCAAGTTCCCGCCAGAGGAAAAGACCACTATCCTGCGCAACGTCGCCGTGCAGGTTGGCCGCACCGGCGCGTGCACTCCCGTGGCGGAGTTCGATCCCACCGTGGTGGACGGCAGCGTCGTCGCGCGCGCAACGCTCCACAACTACGAGGAGCTTGCACGCAAGGACGTTCGCATAGGAGACACCATCATCATCCACAAGGCCGGCGATGTGATCCCGGAGGTTGTGGGTGCCATCCCCGAGCTGCGCCCAGCGGGTGCGGTGCCGGTGCAAGCGCCAACAGCGTGCCCCAGCTGCGGAGGCCCGCTGCATATGGACGGCGCGTTCCTGCGCTGCGAGAGCGCAGAGTGCCCTGCCCAAGCGGCGGAGCGCCTGGAGCACTGGGTGAGCCGCGGCGCCCTCGACATCGACGGCATGGGCCCCAAGGTCATCGAGTCCCTCATCGAGGCCGGCAAGCTGCATGATGTGGTGGACTACTACCAGCTGCAGGAAGCCGAGTTGGCCGCCCTCAAGCGCGGAGACGAGGTCAACGCAGATGGCAGCGAGCGCGTGCTGGGTGCCAAGAACGCCGCCAAGATCATCGGCCAGATCGAGGCCAGCAAGCAGCAGCCCTTCAGCAGCGTGCTCTTTGGGCTGGGAATACGCAACATCGGCAAGACGACGGCAGAGGCGTTGGCAAAGTCGTTCGGCACGGTCGATGCGCTTATGAGCGCTGGGGTTGAGGAGCTCTGCCAGGTCGACGGGATCGGAGAGGTCGTGGCGCAGAGCGTCATCGACTTCTTTGCCGTCGAGGCAAACCGCCAGCTGGTGGAGCGCCTGCGCCAAGCCGGCCTGCAGATGGAGGCAGACCTCAGCGCTGCCAAGCCTCAAACCCTTGCAGGCCTTACCTTCGTGCTCACGGGCAGCCTCGAGCGCTATGACCGCAGCACGGCGGAGGGGCTGCTCAAGGAATATGGAGCCAAGTGCAGCGGGTCGGTGAGCAAGAAGACAAGCTATGTGGTGGCCGGGCCCGGCGCTGGCAGCAAGCTGGCCAAGGCGCAGAGTCTTGGCGTTCCCGTGCTTGACGAAGAGGCGCTGGTCGCAATCATCCAGACCGGCCTGGTACCCCAGGGCTAAGCCCGCAGGTTAAGAACAGGCGGGGCCTCGCAGAGCGCTTGCTGATCTGCGCTCCTACGGGGCCCCGTTGCTTTCAAGGCTTTGAGCAGCGGTTGTGCAGTGTTTAGGCGCCGGGTACCCAGCGCTCGAGTATGAGCAGCGTCTGCTCTTGGGTGGTGGGAATAGTGCCGTTGCTGCTGTGGAAGCGCGACGGGCCCACCTCGTTCACCACGGTTTGGGACAGGCGCCAGCCCATCTCGCCGTAGAGGTTGAGCAGCTCCTCGATCTTGCTCACGTTGGCACCGCCGTCCATGAAGTCGCTCACGGGCACAACCTTGTATTCGAAGTGCCCAGCCGCGGGGACGCGGGCGCCGAACTTCTCAAGCTCGGCTTCTTCCTTGGCGGCAAGCGCCGTGTTCTGCTGCTGAATGTCCTTGTCTGACATTTCGTCTCCCAACTCGCGAACGTACAAACTCCATTGTACTGAGCTGTTTGGGGGCAGGTGGGCGTCCGGTCACCATCTCGACATATACGTCACAATTCCGTCATCGCGGCAGCAAGGGGGCGGTCGAAGGACGCTGCTGGGTGTAGGCCGAGGCTACAGGGGCGAGGCGACGATGTTGCCGTCTTCGCCGATTGCCTCAAGGCGCATGGGAAGGAGCGACCCTTCTTCCAGCGGTGCAGAGAAGCGTACCTCGTGGAAGCTTTCTGCCGTGCCGCGCCCGGGGCGCTCCACGATTACGGCTTCGATGCTGCCCAGGCGGCGGCGCGCGTCCTCGAGTGCCAGCTCGCGCCCCAGCGCTGCAAGCTGCGCGGCGCGCTGGGAGGCAAGCTGCGGTGCAAGCTGGTCGGTGCGCGCTGCAGCTGGCGTTCCGGGGCGTTTGGAGTAGGGAAAGATGTGGAGCTTCATGAAGCCGCAGGCTCGCACCATCTCCATGGTCGCGTCAAAGTCATCCTGGGTTTCTCCGGGAAAGCCCACGATGACGTCTGTGCTGAGCGCGATCCCGTCAACGCGGCGGCGCAGTTCCTGAGCAAGGTCGAGGAACTCCTGAGCGCTGTAATGGCGTGCCATCTCACGCAGGACCTTGGAGCTGCCTGACTGCATCACCAAGTGGAGGTGGCGGCAGAGGCGGCCTTCGCTGCGGGCCATGAGGTCGATGAGGCTGTCGCTCACGCTCTGTGGCTCGATGCTGGGAATGCGGATGCGGCCAACGTCCGTCTCGCTCAGCAGCAGCTCGACGAGGCCGGCGAGGTCCATGCCCTGCCAGCTGTAGGCGCCGGTGTCTATTCCTGCGAGCACCAGCTCGCGCGCGCCGGCGTCGACAAGCTCGCGCGCTTGACGGAGCACTTCACGCGGGTTTTCGCTGCGGGCCGGTCCGCGCGCCGTATGCACGATGCAGAAGGTGCAGGCGTTGTCGCAGCCGTCTTGCACCTTGATGCCGCTGCGCGTCCTGAAGCCCGCACCATACGGCACGAGCTTGGCGCTGCTGAGGGGCCTGTCCCCATGCGCGCCGCCAGCAGAATCGGGGCCTGTCCCCATTTTCGGGGCCTGTCCCCCAATCGCACGGGGCCTGTCCCCGTTCCTGTCATCGGGGCCTGTCCCCAACCGTGGGGCCTGTCCCCGTTCCTGCCGCTGGGGCCTGTCCCCAACCGAGGGGCCTGTCCCCGTTCCTGCTGCTGGGGCCTGTCCCCCGGTTGCGCGGGGGCTGTCCCCGTTTCTGCCGCTGGGGCCTGTCCCCAACCGAGGGGCCTGTCCCCGCTCGTTTTCCGCATGGGGCCTGTCCCCAACCGTGGGGCCTGTCCCCACGTGCGCAGCGTGGGTGGCAAGCTCCAGCGCCACCTGCGCCACTCGGCTCTTGTCTTCCATGCAGACAACGCGGGGGTCGATCTCCTCGTACCCAGCGGCGGATATGTTCACCGCGCAGCCGGTGACGAGCACGGGCCCGGGCTGGCGCTTGAGCGCCTGGCGGATGGCCTTGCGATTCTTGTGGTCCGCTTCTCCTGTAACCGTGCAGGTGTTGAGGAGCGCGATGTCGGCGTCTTCCAGAGCCGCCTGCTCCCAACCTGCTGCGAGCAGCTGGGCGGCGATCGCATCGGATTCGACGCGGTTCACGCGGCAGCCGTGTGTGGTGATGTGAAAGCGTGTCATTGTTTCCCCGTGAGTCTTCCCGTGCTCGAAAAAAGAACCTGGCACCAGCTGCGCGCCGTCGCCAGGTTCGTGAGCTCAGATGTGCGGGAGGCTTACTCCTGCCCCTCCTCGGCGTCGTCGCCGAAGTACTGTGCCCCAAGGCCGCCCAAGCCGTACATGCACAGGGCGGTTGCCACAGTGCCGGCGGTCTCGGTGCGCAAGATGAGGCTGCCCAGGGTGACGAGCTTGACGTGATCGCCTATTGCCTTGAAGGACTCGACCTCGTGACGGCTCAGACCGCCTTCCGGCCCGATGACAAGGGCGACGCGGCTGTTGACGTCGCAGCCCCTGCCGGTCTTGGCGCAGGGGGCCTCGAGGGCCTTGGTGACAGAGAGCGCGTGGCCCTGGGCGTCGAGGTCGGCCTCTTCCCAGGCGATGATGACGCGGTCGAAGTCCCTGAGCTCCTCGCAGATGTCCTCGAGGCTGGTGGGGTCCTCGACGGTGGGCAGGATGGTGCGACCGGACTGCTTGGCGGCGCTCAGCGCGATGCGGCGCCAGCGGTCTCCCTTGTAGCCGCCCTCGTCCTTGCGCAGGCGCACGATGGAGCGCTCGGCCAGGAAGGGGATGATGCGCTCGATGCCCAGCTCGGTGGTCTGGCGGATGGTCTGGCCCATGCGATCGCCCTTCGAGATGCCCTGGACCAAGGTGAGATGGGGGAGCTTCTTGATGGGGAGCTTGCCCTCGATGCGGCCCGTGACGCGCTCCTCGTCGATGTAGGTGATCTCAACCTCCCACGCCTGGCGGCCCTCCGTGAAGCAGGCGATGTGCTCGCCAACCTCGCAACGGCGGACGTTGATGTGGCGCAGCTCGGATTCGTTGAAGGGCAGTGCGACCTCGCCGTCATCCGGCAGCGGTGAGTCGATGAAGAAGCGGGGAAGGGACATGGAATCTCCTATCAGCTTGATGCAAACGCGGTTATTGTACCGTTTGTGCCTGAGTGATATAGTGGCAACACGTTCGAAGGCAGGGTGCCTTCGGTGTTTGTTCTTGTTTCGCCAATCCCCATGCATCTCAGAAGCCGCCTTCCGGCTGCCGTCTGTCCTGTTTGGGCTCGGCGTTCTTTCATTCCCCTATGTTAAGGAGCATTCGTGAAGTTCTTCCTGGACACTGCAGACCTCGACGAGATTGCAGAGATCGCCTCTTGGGGCGCTCTGGCCGGCGTCACCACCAACCCCAGCCTCTACGCCAAGATCGGCGGCAAGCTGGAGGACTTCCAAGACCACCTGAAGAAGATCTGCGAGCTGGTCGACGGCCCTGTGAGCGGCGAGGTCACCGGTGAGACCCGCGACGAGATGGTGGCCGAGGGCCGCGAGCTCGCAGCCTTGGCAGACAACATGGTCGTCAAGATCCCCATGACCGTCGAGGGCCTGGCAGCCTGCCGCACCCTCTCTGACGAGGGCATCGACGTCAACATGACCCTGGTCTTCTCCGTTGCCCAGGCGCTGCTGGCGGCTCGCGCCGGCGCCCGCTACATCAGCCCCTTCGTCGGCCGCTTCGACGACATCTGCGAAAACGGCGTCGCGTCCCTCGAGGAGGTTGTTGCTGCCATCGGCAACTACGACTTCGGCCATGACGTCGAGATCATCGCAGCCTCCATCCGCAGTGCCAACCACGTGCGCGAGGCAGCGCTGATGGGCGCAGACATCGCCACCGTTCCCTACTCTGCGATGAAGAAGTGCGTGATGCACCCGCTCACCACCCAGGGTCTGGAGAAGTTCGCTGCCGACTGGGCAAAGGTCGTTAACGCGTAATGGCGGCCGAGGACGTCAAGGGCGCGCAGGAAGCCGCGCCTTCAGAAGACGCTGGCGCCCAGGAGCCCAAGCCCAGGACGCGCCGCAAGATGACCGAGGAGCAGAAGGCGGCTGCGCTGGCCAAGCGCCGTGCCACGCTGGCTGCCAAGAAGGCCGCTGCCGAGGCTGCCGCTGCGAGTGCTGCGAGTGCCGAGGCCGGCGCCGCGCAGGAGGCGCCTGCGGAAGAGAAGCGATCCGCTGGGCGCCGCAAGGCTGCCACGGCAGGGGAAGAGCCTGCGAAGGAGGCCGCAGCCCCCGCCACCCAGGCAGAGGAAGCCGCCGCCTCTGAAGGCCAAGCTCCCGCAGCAGAGGCTGCCGCTCCCAAGCGCCGCGGCCGCCCCCGCCTGTCAGAAGAGGAGAAGGCCCGCCGTGCTGCTGAGCGCGCTGCCAAGAAGGCCGAGCAGGCCAAGCGAGAAGAGCAGGCTGCGTCTTCGGAGAGCGCTGTCGCGGTAGAGGGCGAGCCTTCGGCTGCTGCCTTCGCCTCTGCAGAGGGCGCAGAGACCGCGGCTGCTGCGAACGCGCCTGATGCCGAGCAGCCTGCAAAGTCCAAGCGCCGCAACAACCGCCGCAAGAAGCGCGGGGACAGCGCCGAGGCTTCCCAGAGCGCAGACGGCACCGAGCAGCCCAAGGCAGCTGAGGGCGATCAGCCCGCAGAAGCTGCTGAGAGCGGGGCAGAGAGTGGGACGGAGCCTGCCGAGGCCGAAAAGCAAGCTGAGGACAAGGGCGCTGCCGGCGACAAGGGGGCGGACGACCGCAACGACCGCTCGGGTCGCCGCAACAACCGCCGCAAGCGCCGCAACGGCAAGGATCGCCGAGAGATCGCTCCTTCTGCCACACGCGACGAGCTTGCTACGTTGGCCGATGAGGAGCTGGTTGCCAAAGCCGAGGGCCTCAACGTCGACCCCGCCGAGTACGGCGAGCGCGACGACCTGGTGAGCGCCGTGTACGACGCGCTGCTGCAGGCCGAGGGCTTTGTGATGGTCGACGGCATCCTCGACCTCATGCCGGACGGCTACGGGTTCATCCGCACCAACGGCTACCTTGCGGGTGAGCATGACGTCTATGTGGGCGCCAGCATGGTGCGCCGCAACGGCTTGCGCCGCGGCGACTACATCGCCGGCCGCGTGCGTCCTGCGCGTGAGAACGAGAAGTTCCCCGCGCTCAACATGATCGTGACGCTCAACGGCGAGGCCTTCGAAGGCCCCACGCACCGCGTCAAGTTCTCCAACCTCACACCGGTCTACCCCGACGAGCGCCTGGTTATGGAGCACGGGTCAAGCGCCCTCACTGCTCGCGCCATCGACTTGGTGGCACCTATCGGCAAGGGCCAGCGCGGCCTCATCGTCAGCCCGCCCAAGGCCGGCAAGACCACCGTCCTCAAGGACATCGCAGCCGCCATCAGCGCCAACAACCCCGAGGTGCATCTGATGTGCCTGCTGGTCGACGAGCGCCCCGAGGAAGTCACGGACATGGAGCGCAGCATCGACGGCGAGGTCATCTCCTCCACGTTCGACATGCCTTGCGAGAACCACATCGCCGTGGCCGAGCTTGTCATCGAGCGCGCAAAGCGCTTGGTCGAGCAGGGACAAGACGTTGTGATCTTGCTCGACTCGATCACCCGCTTGGCACGCGCCTACAACCTGGGGACGCCTGCGTCCGGGCGCATTCTCTCCGGCGGTGTGGACTCTGGCGCGCTGTACCCGCCCAAGCGCTTCCTGGGCGCGGCACGCAACATCGAGAACGGCGGGTCCCTCACCATTCTGGGTACCGCTTTGGTGGACACGGGCTCGAAGATGGATGAGGTGATCTTCGAGGAGTTCAAGGGCACCGGCAACATGGAGCTCAAGCTCGACCGCCAGCTGGCCGACCGCCGCATCTTCCCGGCTATCGACCCGGTTACCAGCGGCACGCGCAAGGAGGAGCTGCTGCTCGACCCGCAGGAGGCGCCGCTGGTGTGGGGCCTGCGCCGCATCCTCGCCAACATGAACAACACCGAGCGCGCGATGGACATGCTGGTCAAGAGCCTCAAGCAGACCGACACCAACCGCGAGTTCCTGATCAAGAGCGCTAAGAAGGCTGCCAAGACCAACGTGGGTGCAAGCCTGTAAGCTGCGATTATCCTGGTGATCGCAAGCGCAACGCCAGCAGGGCGGGGAGACGATTCCCCGCCCTGTTTTTGTTGAGGTTGCCAGCGGGCCTGCTTGCTGCGTGCTCGACACGTCGCTGTCCGTGGGGCCTGTCCCCAAGCGGAGTCGAGCTCGACTCCGCTTGGGGACAGGCCCCGCCCGCGCGCAACGCGCTGTCTCGTTTGCCTGTTTTCAGGTGATGCAACTGCCTGTTTCTCGACAGAGGTGCGCAGCACTCCATAGAATCATCAGTGACAGGACGCGTCGAAGACATGCAGAGTGAAGGAGTACGGAAATGGCATTTGGAGAGACTCTGGCCCAGCTTCGCTCGGAGCTCGGCATCACGCAGGAGGAGCTTGCACGCGAGCTGTTCGTGACACGTCAGGCTGTCAGCCGCTGGGAGCGCGGCGACACAACCCCCGGCATCGACATGCTCAAGCTGATCGCAGCTACAACGGGTGTCCCCGTGACGCGCCTGCTCGATATGCCGGGCAGCTACTGCGAGAGCTGCGGGATGATCCTCTCGGACGAAAGCCAGCACGGGAGCAATGCCGATGGCAGCACCGCCAGCGAGTACTGCAAGTGGTGTTTTGACAAGGGCGCGTTCACGGATGAGATGACGATGGACGAGATGATCGAAGACTGCGCCCCCAGGCTTGCCAAGAACACGGGGTGCACGCTTGACGAGGCAGTTTCCCTCATGGGAGCGGTCCTTCCCACGCTGAACCGTTGGGCCGTTGTGCGCGAGAACGAGGAGCGTTATGGCGCCGAGGCGCGTTCTCTGTACGGGGACAAGGCTGTTGACGAGGCAAATGAGCGCCTGCTTGACATGAGCCAGCGCGAGTGGGACAGCAAGGAAGAGCTCGAGCGGGCGATCATCGCTCAGCTGAAGGCTGCTATGGAGACTGGGGACACTGCAGGATTGAGTGCCCGCGTGCTCTGCTCAATGCACGAGCGCTGGATTCGCATGCATTGGGGTGATGCGGCCTACAGCCCGGAGGTCCACGCATCGCTGGGCAAGGGATATCTGGCGGACCCGAGGTTCATCGAGTACTACGATTCTCGGGCTGGTGAGGGAGCAACGCAGTTCCTTGCCGATGCCCTGCAGGAGTATTGCCTGGGCTAACGCAGCCAGACAGCAGAAAGGGGCCTGTCCCCGTTGAGGTTTTGCCTCAACGGGGACAGGCCCCGCGCTTAGTGCGCTGCCTCTCGGCAGCCTCGCTCGATCTGAAGCGTCAACATCGCTCCCGTGTCGTAGGCGACGCTGCCCGCCTCATCGTGATCGCAGGTGAGGTTGAAGCCCACGAGCCTCCGCCCGCCATCTTCTTCGCGTTGCCAGATGTACGTGACGATCATGTCCTCGGTTTCCCGCGTCTCGACATAGCGGTCTTCCGTGATCTCCATGGTGCCGGCAGAGATGAAGAGCGTGTCCTTGACGGCTATCGTGTTGCCGGGGATCGACCCCTTGTAGGCCGTCTGCGCACTGGGCTCGCCCCCCGAAAGCTCCGCGGCAATCGCACTGCCCGCGCAGTAGCCCTGCACAGCCGCGTTCTTCCAGATTCCCACGATGCGTTTCTCGCCGCTCACCAGCTCGAGCGCCTGGACCACATCGCCGGCAGCATAGACATCGGGGTCGCTGCTGCGCATGTGCTCGTCAACCAGAATCGCCCGGTCCATCTCCAGCGCGCCTTCTTCCAGGAACTCCAGGTTAGAGCGCATGCCATGGGCAACTGTGATCGCATCGAAGGTGTCGACATCCCCGTTGGAGAACGTGACGCGATACTGCTTGCCGTCGATGCCGGGCCCGTCAACCACCTCGAGCTCCTTGGCGGTCATTCCCAAGCGCAGCTCTGCACCGTAGGAGCGCAGGCCCCTCTCAAAGCGCTCGGCAGCCTCTGGGAGCGCGTTGAAGTCGAGGACATGCGGGTTCATCCCCACGAGCGTGACCTGCTTGCCGTGGTTGAGACAGGCTTCGAGCGTCTTGAGCGCAACCATCGAGGCGCCGCTCATCAGCACCTTCTTGCAACGCTCGTCTTCGAGCACGTCTTTGAGGCGCTGGGCGTCTTCCATCGTGCGCAAGCCCAGGGGCTCAAAGCCCTCGGCCTTGGGAAAGCCCACTGGCACGGGGCGCGAGCCGGTGGCAATCACGCACTTCGAATAGGGGAAGTCGCCCTGGGGGGTGCTGATGATGTGCGCCTTCGTGTCGAGCTTTGTGACCGGGCAGCTCTCATGCACACGCGCCCCAAGGCTCGCCAGCTCCTCTGCCGTCCATGGGAAGCACTGCTCGTAGGTCTTTTCCCCGCCGGCATAGTACGAGGTGAGGATGGGGCTGTACGGCAGGCTGCTGATGTTGGAGAACACGTCGACCGGGCCGCTGTAGCCGCCGTTGCGCAGGCCGATGAGTGCGTTGACGCCGGCCGTGCCGTAGCCGATGACGGCGACAGGGGGCTGGACGGTGCTGTTTTCGTTGGACATGTTCGCTCCTCCCTAGGCAAAGACCTGGGCGAGCCAGGCTCCGTACTCGCCGCTCCACATGCTGTTGAGCTGCCCAAAGACGAGCTCCCAGTCAAGCTGGTTCTCGAACACCAGCTCTGTGTAGTGCTTGTTCTCAAGTTCGCGGGGCTCCTGCATGAGGCGGAAGGCGTAGGTGTAGGTGCAGGTGGGGCACATGGTGATCACGGTGCTGCCGTCCGGGGCGAACGAGAGCTTCTCATCGCATTGCTGCGCTTGGCGGTTGGGGTTGAACGAGCTCACGGCTCCGCCCGCACCGCAGCATCCGTGGAAGACGGTTGGGGTGGCGGGATCGATGCCCAGCAGCTCGCAGGTCTCCTTGAGGTACGAGCCATCGCGGTCCTGGCAGGA
Source organism: Coriobacteriales bacterium (assembly GCA_051876075.1). Classification (GTDB taxonomy): domain Bacteria; phylum Actinomycetota; class Coriobacteriia; order Coriobacteriales; family QAMH01; genus W2P13-069. The sequence continues at coordinate 16,651 of JBJEHM010000039.1, forward strand.
TTTTGAGAGCATGAGCGGGGTTTGCGGCAGCTCGCGCTTGGGCTTGAACCCGTGGCTGACCAGGTACGATGCAAGGCTCACAACCTCGACATGCTCGATGTCGCGCTTGGCGAGCGTCTTGCGCATGGCGTTGGCGCAGCCGGGGCAGACGCAGATCACGCTGCTGGCGCCGGAGCTCTCGATTTCCGCTGCTATGCGCTCGCACAGTGCTTCTGCGCGGTCGAAGAAGCCAGCGCTCTTGAGGGGCGAGCCGCAGCAGTGGTCGATCATGGTTGTCTTGCCGCCCAGCTCTTCGAGGGTGGAGAAGATCTCACGGGTGAGCTCGGGGCCGTAGGCAGCCAGGGAGCATCCGGGGAAGAAGGCGAGCTTGCAATCGCCTTCTGCCTCGTGCTCGGCAGTTGCAACGTGGCGCGTGAGGTCGGTGAAGCCTATCCCGTGGATGGCGCGGTACGCGGTGAAGATGTCCCATTCCTGATCGACGAGGACGCTGGAATATGAGCCGCGCTCGATGAGGCCGAGGTTTTGGAAGTCGACGCGGGCGTGGTACACGAGGTCGCACACGTCGTTGTGGGCAAAGCAGGTGTTCTTGCACGAAGTGCAGAAGAAACAGCCGCGGACAGCCTGCGTGAGCTGCGGGTTCATGGCGATGTTGACTGCAAGCTCGTCTCTGTCGGCCGCTTCGCGCTCAGCTGCGAGCATTGCCTTGGCGATTTCTCCCAGCGACATGCTGGTGTTGGTCAGCGAGGAACATGCCTGCATGCAGTGGCCGCACTGCGTGCATTGCCCTGCGAACCTCCAATAGACGTCTCTGCATTCCAACAGGGTTTCTGTCATGGTTGCCCTCCCGAGTTTGTAAAGGTGACAGCTGCAAGAATAGCCCATGAGCTGCAAGAGGGCCTCGTTGCCCGCGTTCCCCTTTTTTCGGCGGCTGCATTCCTCGCCTCGGGGCCTGTCCCCAAGCGGAGTCGAGCTCGACTCCGCTTGGGGACAGGCCCCGCCCGCGCGCTTGGGGACAGGCCCCGCCCGCGCGCTTGGGGACAGGCCCCGC
>JBJEHM010000040.1:0-4172 GCA_051876075.1 Coriobacteriales bacterium
GCCCCTTGCTCTCGACCCTCAAGGGGATGTTTTTTGGTCCTTGTTCTGTAGCGGAACGCTCAACTGAATATCCGCGACCCCGCGCGCCACCGGCAGCTTGGGTTGTTGCGGGCACCGCGCGAGCGTTCTGCAGGCCACGCGCTCCTCATCCGCACATTCACAGAACAGGACATCACCATGAACAACAGCACATGCTTCCCCAAGACCGCCACTTTCCCCATCGAGCTCCAACGCTCCAAGATCATGGGCCCCAACCCGCTCAAGCTCTGCGAGGAGCTGCTCGAGGGTGCGCAGCTGCAGCCCGGCAGCGTGGTCTGCGACCTGGGCTCCGGCACTGGCATCACCAGCGCCCTGCTCGCGCGCGAGTACGGCCTGGTCACCTATGCCGTCGACCTCTGGAGCGAGCCCGAAGACAACCGCGCCTTCTTCGCCAGCCTGGGGCTGAGCGAGCAGCAGGTCATCCCCGTCAAGGCGGATGCCAGCCAGGGCCTGCCCTTTGAAGAGGGGTTCTTCGACGCGGTGGTCTCCGTCGACTCGTACAACTACTGGGGGCGCGACGCGAGCTACTTGGGCGAGCGCCTGCTGCCTTATGTCAAGCGCGGCGGGCTGCTCTACATCGCCATCCCCGGCATGGTCGAGGACTGCCATGGGCAGCTGCCGGCTTGCCTGCTTGAGTCGTGGACGCCGGATCAGCTGGACTACATGCACAGCATCGGCTGGTGGCGCGAGATGATCGGGCAGACTGAAGGCGTGCGGATCCTCGAGATGCGCGCCATGAGCTGCACCGAGGAGGCCTGGGCCGACTGGCTGGCCTGCGACAACGAGTACGCGCAGGGAGACCGCGCCGCTGTCGAGGCCGGTGCGCTGGCCTACCTCAACAGCATCGCCATCGTGCTGAAGAAGGACTAGCAGCTGCTTGGGGGCGCTGGGCCGCACCGCCCGGCGCCCCGCCGTTCGGCAAAGACGGAGCTGTCCTACCCGCTTGCCACGAGTGCCTGCTCCCTGCCCTTGTGGTTGGTGTTTCACCTTCGTTTTGACCCTTGTGGTTGCTGTTTCCGTGCGAAAGACCAACCACAAGGCCGGTTTGCACGCGAAAACAACAACCACAAGCGGGAAGGGTCACGGGAGCTCGCGGGAGGTCGCAGCGGGGAGGGAACGGCATCGAGTCGCTAGTCGCAGCGGGAGAGGGGGCGGCCGCGATCGCTCTCGCTCCGCCCACTGCCCTTGCGCGCAACAGGGCTGCAACCTGGCGTTCACGCGATGGAAACCCCCGCCGCGTTAACTGGGGCTATACTCACCCATCGCCAGCGAGGAGGCACCCATGGACATCACGCAGGTCGACGCATACAACGAGGCAGTGGCCGCCCAGCGCGCCCAGCGCGACGCAGACTATGCGGAGTACGAGGCCGCCGGCCGCATCTGGGGCCTGGTCCCCCGCGAGCGCATCACCAAGATCAAGTTCGAGCGCGTCCCGCAGGAGATCTGCCAGGGCTTCTTGGAGCTGGAGGACATGACCACCACGGTGAGCGACGTACTCGACGGCTACGGCATCGACGGCGCCATCCCCGGCAGCTACCTCAAACCGCTCAAGCCGGGCAGCAAGGTCTGCGGGCCCGCCGTCACCATCCGCAACATCCCCGTGCGCAAGACCGCCACGCAGGGCGCGCACGACCACGACTTCATCGCCATGTCCACGCGCGACATCTACTACATCGCCGAGCCGGGCGACGTGCTGGTGAGCGACTTTGGCGGCAACCTCGAGGTCTCGAACATGGGCGGCCAGAGCTGCACCGTGGCAAGGAGCTGCGGGCTGGCGGGCAACATCGTCAACGGCTGCTGCCGCGACGCCTCGTCCATCCGCGAGAGCGGCTACCCCGTCTTCACCTGCGGCGTCACGCAGGTCACGGGCAAGTACCGCATGGAGTGCGTGGAGATGAACGGCCCGGTCACCCTGTGCGGCAAGCTCGTGGAGCCGGGCGACCTCATGCTCGCCGACGACAGCGGCGTGTGCATCGTGCCGCCCCAGATCGCGGCCGACGTGCTCGAGGAATGCCGCAAGATCGCCGCCGCAGAGGAGCGCATGCGCCAGCTCATCGAGTCCAAGGCCCCCATCAGCGAGCTGCGCCCCCTCTTCCGCAGCCGCTACAAGTAGCGCCCGCGAGGCCTGATCGGCGACGCCTCGCGCCCCTCCCGCTTGTGGTTGCTTCCAAATCGAATGCAGTTGTGGGTAATTCGCCAGACGTAGCGTTAGGGATCATCATGCCCGTCTTACGAATAGGCTGTGTTGTACTAACCCGCAATAGCGCTAACGAGGCGCCGCCCCGAGCCGTCATTTCGACCGAAGGCGCGATTAGCGCCGTAGTGGAGAAATCTCAGGTTGACCAGCGAGACCATGACTCGATTCACGGTGCCCTGGCTCCACCTGGGATCTCTCCACGCGCTCGCTTTCGCTCGCTTGGTCGAGATGACGTGCAGAAGGGTTAGCGCCATTGTGGGTTAACACAGCTTATGAATAGAAGGGGGCGCGGGCTAGGCAGGGGGCTCGCAGGCGTTTCTCAATGCGGCGGCGTAGCGCGCGGCAGCATCGAAACCTTCTGAAGCAAGAGTGTAGTGACACCACTTGCCGCGCTTCTCACAGCCCACCAGGCCGGCTGCCTTGAGCAGCGACATGTGGTGGGACAGCGTCGACTGCGACATCTCGAACTCCTCGAGCAGACTGCACGCGCAGATGCCGGGGTTGGCGGCCACCGCGTCGATCATGCGCAGGCGCTTCTCGTCGCCGAGAGCCTTGAAGATCGCCGCCTCGGCTGACCTATCGGCACAAATCGCCGCCGCACATGCGCGCTCGCACTCGTCGGCCATGTGGCCCCCTCTCGGTTCGAATGATGTCGACTCCATTCTAGCAGCCACGTCCGCTACCCTCTCCTCCATGACAGACCCCCTAGCCGGCCAATGTCGCGATGTCAACGGGCTTGAGGACCTTGCCGCTGCTCACGACCCGGCCGTCGACCAGCAACGCTGGCAAGCTCATAACGCCGGCTTGCGCTATGCGTGCCATGTCTGTGACGTACTCGACACTGCCCGCGCCCAGGGCCTCGCATGCGTTCTCGTACAGCTGGTGGCACTTCTTGCACCCCGTGCCCATGACCTCGACCTTGCCCATCTCGCTCTCCTTTCTTCTCTACTCCTAGCCCTGCAGCTGCAAAACGGCGTGACCGTCCCCAGCAGCGCCCCGACCACGTTGCCGGAGATGCCCTTGAAGCGCCCCATGATCCTGCGGCTGCGCTCGGGCGGGAAGAAGCTCTGGACGTAGCCGATGGCGAAGATGAGCACCACGAGCAGGATGACGATCTTGACGGTGTCGTAGACGAAGAAGTGCAGCGTGCCGCCCCAGCTTGACTGCGGGTCGAGCCCGAGGGTCTGCAGCAGCGCGGCGACCAGCTCGCTCAGCCACTGCATCTTGAGCACCTGATCCATCACGAAGGAGCCGATTGCCTCCATGGGCTACGCCCCCTCCCCGTACCAGCGCCTCTTGAGGGCCAGCCCCGCCGCCATCGCAGCGAAGATCTACAGCGTCAGGTAGCGGTCGAAGAACCCGAGCCGCTTGGTCACGCTCTCCATGCTTCCCTCCTATCAGTTCGATAAACTTCGATGCGTTTGCAGATAATACATCGAAGCAAATCGAATTGACAAGAGCAAATCGGCTCCTGCTGGCAGCTCCCAATACGCTGCTCCTCCGCCTCCTGCGCCGCTGCGCCCGCTCCCCACGCTTGTGGTTGGTGTTTCACCTTCGTTTTGACCCTTGTGGTTGCTGTTTCCGTGCGAAAGACCAACCACAAGGCCGGTTTGCGGCCCGAAATACCAACCACAAGCGGGAGGGGAGGACCGGAGCGTGTGCCGATGGGGGCGGGCAGACAGCGGAGATGCGAGGGCGCCTGCCACGCAGCAGGCCAAATCGCGGCAGTTCCCCCGCGCAGGCGCCCTTGCCGCTGTGGGCTACGAGTTCAGGAAGGCCTCGGCGTCCTTGCGGAAGTAGCCTTCTGGGATGTTCGCGCGCACGTAGTTGAGGAGCTCGCGCGCGTTGTCTCTCATCACGTGCTCCGTGCTCCACACGAGCGAGACGGGGTACCACATGGGCGGCGTGTTCACCTTGAAGCGCACAACCCCGGGAT
>JBJEHM010000041.1:0-2180 GCA_051876075.1 Coriobacteriales bacterium
TAGCCGACATCCTCCTCAACTAACGCGCGGCCAGCGCTTACATGCGGCCGTCGTAGAGCTCGGGATAGTAGCAGTTGAGGCCCTTGGGGCAGACTTCGCGCTGGTAGTGGTGGCGGAGCATGCGCTCCAGATACTCCCCGCGGCTGGCGCAGCGCTGGGCCACGCCGATGTTCGCCGCCACCAGGCCCAGATCCTCGGCAATTGCGTCCGGCGTGTCCCCGCGGCCGACCACCTTGTAGGCCAGGTTGCCCATCTGCTCCAGGTCCCACAGCGCACACAGTCCGCAAGCGTATTGGTGGTAGACCTCGCGGCGCAGCGAGCCCGTCTGCTCCAGCTGCCCGCGGCGCTGCTCGGCACAGGTGACGCAACGCATGGAGTCGCGCATCTCGCCGCACAGGGCACCTCTGCCGCGGCCGTGCATGCCCAGGCAGTGGCTGTCGCTGAAGACGCAGCCGTTGCGCATGAGGAAGACCTCGTACTCCAGCTCCGGGCAAGCGGCGATAATGGCGCGCAGCTCGTCGAGGGACAGGTCGCGCGGCAGGATCAGCCTGTCTGCGCCCCAGCGCTGGTACAGGCGCGCGGTGCTCTCGTTGTAGATGCCGCACATGGTGCTGGCCACAGCCTTCAACCCGAACTCGTGCGCCAGATCGATGGCCTCCGGACCGCTGAGGATGACGCCGTCCGCGCCCGCCCATGCCAGCTGCTCGAAGTACTGCCCGAGCCACGGCTCCATGCGCGCGGAGTAGGCGGACGAGTTGAAGGTCACGTAGAACGAGCAGCCCGCCGCATGCGCGCGCGGCACCGTCCACAGCAGCTCCTGGAAGCTGCAGGTGTTGGCGCTGCGCCCAAAGCCGCTCATGCGGTTGAGCTCGGCAAAGCTGCCGAACGCGGCGTCCCACTCGGGGTCGTAAAAGCCCATATAGAGCTCGCGCGCACCGGCGCGGGCGTAGTACTCGATGTTGTTGGGGTTGTTCAGCGGAGCAAGCGGGAATCCCATTACCTGCGCACCTCCCCCAGAGGGCTCAGGAGCTGGCGGTAGAGCTGCACGCCGCGCGGCATGCACTGCCACTGCGGCTGGAAGAACACGGCGCGGCCCAGCTTGGCGAACTCGACGCCGCTTGCGCCGCGGTAGCGCACGCAGGTGCCCTGGCACTGGTGCGCGCAGGGGGCGTTGGGGCGGAACATGTGCTCCTCGCGCAGACCCAGGCTGGCGTACTCGCAGATCTGGCCGGCGCTCATGCAGCACAGCGGGCCGTTGAGAGCGGCGATGAGCTGGGGCGGCATCTCGTGCAAGAACAGCTGCTCGCAAAAGGGGTCGAGCTCCAGGCCTGCCAACGGGCAGCGGTACTCCTGCAGCTGGATGTTCCAATAGCTGAAGGTGGTGAGCAGGCGGTCGAGGTAGCTCTCCCTCTGCGGGCCGCGCTGGATGATCTTGGGCGCTGCCGGCTGCCAAGGGTAGTGCGGGTCGCGCGGGTCGCGGGTGTCCTTGTTCAGCAGACGGCCCAAGACCACGCCAAAGGGCAGCGGGCCGGAGCCGGCGCGCTCTACAGATAGGCTGCATGCCCACTCGAGCATGCCAAAGTCGTTTGCCGCCAGCTCGTCGATGACGTCTTCGCCCAGCTGGAGCAGGTCCAGGGCCTCCTGCTGCAGCGGGGCGAGCCAGCGCTGGCTGGGGATGGGCAGGCTGAGGGTGATATGCAGGCCGCACTCGCGGGCCGCCGCGATGAGCTGCTCGTTGAACGTGCGCGCCCCGATGAGTGCCTGCGGGCAGAACGACGAGCCCAGGTAGATGCGCTGGCAACCCTGCGGAGCCAAGGCGCTCAGCAACTCCCGGGCAGGGGGTTGGCCGGTGGCGTGGGTTTGAGACAGCTCATCGATGCTGATGAGTTCCCTCAAATCCAAGCAATACTCAACTTGCGGCATGCACGTACTCCAATTCGTTCATAGACAAGGGAGAAAAAGAAGCCCGGGCGGCAACGCAATCGCGCACCGCCCGGGCTCTGCGGTGCGGAGTACTAGTCCTCCTTGGGCTCGCTCAGCTCTTCGACCTTCTTGCTCAGAGCATCGAGCTTCTCGTTGAGGTCCAGAACAGCCAGGGAGAGAGACATGAGATCGTCGGGCTTGCCGTACTTGCCCGCGTACTCGCCGCCCTTGGGGCCAGCAACGTAGTTGCCGCCGGC
>JBJEHM010000041.1:2280-4072 GCA_051876075.1 Coriobacteriales bacterium
CCGTCGCCGTAGCCGCCAGCATAGTCTCCACCCTTGGGTCCGGACACGTACTCGCCGCCCTTGGGGCCTGCTACGTACTTGCCACCCTTGGGGCCGGCCACATACTCGCCATCCTTGGGGCCGTCGCCGTAGCTGCCGCCTGCGTATGCGCCACCCTTGGGGCCATCGCCGTACTTGCCGCCCTTGGGCGCGTCACCAGTTCCGTAGTTGCCGCCGTAGTTCCCTGCCTTGGGAGCGTTCTCTGCGGCCTGCTCTTCGGTCGCAACCTCGACCTTCTCTTCGGTCACGGGGGTCTTCTCATCTGCCATTGCAGCGACCCTCCTTTCTTCTATGGGGCTCGCTCGGCCCCTACTCCAACGGGCTCTCTGGCCCACTTCCCATGGGGCTTTTCCGCCCCTTTTCACGGGGCATGTGCGCCCCTCTCATATGGGGCGTTCGCCCCTCACTCTGTGGGGCATCCTTCGCCCCAAAAACATGGGGCTTCATCGCCCCTGCATACGGAGGCTTGCTGCGCCCCCTCTTCCCGGGTTTTTGGCTCACCCGAAACCATTCACAGTGTAGTTGAATCTGAGCAGAGAATAGAGTCATTTCAAGACATTCTTTGCGCTAGCTAAATGAAGAGCAGGAAGAAGCTCCGCCTCATCACTAAAATCCGTCGACGAGAGCACCTACATGAGCGTCGTGATGGTAGTATTGATTTCAAAGTTATCAATGATTCCATTGACAACAAGGGGGCATCATGACGACGATGATGAGCACCAAGCTCACAAAAGGCGGGCAGACGACCGTGCCCAAGGAAATCCGTACAGCACTCGGTATCGAGGATGGGGGACGCGTGTACTGGGGGTTCGAAAACGGCGTGGCCTACATCTTTTCCGAGCCACAGCTCCCCAACACCGTGACCTCCCACAAGCAATTCTGGGCTGGCATTGAGGCCGCCGAAGCCGCACTTGACGCAGGCGCCGGCTCCGATGCAAACGCGGTGTCTGCGCGTCTGAAGACCAAGTATGGGATCTGACGCCTTCTTGGTCTGCGCCTCCCCACAGTTCGAAGCCGACCTCGACGCAACAGTCGAGTACACACTGGCTTTCTCTGGGCGCAAGGCGGCACTACGCCTGCTCGATAGCTACGAGGCCGTCTGTGAGCGTCTGGCAGCGTTCCCCTGCTACGGACCTGGTCTCGCCGACACAGGGCGACGCTGGTGCCAGGTCGACAGATTTGTGGCTCTATACAGGATCAACGAAAAGCGCCACCTCGTCGAGCTGCTGCGCCTGTACTACATGAACTCCAACTGGAAAGAGACCATCTTGAACGATGCCGAGTAAGTGCCTCGCCGGGCTGCACGTTACTTGCGCAGGGGAGCGATGTTGCTCACCAACACGGGGAGCTGGTAGAAGCGCGTGCGCTGCAAGACGGAGCACACCAGCTGCAGCGCTGCGAGGAGCGCCCAGCTCAGCAGGAGGGGCCAAGAGAAGGTGGGCGCAAAGGCCAGCGCAAGCTCGCTGAGCTCGAGGGCGGCCGCTGCGGTGCACAGACTCAGGGAGAAGAGCGCGCGGGGCTCCAGCTCCGCCAGGCGCTCAAGGCCCAGACGGGCGCGCTCGAGCTGAGCACCGCCGGCATCAAAGACCAGGGCCTCCATGCGAGCCGCGCGGCGCGCGTGCGCAGACGCGTGCAGCACAGCGGCTGCAACGGCCAGCAGCGCTGCAACAGCAGGGACTGCCGCACCCAAGGGGGCAACGGCACCCACGCCGCCTTCTCCCCAGGTGCCGGCGGCAACCGCAAGCGCGCAGCT